>JBEGOD010000076.1:0-12722 GCA_041182185.1 Pseudomonadota bacterium
TCCCAGCCAGACTGCCTGAGAATGGCGATTGCCGCCGCGGGATCGAAGCTGGCACCGATGCTGGGACCGGAGGCGATCAGGGCCGGATCGTCGCCTGCAACGTCGGAGATCACATAGGTCAGCAGTTCGGCCCCGCGCGCGCCGGTCACGGCCGCCAGGCGGCCGCCCTTGATCCGCGACAGGTGCCGGCGGACCAAGTTGATCTGTTCGATTCCAGCGCCAGAGCGGACCAGCCAGTCACCGATCGCCTGCTTCTGGTCGAAACCGATCCCGGGGGCCGGCGCACAGAGCAGGGAGGATCCACCGCCAGAGATCAGGAAAATTACCCGGTCATCGGGTCCGGCTTCTGCTGCCAGGGCAAGCAGGTGCTCACCGGTTTTCAGGCTGAGATCGTCGGGCACGGGATGGCGCGCCTCGATGATCTCGATGCCGGCGGGCGGGATCGCAACATTGTGACCGTGTCGGGTGACGACGCAGCCACTGACCGGCCCAGCCAGGCATTCGCTGGCCACCAGTGCCATTTCGGCCGCCGCCTTGCCGCAGCCCAGCACAATGGTGCGGCCACGCGGGGCATCGCTCGGCAGGACGGCAGGCAGGGTCAGCCGCGGGCTGGCTGCTGCCACGCCGTGCAGGAAGTAGTCGGTCAATAGCTGGCGATTGCTCATGGTTCGACAATCCCTGCCTTTCGGGGGCGACGCAACCTGTGCTCTGGAGCCGGTCAGCGGAGGCGGCGTCAAACCGCCTCCGCTGCGCGCCTCCGCGTCGTTCAGAAGTTGAACGTCAGGCGGCCGGTGATCCGGCGCGGCAGGACCGGACGGCCGACGAAGAACGCGCCGTTGGCAGCCTGGTTGTTATCCTGCCGCGGCGACCCTTCTGTCACCGCCGCCGTGTCGAACAGATTGTAGACGTTCAGGCTGACCCGAACCGAGGACGAACCCACCGGGACAGTATAGCCCAGATCGAGGTTGGCGACGTTCCAGCCCTTCAGGTTGATGGTGTTGGCCGATGCCGTGAAGTTGTCACCCGTGTAATTGGTGAAGATCGAGGCATCGAAGCGGCCATCATCGTAATAGAGTCCGGCGTTGTAGAGCACCTGCGGCTGGCGCTCGACATCCTTGCCGATATTGGCTGGGGTGGTGTCAAAGGCGATGTACTTGGCCTGCTGGATCGTCAGGTTGCCGCTGAACCGCAGCGCGCTGGTCAGCTTGAGATCCAGTGTCGCCTCGGCGCCGTAGGATTCGGTGCCGACCAGGTTGACCCGCTCGATGAACCCGCCGGCCCCGTCGTTGACGAACAGCACCTGGCGGCGATTTTCAAGCTTGGTGTAGAGGAACGAGGCCGTGGCCGAGAACCACGGCTGGCTGACCTTGATCCCCACTTCGCCCTGCTTGATGATCTCGGCCGTGTAGCTCTGCGTGCCGGGCACGACGCTGGCATTGGCGGCAGTGCCGGTCGGCAGCGGGCGGAAGGCGGCAGAACGCAGTTCCGGGAAGAAGAACCCGCGCGAGGCGTTGGCATAGAGGCTGACCCGGTCAGTCAGCTTGTACAGCGCGCCTGCAGCCAGTGCCCATTCGGTCGTCTCGACCTTGCCGGTCAGGAACCCGCCGTTGCCCCAGACCACGTCGCGCAGCGCCGTTGCGAGGTTCGGGGTGGTGGCATCTGTTACCACGGTCGAGGTCCGCTCGCGGCTGATATCGCCGTTGATCCGCTCGACGCGGGCGCCGATATCGAAGTTGAAGCGATCGCCGATCTTCATCTGGTCGGCCAGGTAACCGGCGACCCGCTCGGCCTTGTGGCGGTTGTTGACGTAGCCGGCCCCGGCATTGAGCAGGCCATTCGCGGAAACGATGGTCTGGGCGCCGGTGAGCGGGTTGGTGACGGTCAGGTTGACCAGCCGCGGGGTGTTGTTGAACTCGGCCAGGTAGGTCGTGGTGACGTTGAAATCGCCCGCATTGGCCCGGCCGTAGAAGCCGCCCAGGGTGATTGCATGGTCGATCCCGCCGGTCGCGATGTTCTTGGTCAGGTTGAGCTCACCGGTGAAATCGGTGGCTGGCCGGACCCGGTCGGTGATGCGGTTGGCGAACAGCAGGTAATTGGCCGGGACCGCGCCCCCGCCGACAAAGGTGAACGAAGCATTGGCCAGGCTGCCCAGGCCGCGGTTGGTGAGGAAGCTTTGCAGCGTTTCAGGCACGTTGATTACGCCGTCACCATCCGACCACAGGCCGAACTTGTGCTTGTAGTCGCTGTACTTGAACTTGCCGTTGATCGCCCAGCCGCTGTCGCCGAAGTCTTTTTCAAAGGTCAGGCCGATGAAGCCGCCCTTGGTCTTGACCCCTTCGTCGATGTCGGAACTGAAGGTGCCGGTGGGCGTGCGGAAGCCCAGGCCGCTGGCGAAATCGTTCTGCACCGATTCCACCAGCGCGCCGTCGTTCCCGGCCAGGCGCTGCCGGGTCGGGCCGCTCAGCGGGATCGGCAGGTAGAACTGCGCCTGGTCGTTGATGTACTGGCCCAGGACCTTGATGTTGCCGCTACCGTCGGCAAAGCGGTATTCCAGGTTGCCGCGCAGCTGGCCACCCTTGGTATCCAGGTTGGTGCGCAGCGGGCCCTTGTCCGAGCGATAGAACCCGGCGACCGAGAAGTAGAGGTTGTTGCCCAGCGGACCGCTGAGCGCGACATCGCCGCGATAGCGGTCATTCTCCGCCACTTCGAGTTGGACGGTGCCTTCCAGTTGATCGCCGCCAGTCTTGCTGATGTAGTTGATCAGGCCGGCGACCGAGCCGGGGCCAAACAGGTTCGAGACACCGCCGCGGACGAATTCGAGACGCTGGATGCCAAGATCGTTGCGAGCGTAAACGTCATAGGCCGAGGAATTGAGGCCGAACGAGGACAGTAGCGTGATCCCGTCATACATCAGCGGGGTGAACTGGTATTGGCCGCCCGAGGGCAGGCCCTTGACGAAGACGTTGGAGGCCACTTCGCCGCCGCCGCCATCGGCCTTGATCGTCGGAATGGTGTTGAGGATGTCGGCCTGGCTGCTGACCCCGGTGCGGGCCAGCGCGGTTTCACCGACCTGGCTGACCGCCAGCGGGGTATCGAGCGAAATGCGCGAGCGGCTGGTGCCGGTCACGATGATTTCCTGGCCCGGGGCGGCTTCGTCAGACACTTCTTCGTCGGCTGCGGGTGCAGTCTGGGCGTAAGCTGCGACCGGCAGCAGTGCCAGCCATGAAACGCCCAGCAGGGCCGCCTTGGAAATTGCCTTCATGTCACCTCTCCTCTGCCTGCCGAGTTTCGATTCGGCTTGTTGTTGGGCGGGATAACACTCACGCCACATTAATATAACCCAATGTGAGTATTAATGTGGGTAGTAATG
This sequence comes from Pseudomonadota bacterium, assembly GCA_041182185.1. Classification (GTDB taxonomy): domain Bacteria; phylum Pseudomonadota; class Alphaproteobacteria; order Sphingomonadales; family Sphingomonadaceae; genus Novosphingobium. Next base: position 3,371 of record JBEGOD010000076.1, read on the forward strand.
TTGCAGACTTGCCGGAAAGCTGCCATTTCCTGCGGCGATGTTGCCACAGACTCTCAATCTAGGCCGGTTCCAGACCCCGTCGGAAAGTGAATCGCGCATCCTCGGCCATGTCCTGCGCCATCGCGGCGCAACCCAGCCGGAGATTGTCCAGGCAACCGGCCTGTCGCAGCAGACCGTCTCGCGACTGGTGAACGATCTGCTGGCGCGGGGTGCGCTCAGCCTGGGCGGCAAGCGGTCGAGCGGCCGGCGCGGGCAGCCGCAGGTCGAGATCGGGATTGCGAGCGATCATGCGTTCTCGCTGGGCGTGGCCTTGATGACCGATGCCATGTCGGTGCTGCTGATGGACTTCTCGGGCAATGTCGTGGCCTACGATTACCTTGAGATGCCAGTGATGAGCCGTCAGGCCGTATTTTCGCGGCTGGGCGAGGTGACCGAGACCTTCCTGAGCCGCCACCAGGTGGCGCGTGACCGCCTCTGCGGGGTGGGGATCGGCATTTCCGGCTACTGTCTCGATGGCAAGTCGCGTTACAACCCGCCCCGCGCGCTGGACGATTGGGCGATGGTCCCGATCGACCAGCTGTTCAGCGATCAGCTGGGCCTGCCAGCCTGGGTCGAGAACGATGGCAACGCCGCCGCCATCGGTGAAAGTTTCCTGGGTGCGGGCCGCCAGTTTGCCGATTTCGTCTATGTCTTCATCGCTGCGGGGATCGGCGGCGGGGTGATCATCAACCACCGGCTGATGCGCGGGGTGCACGGCAATGGCGGCGAAATCGGCCTGATCCTGCCGCAGAACGTCTATCAGCTGCCGACGCTGGAGACCCTGTTGCAGTCAATCCGCAAGCGTGGGGTCGAGGTGGACGGCATTTCCGACATGCTGGCGCGCTTTGACATGACCTGGCCCGGGGTGGATGAATGGATCGAGCGATCACGCGATCCGCTTTCGCTGATCGCCTCGTCGATCGCCGCATTGCTGGATAGCGAGGCGATCGTGCTGGGCGGGCGCCTGCCGGTCGAGCTGGCGCGACGGATCATCCCGGTGATCGAGCTTTATGACGACGCCCGCCGCTCCGAGCCGCGCCCCTTGCCCAGCATCATCCTGTCGGAAACCAAGGTCGATGCCTGCGCGATCGGCGCTGCGATGCTGCCGCTGGAGAAGAGCTTCTACGCAACGATGCTCTAGTCCAGCCTTGCCGCGAGAGCCGCACTCTGGAATGATTGCGGCCAAGCGGGACCAATGCGAGTCCGCAGCAATCGAGAGGAGCCGGGACGTGGCGCAATATGACCTGATCATTCGCGGCGGGACGATCCACGATGGCACTGGCGCGCCGCCGCTGGTTGGCGATGTCGCCGTGAAGGACGGGCGGATCGTTGCGGTTGGCCAGGTCGACGGCGATGCGGCCGAGGTGATTGACGCTGCCGGCAAGATCGTGACGCCCGGCTTTGTCGATGTGCACACCCATTTCGATGGACAGGTTACCTGGGAGAACCGGCTCTCGCCTTCGTCGGGCCACGGCGTGACCACGGCGGTGATGGGCAACTGCGGCGTCGGCTTTGCCCCCTGCCGTCCGGACCAGCGCGACACCCTGGTGAAGCTGATGGAGGGGATCGAGGACATCCCCGAAGTCGTGATGGTTGAAGGTCTGCCGTGGAATTGGGAGACTTTCCCCGAATACCTCGACGCGCTGGACCAGCGCCAGCTCGATATCGATATTGCCGCCCAGATCCCGCACTCGGCCTTGCGCGTCTACGTGATGGGTGAGCGCGCCGCGCGCAAGGAAGCGCCGACGGCCGAGGACCTGGCTGAGATGCGACGCCTGGTGGCCGAAGGGATCGCGGCCGGCGGCTTTGGCGTCACCACCTCGCGCAATGTCATGCACCGCACGCGCGCCGGGGACCTGGCCCCCAGCCTCTATTCCGATGTTGACGAGCTTTGCGCGCTGGCCGCCGGGCTCAACGATGCTGATGGCGGCGTGTTCCAGATCATCCCGGCACCGGCTGAACCGGCCGAGGTCGAGTTCCCGATCCTGCGCCAGGTGGCCGAAACCTCGGGCCGGCCAGTGTCCTTCACCCTGCTCGACGTGCCGAACCAGCCGGGTGAGGGCTGGCGCTATCACCTCGCGGGGCTTGAGCAGGCGGCTGCTGACGGCCTGACGATGCGCGGTCAGGTTGCGCCGCGGCCGGTGGGGATGTTCTTCGGGCTCGACCTGTCGCTGCATCACTTCAGCAGCCACCCCAGCTACAAAGCGATTGCCCACCTGCCGTTGGCCGAACGCGTGGCGATCATGCGTGATCCCGCTTTCAAGGCGAAGCTGCTGGCTGAAAGCCCTGAGGATACCAACCCGACCACGCTGATGCTGATCGGCACCTTCCGCGGCACCTATCAGTGGGATGAGAGCCCGAATTACGAGCCTCAGCGGCCGGACCGGGTCGATGCCCGGGCTGCCGCGGCAGGCCTGTCGCTGGACGAATATGCCTATGAAGCGCTGCTCGGCAACGCAGGGCAGACCGTATTCTACCTCCCCGCGGCGAACTACACGACCGGCAACCTGGGGCCCGTGCGCGAGATGCTGGGCAGCCCGCACACGGTCATGGCGCTGGCCGATGGCGGGGCGCATTACGGCCTGATCTGCGATGCCAGCTTCCCGACCTTCTACTTGCAGCGCTGGGCCCGCGATGCCGCGCCGGACGAACGGATCGACCTGCCCGAGGCGATTGCCGAACTGACCAGCCGCGCCGCCGCACTTATTGGCATGACCGATCGCGGGCGGATCGCGCCGGGGCTGAAGGCCGATCTCAACGTGATCGATCTCGATCGCCTGCAACTGCGCGTGCCGACGATCGAATACGATCTCCCTGCTGGCGGCAAGCGCATGCAGCAGACTGCGGACGGGATCGTCGCCACGGTGGTTTCGGGCCAGGTTACCTACCGCAATGGACAGCACACCGGTGCCTTGCCCGGGCGGCTGGTGCGGCGCGGCGATCTGGTCGCAGCTTGAGCGGTTCTAGCCAGCCGCTGCGAGCGTGTTGCGGCGGATGAAGAACAGCCAGTTGGGCTTCTTGATATTGGCCTTGTAGCCCTGGCGGAACGAGACCGAGACATCGTGTCCGAACCAATCGGCCAGGACATAGGGCACGGCCACCGGGCGCACGCCGAACGGGTCCATCTCGCCGGCGGCCAGCGGGCTCTGCTCGTCGCTGTATTCGATCACCACCACCCCGCCGGGACGGACCTGGTCGAGCCAGGCTTCCAGCGCCGCGCGCGGCTGCCAGGACTGATCGAGCGAGTTCGAATAGACGAAATCGAACTTGCCCTGCCAGTCCGGGTTCACATCGTGAAAGTCCCATTCGACCGAATTGGGAAAGTCCTTCGCGCTGGGTGAAATGTCGGTGCCGATCACCTCGAACCCGGCGTGCTGCTGGTTCAGGTGGTTCTGCTCAAACCCGTTGCGGGTGCCGTGGCACAGCCCGCGGATCGGACCTTGGCCGATTAGCTCGCGCAAGGATGCGGCCAGCAGGTCCATCGTCCCGGCATCGGCCCAAGTCCGGCCGAGCTTGCGGTAGTTGTGATAGATCTGGACCTTCCGGTAGTCCTCATAGGACCGGTATTCGTGCAGGTAGAAATCGACGAAGGCCTTGGATTTGAGCAGGTCGACGAAGACAAAGCGCAGCGCTTCGTTGAACTTCTGGGCAATCGAATCGGCAATCTGACGCAGGCGCATTCGCGGTGGATCCTTGGGTCTCGGCAGTGGCAGTCTTACTGGTCGATATCGCGCCGGAAGGTTTCAGGCAGGAAGATGAGACCGATCACCACGGTCGCCGCAGCGACGACGATCGGATACCACAGGCCGTAGTAGATATCGCCCGTTGCCGCCACCATGGCAAAGGCGGTGGTGGGCAGGAAACCGCCGAACCAGCCATTGCCGATGTGATAAGGCAGGCTCATCGAGGTGTAGCGGATCCGGCTGGGGAACAGTTCCACCAGCAGGGCCGCGATCGGGCCGTAAACTGCGGTCACCAGCAGTACGAGGTAGGTCAGGATCGCGATGACCATCGGCTTGTCGATCTGGCCCGGATCGGCTTTGGCCGGATAGCCCGCAGCGGCCAGGGCCGCCTTGACCTCCGTTTGGAAGGCCGCGATCGCCGCCTTGCGCGCTTCGCCGGTCACCGCGTTTGGATCGGGAGCGGTGAAGGTCTGCTCACCGATCTTGACCTGGGCGACCGTGCCGGCCGGTGCTTCGACCTTGCTGTAGCTGATTCCGCCCTTGGCCAGGAAGGCCTTGGCGATGTCGCAGCTCTTGCTGTCGAACTTGTTGCGGCCGACTGGATCGAACTGGACCGAGCAATCGGCATCGCTGGTGATGACGCTGACCGGGGCGCTGGCCTGGGCCTGGGCCAGGGCCGGGTTGGCGGCCTTGGTCAGCGCGGTGAAGGCCGGGAAATAGGTCAGCGCGGCCAGGGCGCAACCGGCCAGGATGATCGGCTTGCGCCCGATCTTGTCCGACAGCCAGCCGAAGAAGATGAAGAAAGGCGTGCCGATGGCAAGCGCGATCGCGATCAGGATATTGGTGGTCGCCCCATCGACCATCAGCATCTTTTCCAGGAAGAACAGCGCATAGAACTGGCCGGTGTACCAGACCACCGCCTGGCCCATGACCGCGCCCAGCAGCGCGATCAGCACCCATTTGCCGTTCTTCCACTGGCCAAACGCCTCGGTCAGCGGCGCCTTGGAAGTGGTGCCTTCGTCCTTCATCTTCTGGAAAACCGGGCTTTCCGCAAGCTGCATCCGGATCCACATCGACACCGCCAGCAGCAGGATCGAAACCAGGAAGGGCACGCGCCAACCCCAGTCCTTGAAAGCTTCCTCGCCCACCAGCATGCGCGTGCCGATCACCACCAGCAGGGCCGCGAACAGGCCGAGCGTGGCGGTGGTCTGGATGAAACTGGTATAGAGCCCGCGCTTGTTGTTGGGGGCATGCTCCGCGACATAGGTCGCCGCGCCGCCATATTCGCCGCCCAGAGCCAACCCCTGGACCAGCCGCATTACGATCAGCAGCACCGGGGCAGCCACCCCGATCGCGGCATAGGACGGCAGCAGGCCGACCACGAAGGTCGACAGGCCCATCAGCCCCATCGTGACCAGGAAGGTGTTCTTGCGTCCGACCAGGTCACCGATCCGCCCGAACACCAGCGCGCCGAACGGGCGTACGGCAAAGCCTGCAGCAAATGCGGCGAGGGCGAAGATGAACCCGGTGGTCTCATTCACGCCCGAGAAGAACTGCGCTGAAATGATCGTCGCCAGCAGGCCGTAGAGGTAGAAATCATACCATTCGAACACGGTGCCGAGCGAGGAGGCGAGGATCACCTTCCGCTCGCTCTGGGTCGCTGCGTGGTGCTTGGGCAAGGCCGCCTCGATCATGGTCCTATTGCCCCCCGTCGACGCGGACCAGCGCGCCGGTGGTATAGCTGCTGTGCGGGCTGGCCAGCATCAGCGCGGCAGTGACGATTTCCTCCGGATAGCCGGGACGCCCCATCGCAACCGGCTGAACCTCGCGTTTCTCGGGCGTCCAGGCCTCGGCAATGTCGGTCAGGAAGGGACCGGGTGCGATGGTGTTGACCCGCACCTTGGGCGCATATTCGCGCGCCATCGAGATGCTCATGGCATTGAGCGCGGCCTTGGCACCGCCATAAGGCACCACTTGCGGCGCTGGCTGGAGCGAGGCGATCGAGCTGATGTTGATGATACAGCCGCCACCCGCCTGGTTCATCCGGTGGGCGACCTGGCTGGCCAGCCGGAACGGCCCCTTGAAGTTGAGGTTGAGTACTGAATCGAACAGGCTTTCCGACATTTCATGGCTGGGGCAGGCGGGCGACATCCCGGCATTGTTGACCAGCACGTCGATCCGCCCGAATTCGGCATAGACCGCTTCGACCAGGGCATCGCAATCGGCCCAGCGCCCGGCATGCATGGCAAAGGCCATGGCCCGGCGGCCCAGCGCGCGGCATTCTTCCGCCACCTTTTCGCAGTTCTCCAGCTTGCGGCTGGCCACGATCACATCCGCCCCGCGCTCTGCAAAGGCCTTGACCATGTGATAGCCCAGTCCCCGGCTCCCCCCGGTGACGAGCACGACCTTGCCGGTGAAATCGAACAGCGGATCCATCATGGTTCTTGTCTCTCCCTTGGCTGGCAAGACTGCCCGGTTGTGCAGCGCCGCGCAACCGGGCTAATGGCGGGCGGCAGGGGCAAGGCTGTGCCGCCCAGGAACGCGGAGACCGGCGTGAATACCGTTGAATTGACTGTCACTGCTGGTCTGCCCAGCAAATGACCGACGCCGAACTCGCCGCCATGCTCGCCGCCCAGGCGGGCGAACTGCTGCTGGGGCTCGACCGCGCCGAACTTGGCTTGAAGATCGGCGCCGAGGGCGACCGGCTGGCCAACGACCTGCTGGTCAGCGCGCTGCGGCGCGAACGACCGGATGATGGCCTGCTTTCCGAAGAGGAAAAGGACAATGCCGCGCGACTGACGCAATCGCGCGTCTGGATCGTCGATCCGCTCGACGGGACCCGCGAATATGGTGAGAACCGCAGTGACTGGGCGGTCCATGTCGGGCTGGCGGTGGATGGCGTCGCCATGGTCGGGGCAGTGGCGCTGCCGGGGCAGGGGGTAACCCTGTCGAGCGGCGATCCGCAGCCGTTGCGGCCGCTTCAAAGCCCTCCTCGCATGTTGGTCAGCCGTACTCGGCCGCCGCGCGAGGCCCTGGCCGTAGCCGAGCTGCTGGGCGCTGAACTGGTGCCAATGGGTAGCGCCGGGGCCAAGGCGATGGCGGTCGTGCTGGGCCAGGCTGAAATCTACCTGCACAGCGGCGGACAGTATGAGTGGGACAACTGCGCCCCGGCCGCCGTGGCCCTGGCGCATGGTCTTCACGTCTCGCGGCTTGATGGCAGCCCGCTGGTCTACAACCAGGCCAATCCCTACCTGCCCGACCTGTTGATCTGCCGGCAGGAATGGGTCGGGCCGGTCTTTACGGCGCTGGCGAAGGTCTAGAGCAGCTGCCCGTCGTCGACCGTGATCGTGCTGCCGGTCACGTAGCGCGAGTGGTCCGAGCAGAGATAGAGCAGCGGCACATCCATCGCCGGAATCTCGCACCAGCGGCGGCGGACGAAGCTTTTGAGCAGCAGCCCGCCCATTTCGCTTTCCATTAGGTCGCCGGTGATCTCGGTCGGGAAATAGCCGGGCTCGATCACGTTGACGTTGATGCCCTTGCGCGCCCATTCGCGCGCCATCAGCTTGCCCATCTGGGTGACCCCGGCCTTGGTCGCGGAATAGGGGGTGGAGCCCGGGAAGGCCTTCTTCGAGGTGATCGAGCCGATGATCACGACCCGGCCGTGCTCCTTTTCCACACTACCTGCCGCGATCAGGCGCTTGGCGCCTTCGCGCACGGTCAGGAAGGGGCCCCGCAGGTTAGTGGCAACGACCTGATCGAACGAATCCATCTCGACCTTCAAGGCGATCTGATCGTCCGCAATTCCCGCATTGGCGACGATGGTGTCGACCGTGCCGAAGGCCGCTTCAGCTGCGTCATAAGCGGCAATCGTCGCGGCTTCGTCCGCCACGTCGAGCGAGACGGCCAGGGCCTTGCCGCCTGCTGCCTTGATCTCTGCCTCAAGTGCGGCCAGCCGGTCGGCCCGCCGCGCCCCCATCACCACGGCGGCCCCGGCTGCGGCCAGCAGGCGCGAGAAATGGGCGCCGAAGCCGGACGAAGCACCCGTCACCAGCGCCACGCGGCCGGTCAGGTCGAACCGGGGGACGGTGATCATGCGGCAAGCTCCTCTGTTTGGCGGTGCGATAGCCGCAGGCGATTGCCCTTGTCGCTAATTGCAGGCATATGTCCACCGCTAGACAGAGATAATTGACAGGCTGGACCTTGATCGGGCTTGCCCCGCGGGAAACGGCGCTGCATCGGAGTGGGCATGGACAACATCCGGATCGACACGGCGGGCGGCGTGACCACGGTTACCCTGGCGCGCCCGGCCTCGCTCAATGCCATCACGCCTGACATGCATGACGAGCTGGAGGCCGCCTTCAACGCCTTCGCCGCCGACCCGGCCCAGGAGATCTGCGTGATCACGGGCGAGGGGCGGGGTTTTTGTGCCGGATCGGACCTCAAGTCCGTCGCGACTGGTGGGCATCGCTCCTACCCGGCGCATGGTTACGCCGGGCTGATCGAGCGGTTCGATTGCCCCAAGCCGCTCATCGCTGCGGTCAATGGCGTGGCCATGGGCGGCGGGTTCGAGATTGCGCTGGCCTGTGACCTGATCATTGCTGCCGAAAGCGCCAGCTTTGCCTTGCCCGAGCCGCTGGTCGGGGCGGTCGCCCTGGGCGGGGGGCTGCACCGATTGGCGCGGCAGATCGGCACGAAGCCGGCGATGGGCCTGATCCTGACCGGCAAGCGCGTTTCGGCGGCGGAGGGCTTGGCGCTCGGCTTCGTCAACGAGGTCGTCCCCGACACCGAACTGATCGACGCCACCCGGCGCTGGTGCGCCGAGATCCTCAAATGCTCGCCCATGTCAGTCCGCGCTTCCAAGGAAACGGTGCTGCGCGGGTTGGAGGAACCGAGCCTGGCCGCTGCCATGGCCGGGCAGGAACACTATCCCGCCTTTGCTGCCTGGCGCAGCAGTGACGATGCCCGCGAAGGTCCGCGCGCCTTTGCCGAGAAGCGCCCGCCGCAATGGCAGGGCCGCGGCCCATCCGGAGAGCCGAAATGACGATCCTTACCTTCAAGGGCTTCGGCGGCGTGCGGCTTGAGGCCGAGGCTAGCGGCGACGAGCATGACCCGACCATCCTGCTGGTCCACGGCGCCGGTCAGACCCGCACCGAATGGCAAACGGTGGCCGAAGCCCTGGTCCAGGCCGGACGCCGCGTCGTCTCGCTTGACCTGCGTGGTCACGGCAGCAGCGAATGGCCCGAAAGCGGGCGCTATGACCTGGAAGCCCACATCGAGGACCTGCGCGCGGTGCTGGCCCAGCTTGGCACCCGTCCGGTGGTTGTCACCTCGACCAGCAGCGGCTGGATTGCGACGGTGGCGTTGGCGACCGATGCCGCCAATCTCGCCGCCGGACTGGTCCTGGTCGACATGCCGGCACGGCGCGATCCGGGCCTCGCCAAGGCCATTGCCGAGCGCCTTGCCGCGCTGCGCGGGCATGACCAGAAGCTGTGGGACGAGCGCGTGCTGGGCCAGATCGATCTCGACGATCTCGAAGCCCGGCTGGCCGAGGCCGCGCCAAAGCTTAACCTGCCAACCCTGGTGGTGCGCGGCGGCCTGCCGTGGATGGAGCGCTCGCCCGCCAGCGCGGC
>JBEGOD010000077.1:0-6217 GCA_041182185.1 Pseudomonadota bacterium
GGCCCGGCTCCAGCGCCAGCACCAGCCGGTCCAGGAACCGCCGCCGCGCACCGGCGCCTTCGCTGAACAGGCGGTCCATCGCCGGGGTGAGCCAGCCGATCGAGAGCCATTCCGACAGGCCCAGCGCGGGAATCTCGGCGCCATTGGCCTGGGCTACGCGGCGGCCGGGGCGCTCGGCCCGGATCCCGGTGCCAAGCTGGACCCCGCCTGCCAGGTCGGCGCTGACCGCACAGCCGCCATCGCCGCCCTGGCTGGGCAGCTCGGTCAGGGCAGCGCGGCGCAAACCCCGGCCCGGGGCGAACAGCGACAGCGCCTCCAGCACGTTGGTCTTGCCCGCGCCATTCTCGCCAATCAGCAGATTGAACTGCGCCGTCCCGGACAGGCGCGTCTCCGGATGGTTGCGAAAATGGGTCAGGGTGATGCGGTCAAGCGCCATTGGCGGTGCGATAGAGCGCGGGGGCGGCGCTGTCACCCCAAGGTCCAATCCGCATAGTTGGTGAATTTCCCCAAAATATGGCATTCATCTTGGCGAAAGTTTCAGCGAAAAATTCGAAAACGGCGCATTTTCGCCATTTTTCGAAACTGGCACGGCCCCTGCAATCATTGTGGCATCCGCAGGAATGATCCGGCGGAAGGTTCAAATGGATAGGGAAATTTCAATGTTTGGTCTCTCGCAAATGCCCGCTCGCTTCACGGCTGCTGTATCGGCCTTCGCGCTGTCGCTGGCCCTGATCGGTGCCACTGTCTCGATGCCGAGCCAGGCCCATGCCCAGACTCAGGCGCAGACCCAGACTTCGGGTGCCTATGTTGGGGTTGTCGCGTAATGGACTCGCTCGATCGCTCGCGCAGCACCAGCGCACCCGCCGGCTTCCGCCTCAACAAGGTCAACGGCAAGTTCATGGGCGTCAGCGCCGGGATTGCCGATTACTTCAACCTCGATGTCACGCTGGTCCGCCTGGGCTGGGTGCTCGGCACGATCCTGGGCTTCGGTAGCCTGGTGCTCGTCTACCTCGCAATCGGCCTCATCGCCGATTGAGATCGCCGGTGAGGCCCCGTCTTCGGACGGGGCCGTCCACCGGAACAGATCAGACCGATTTGGCCTTGGCAAAGGGCGAGAAGTCGGTCCCCTCATCGAAGACATCCACCCCTTCGCGGCGTTTCAGCCAGCCGACCACCGCATAGGTCACCGGGGTGAGCAGCGCTTCCCACAACACTTTCAGCAGCCAGTTGGTGACCATCACGGTCAGCACCTGTTCGGTGCTCCAGATCCCCAGGAAGGCGATCGGATAGAAGATCAGGCTGTCGACCGCCTGGCCGAAGAAGGTCGAGCCGATCGTCCGGCTCCACAATGCCTTGCCCTTGGTCCAGAGCTTCATCTTGGCGAGGACGAAGCTGTTGACGAACTCGCCTGCCCAGAAGGCAATCACCGAGGCCGCGACGATCCGCCAGGTGCTGCCGAACACGCTTTCGTACGCCGCCTGGCCATCCCAGCCGTCCGCCGCCGGCATGGCCACCACGACATAGCTCATGAAGGCCATGAACAGCATGGCGGCAAAGCCCATCCACACGCAGCGGCGGGCGTTGGCATAGCCGTAAACCTCGGTCAGCACATCGCCGATTACGTAGGATACCGGGAAGAACAGGATCCCGGCGCCAAAGGTGAAACCACCCAGCGTCGCCAGCTTGCTCGCCCCGATCAGGTTGGACAGCAGCAGGATTGCGACGAAGGCCGCCATCACATAATCGAAATAGCGGAAATGGCGGCGCGCGCCGCTTTGTCCGTCGAGGTGGGCCAGGTTGGTGCTCATCTGCCCTGCCTAACCCGGTTTGCGCGCAAGGCAAACCCCGCCTATGGGATGCACGGCGCGCGCCCGTAGCTCATCTGGATAGAGCGCGAGACTTCTAATCTTGAGGTAGCAGGTTCGAGTCCTGCCGGGCGCGCCAATCGCGAACAGAGCCCCGGATTGGTAGCTCTGACCGCCGCCGCTTCAGATGGCCTGCTGTTGCCCTGGTTGGACGATCCAAATTGGCAGCTTTGGAGCAGCAATCGGAGCAAGCCGTCGTTCTGGCAGGCATCGCTTATCGCCATGCTTCCGCTTATCGCCGCTTGGTCCGTGCCGGCACCCCGAAAACTTGCCTGTGCCAGCGGCTGAACGCGGCAATTGAGCTGTAGCCCAGCATATCGGCGATATCGGTGATCCGCATGCGTGGATTGGCGAGATACTGGGTCGCCAATTGCATCCGGGCCGCATTGAGCAGGGTGCTGAAACTGGTGCCTTCGGTATCGAGCATGCGTTGCAGGGTCCGGACGGTCACGCCCAGCGAGGCCGCGCAGTTCTGGATCGAGGCGCGCCCGGCCGGCATCAGCAAGCGGATCAGCTGTTCGATTTCCTCGCTCGCCGTGCGCTCGATCGGGTTGATTGCGGTGTCGAGCAGTTGCCGGGCGTGGCGGGCCAGTTGATCGTCGGCGCGGGGATTGGATCGGTCGAGGTCCGATTGGCGCAGGATGATCCCGTTGAGCTCACTGTCGAATTGGAGCGGGCAGCGGAACAGGCGGGTGAAGATGGCCTGTTCTCCTGGCGGCGGGGCCTGGTGCGAAAAGCAGACCAGCCGGGGCGCCCAGTCCGGCCCCAGCACCTCGCTGCACAGCCGCATCAGCACGCCCAGCGCCAGGTCGGAGGATTGCCGCAACGGTTCGGGGCGGCGCAGGGCGAAATCCTCGCGCAGCACGGCCTCCTCGGTGGTCTCCTCCAGGTGCAGCACCAGGGTTGAATTGATCCGCGCCCGGAATTCACGAAGCGCGGTCAGGGCATGGCGCAGCGTCGGCTGGTGCGCGATCAGCAGGCTGGTGGCGCCCAGGTTGGCCATGGCGCGGCCCTCGGCCATGCGCAGGCCGAGCGTCAGGCAGCCGCTTTCCGCTGCGCTCCGTTCCAGCAGGCGGATCGCCGCCCGGGCCGGGATCAGCTGCTCCGGGTTGACCAGCAGGTCGGCGGAGAGACCCTGCGCGCGCAGCAGCGGACGCGGGTCGACCCCAAGGCCGGCCATTGTCTCGAAATAGCCTGTCAGCGCGGCCACGCGGACCAGTTCGCTCATCGCCTGCTCCTTGGCGTCAATTGGTAAAACAATGTCATGAAATGTGAAAACTGCAAGCCCTGACTGGCCTAGCTACCAGCGCAAGAGCTTGGGAGAGCGAGTGGTCATGGCCAAGGCGGTACGCTTTTACGAAACCGGCGGACCCGAAGTCCTGAAGGTGGAGGAGGTTGCAATTGGCAGCCCCGGCCCCGGCGAAGTGCTGGTGCGGCATGGGGCAGTCGGCTGCAACTTCGCCGACACCTATTTTCGCTCCGGCTACTACCCGGTGCAGCCGCCTTGCGGGATCGGCGTCGAGGGCGCGGGGACGGTTGCAGCGGTTGGCGAAGGCGTTACCAGCGTCGCGGTCGGGGACCGGGTCAGCTACAATGGCGGTCCGCTGGGAGCCTATGCGACCGAACGGGTCATGCCGGCGGCACCGCTGTTCAAGCTGCCTGATGGCATCTCGTTCGAAACCGCCGCTGCATCGACCATGCGCGGCCTGTCCGCCACCTATTGGCTGACGAAGGCGGACCCGCGGCTCAAGGCCGGGGACACGATCCTGCTGCACGCGGCGGCCGGCGGTGTTGGCCTGCTGGCGATCCAGATCGCCAAGCTGCTGGGCCTGCGGGTAATCGGCACGGTCTCGACCGGGGAAAAGGCGGCGAAGGCCCGCTCGCTCGGCTGCGACGAGATCATCTTCTACCGCCGCGAAGACGTTGCTGCCCGGGTCAAGGAACTGACCGGCGGCGAAGGCGTGCAGACGGTGTTCGATTCGGTCGGCAAGGACACCTTCGAAGGCTCATTGAAGTCGCTGCGACGGCGCGGGGTGCTGGTCGGCTGCGGCACCGCCTCGGGGCCGTTCCCGCCGCTCGATGCCTTCCAGCTGATGCTGCAGGGCTCGGTCTATTTCATCCGCCCGGCCTTTGCCGATTTCTTCGCCGATCCGGCCGAGCGCGCCGAAATGGCGAAGTTCTGGTTCGATCACTTGTCTGCTGGCCGGATCAAGGTCGAAATCGGGCAGAAGTATACCCTCGACCAGTGCGTTCTTGCGCACCGCGATCTCGAAGCCGGCAAGACCATCGGCTCATCGGTGTTCGTGCTGTGAGGATCGAACGGCTCACCCAGCACATCGGCGCTGAGCTGGTCGGGGTGAACCTGGCCGAAGCCGTGCGCAACGACGACCTGTTCGGCGCGATCAAGGCCGCGCTGCTGAGCCACAAGGTGCTGTTCCTGCGCGATCAGGACATTGCCCGCGCTGACCATGTCGCCTTTGCCGAGCGGTTCGGGCCGTTGGAAGATCACCCGGTGGCGGGCAGCGATCCCGAGAACCCGGGCCTCGTGCGGATCTACAAGGACGAGAATTCCCCGCCCGATTTCTACGAGAACTCGTGGCACGCCGACACGACCTGGCGCGAGGCGCCGCAGATGGGCGCGGTGCTGCGCTGCGTCGCCTGTCCGCCGGTTGGCGGCGACACGATGTGGGCGAACATGGAGCGGGCCTATGAAGACCTGGCCGATCACATCAAGGAAACCATCGCCCCGCTGAAGGCCCGCCATTCGATCGAGGCGAGCTTCGGGGCACGGATGCCGGATGAAAAGCGGCTGGCGCTGAAGGCCCAGTTCCCCGATGCCGAGCACCCGGTGGTTCGCACGCACCCGGAAACCGGGGCAAAATCGCTCTACGTCTGCAGTTTCACCACCCACTTCACCAATTTCCACACCGCCGCCAATGTCCGCTACGGGCAGGACTATGCGCCGGGCGGGGCGAACCTGCTGCACTACCTGATCGGCCGGGCGCAGATTCCCGAATACCAGGTGCGCTGGCGCTGGCAGCCCGGCTCGATGGCGATCTGGGACAACCGCTGCACCCAGCACTACGCGGTCATGGATTACCCGCCCTGCGTCCGCCAGATGGAGCGCGCAGGGATCATTGGTGACAAACCTTTCTAGGGAGAGAGACGATGCAGTTCTTCGACGAAAGCCTGCTGCCCGAATACCAGAATCCGCTGGTCATCCAGGTGGCGCCCTATGCCCCCAGCTTCATGCCCGAGGATAGCGACGACATCCCGGTGAGCTTTGCCGAACAGGTCCAGAAGGCGGTCGATTGCTACAACGCTGGCGCCACCGTGCTGCACCTGCATGTGCGCGAGCCCGATGGTACCGGCTCCAAGGACCTCGACCGGTTCAACGAGATGCTCGACCGGCTGCGCAGTGCCGTGCCTGACATGGTGCTGCAGGTCGGGGGCTCGATCAGCTTTGCGCCCAAGACCGAAAGCGCGGCGGCCGAATGGCTCGATGATGACACCCGGCACATGCTGGCCGATCTCAAGCCGGCGCCGGACCAGGTCACCCTGGCGGTCAACACCAACCAGATGAACGTGATGGAGCTGATCACCGAGGAAGACGCGGGCGGCACCACGATGTGGGACCTCTACCGCGAGGCTTACACGGAAATGTATTATGACGCCGGCCCCCGGTTCATGAAGGAACACATGAAGCGGCTGACCGCCTCTGGCATCCAGACCCACTTCCAGATCGGCTGCGCGCGCGACCTCGAAACCGTCGAGCGGCTGGTGCGGGGTGGTCACTACATGGGCCCGCTGGTCTGCAACTGGGTGGCGATCGGCGGTGGCCACGATGGGCCGAACCCGCGCAACCTGATGGAATTCGTCAACCGGCTGCCGCAGAACGCGGTCTGCACGGTCGAAGGCCTGATGCGCTCGATGTATCCGCTGACCGTGATGGGGATCGCCATGGGCCTGCACGTCCGGGTCGGCCAGGAAGACAACCTGTGGGGCCGCCGTGGCGAGCGCGCCACCTCGGTCCAGCAGATCGAGAAGATGGTGCGGATTTCCGAAGAGCTTTACCGCCCGATCGCCAGCGGCAAGGAAGCCAAGGCGATTTACAAGATCGGCACCTTCTATTCGAGCGTCGAGGAAACGCTGGAGCAGAACGGCTGGCTACCCAACCCGCAGCCCAGGCCGCGCCGCCAGGCGATCCGCGCCGCCGCATGAGTGCGACGGTCCTCTTCGTTCCCGGCCTGAGGGACCATGTCGAGGACCATTGGCAGACCCATGCTGCCCGTGCCATTCCGGGCTCGGTGACGGTTGCACCGCTCACCCAGGACCGGCTGTCACGGGCAGCA
>JBEGOD010000078.1:0-2638 GCA_041182185.1 Pseudomonadota bacterium
AGGCTGGCCTGTTCCAGCACAGCCTGCATCACCGGATGCGCCGGACAGCGCAAGGCTATGGTCGGCAGGCCGGCGGTTACTGCCGGCGCTATCCCGGCATCGGCTCGCAGTGGCAGCACCAGGGTGAGTGGACCGGGCCAGAATTCGGCCGCCAGCTGCTCCGCGCGGTCATCGAACTGGGCAAGTGCGCGCGCCGCCGCCAAGGAGGGGACATGGACGATCAGCGGATTGAAGTCCGGTCGGCCCTTGGCGCGATAGATCGCCGCGACCGATTCGGCCCGGTCAGCCCGCGCGGCCAGGCCATAAACCGTCTCGGTTGGCAGGGCGACCAGGCCACCATCGCGCAATAGCGCAGCGGCCGCAGCGATCCCGGCAGGATCGGCAGCACGGATCTGCGCGGCTTCATGCTTGTCGGCCATGCGCCTCCCGCTATAGGCGGGAAGCCGCAAAGCCAAGGGAAAGCAAGAGAGCACCATGGATTTCACAGCCCCCACCGCCGACCAGGTCCTCGCCATCCGCGTCAACGCCGGGATCGACGCCTTGGCCGAGCATCCGCGCTTTGCCGCTGCGAGCCCGGACATGGTCGAAGCAATCGTCGCAGGGATCGGCCAGTTTGCCGCCGGCGAGTTCGCCCCGCTCAACCGCAAGGGCGACGTGGAAGGTGCCAAGCTGGCCAACGGCACGGTTACCCTGCCGGGCGGCTTTGCCGAAGCCTATCAGGCCTATGTCGAGCAAGGCTGGAACGCGGTCGCGGGCGATGAGGCCCATGGCGGCCAGGGACTGCCCTTCACGCTCGCCGCCAACGTGCTCGAGAACCTCGGCGCGGCCAACATGGCTTTTTCGCTGCTGCCGATGCTGACCGTCGGCGCGATCGAGGCGCTGGCGCACCACGGCAACCCACAGCAGCAAGCGCTCTACCTGCCAAAACTCGTCAGCGGTGAATGGTCAGGCACGATGAACCTGACCGAGCCGCAAGCCGGATCGGACGTTGGCGCGCTGCGCACCACCGCCACGCCGCGCGGGGATGGCACCTGGTCGATCAAGGGCACCAAGATCTACATCACCTGGGGTGAGCACGACCTGGCGGGTAATATCATCCACCTGGTCCTGGCTCGCACCCCCGGCGCGCCCGCCGGTAGCCGCGGCATCTCGTTGTTCGTGGTGCCGAAGTACCTGGTGAAGGGCGATGGCACCCTGGGGCCGCGCAACGACCTGCGCTGCGTCAGCATCGAACACAAGCTGGGGATCATGGCCAGCCCGACCTGCGTGATGAGCTTTGGCGACAACGATGAATGCGTGGGCGAACTCGTCGGGCATGAGAACGAGGGCCTGAAGGCCATGTTCACGATGATGAACTCGGCCCGGATCAATGTCGGAAGCCAGGGCGTCCAGATCGCCGAGCGCGCTTTCCAGCAGGCCCGGTACTATGCCCGCGAACGCGTCCAGTCGGCCCGGGCCGGCGGTGCAACCCGCGAGCCGGTGGCGATTGTCGAACATCCCGACGTGCGGCGGATGCTGCTGCGGATGCGCACCCTGACCGAAGGCTCGCGCGCCCTGCTCTATTTCACCGCCGGCCAGGTCGATCGCGGCGCGCTGGGTGACAATGCGGCGCAGCTACGCGCCGATTGCCTGGTGCCGATGCTCAAGGCCTGGGGCACCGACATTGGCTGCGAAGTCGCCAGCCTGGGCGTGCAGATCCACGGTGGAATGGGCTTTGTCGAGGAAACCGGCGCAGCCCAGCACTACCGCGATGCCCGCATTGCCCCGATTTACGAAGGCACCAACGGAATCCAGGCGGCCGATCTGGTCACCCGCAAACTTGGCTATGAGCAAGGTGGCGTTCTGACGTCGCTGTTTGCCGAGATCGCGCGTGACTGCGCCGATGCGCCCGAACTTGCCGCCCTCGCGGCCGACTGCCAGGCAATTGCCCAATGGATGATCGGCGCGGCCAGCCTTGATGATCGCCTGGCTGGCAGCGTGCCGTTCTGCACGATGAGCGCAGTGGCGGTCGCTGGCTGGCAACTACAGCGGCAGGCACGGGCACTGGCGGGTGAAGATACTCCCCAGGCCAAGGCCAAGGCGGTCGTTGCCGACTACTTTGCTGGACATATCGCCAGCGAGGCGCGCGGACTGAAGACGCAAGCCACGGCCGGCGCCGGCCTGCTCTATGCCCTCGATGCCGAGGCACTGGCGGGATGACCCAGCGCGCGGCTGATCAGGGTGATCCGCTGGCCCGGATCGCCAATGCGCTGGAACGGCTGGCCGGCGCGCCGGCCGCCATGCCGGACTGGAATTTCGCCCCGGCCTATGTCTGGGATCGGATTGGCGCCCGCCCGGTCGTGACGCTCGCGGCTCCCCCACTTGATCTGCTCAAGGGGATCGATGCGCAAAAAGAGCTCGTCACCGCCAATGTCACCCGGCTCGCCGCTGGCCATGCTGCCCACGACATGCTGCTGTGGGGCTCGCGCGGCATGGGCAAGTCGGCATTGCTGCGCGCCAGCGTGATCGCCGCCCAGGCGCAGGCACCAGACGCACTCGCGCTGGTCCAGGTTGCCCCGGATGCCTTTGCGGCCCTGCCCCGCCTGTTCGGCGCCCTCGGCGCGGAGCAGCGCCGCTTCCTGGTCTTCATCGACGATCT
>JBEGOD010000079.1:0-3938 GCA_041182185.1 Pseudomonadota bacterium
GTGGGCCGCACCGCCTTTCGCCGCTTCGGCTTCATCCAGTCCAGCGTGGTGACCCGCTGGCCCGAGATCGTCGGGGCAAAGCACGCCCGCGTCTGCAGCCCCGAGGCGATCCGCTTTCCGCCGGGCGAGAAGGTTGGCGGCATCCTGGAACTGGTGGTCGTCCCGGCCCACGCGCCGCTGATCAGCCACGTCGTTCCGGAGATCATCGAGCGGGTGAACCGCTTTTTCGGCTACAATGCCGTCGCCCGGGTCAAGCTGCGCCAGGGCGCGGTCAAGCCCCCGGTGGAGGAACGCCGCCCGACCGCTCCCCCCTCGCTCAAGCCGATTCCAGTGGAATTGGGAGATTCCTTGCGCGATATCGGCGATCCCGAACTGCGCGCCGTGCTCGAATCGCTGGCCCGCAGCCTGGGTGACAAGAACGAGGACAAATGAACTTGCAGCATCTGCTCCGCCCCGCCCTGCTGCTCGCCGCTGCTGCGCTCACCCTGGGCGCCAGCCCGCCGCAGGACTGGAACCGGGTTGTCACCCGCACTGCCCAGCAAAGCAACGTGATCGGCAATCCGGCGGCCCAGGTGAAGCTGGCCACATTTGTCAGCTACACCTGCCCGCACTGCGCCGAGTTCGAGCTTGAATCCGATGCCGGCCTCAAGCTCAAATATATCCGCAGCGGCAAGGTTTCGGTCGAGATCCGGCATTTTGTCCGCGATCCGGTTGACCTGACCGTAGCCATGCTGACCAATTGCGGGCCGAAGGAGAGGTTTCCGCTCAACCACAGCGCCTTCATGCGCGGCCAGGCGGGCTGGATCGCCACCCTGGCGCGCAGCAGCAAGGCGCAGCAATCGCGCTGGACCAACGGCGATCTGCCAACGCGGGCGCGGGCCATCGCCAACGATTTCAAGTTCTACCAGATCATGGCGTCACGCGGCTATGACCGGATAACGGTGGATCGCTGCCTGGCGGATACGGGCATGGCCCAGCGGCTGGCTGCCGGGAGCCAGGCCGCTGCCAAGCTGGGGGTCGATCACACGCCCAGTTTCGCGCTCGACGGGGCGCTGCTGTTCGGCACCAGCGGGTGGGACCTGCTGCAGCCGCAGATCGAGGCGCGGATGTAATGCGGCGGCGCCGGCTGTTTTCGAGCTTGCTCGCACTCACCGCCGCCGCGCTACTGACGGGCGCCGGCAAGCCAAAGGAAAAGGACTGGTCCGCGACCGTCACGCTCAGCAAGGAGGGCTACCACGTTCGCGGCAATCCCAACGCCGCGATCCGGCTGATCGAATATGCGTCCTATTCCTGCCCGCATTGCGGAATTTTCGAGATGCAGGGCGGCGATGAACTGACCGAACGCTTCATCAAGCCGGGCTCGGTCGCTTATGAAATCCGCCCGTTCTTCCTCAACGAGATCGACAAGACCCTGTCGCTGATCGCCTATTGCGGGCCGCCGGCCAAGTTCTTCGGCAACACCACCCAGCTCTTCAAGTTCCAGCACGAATGGCTGCGCAGCCCAACCCGCGCCCAGGCCCAGCGCTGGTCCGATCCGGACTGGAACAAGCGCGTCCAGGCCATGACAGAGGATCTCGGGCTTTACGCGATGATGGAAAAGCGCGGCTACAAGCGCGCCGAACTCGACAAGTGCCTGGCCGACGAGGCCCTGGTGGCAGAGCTGCAGCAGGGCACCGAAGACGCCTATTACAAGGACGGCGTGCGCGGCACCCCGGCCTTCCAGCTCAACGGCCAGCTGCTCCCCGTAAACACCTGGTCGGCCTTGCGCGAAGTGTTGGCCCGCACCATGAAGGGGTTTGTCTGAGACTCTTGTGGAGAAGCCTGTGGGCCACCCAGGCGCTCCTTCCCGCTTGCCAGCCGCTGGGTTAGCCTCGGCGGCCTCAAATCCAGAGGATTTTCGCGAATCATGACTGCTGCCAAAACCGGTTTCGCCCCCAAGGCGCTTGTCGCTGTCACCATGGCCCTGGCGCTGGTCGCCTGCGGCAAGAAGGATGAAGGCGCCGCCGCTACCGCTCCCAGCGGCGAACCGGTCGCCAAGGTCGCTGCCCCGGCGGGCCAGACCTGGGCCGATACCTATACCGCCACGCCCGAGGGCGGCTACCGCATGGGCAACCCCGATGCGCCGATCAAGCTGGTCGAATATGGCGCGCTGAGCTGCTCGCACTGCGCGGAATTTGCCGAAAAGAGCGCGGCCGAGCTGCGCGACACCTTCATCGCCAGCGGCCGCGTCAGCTATGAAGTGCGCTTCTTCATGCTCAACGCACTCGACGTGCCGGCCACCCTGCTGGCCACCTGCGGCTCGCCCGAGGCGACCCTGCCGCTGGCCGAGCAGTTCTGGGGCTGGCAGAAGAACATGTTCACCAACCTCCAGGCCAACGAGGCAGTGCTGAACAATGCCAGCCAGCTGCCGCCCGAGCAGCGCTTTGCCGCGATCGCGCAGGCTGGCGGGATGGACAGCTTCTTCGCCTCGCGCGGGATCGCCGCCGATCAGGCCAAGGCCTGCCTGGCCGACACTGCCAAGGCGACCAAGCTGGTCGAAGCGTCGAACAAGGCCGGGCAGGAGCTGAACATCACCGGCACGCCGACCTTCTTCCTCAACGGCGCGAAGCTCGACACCAACACCTGGGAAGGCGTGAAGGTCCTGCTTGAAAAGGCCGGCGCCCGGTAAGTCCGGAGCAAACGGGGAGACCGGGCAAGCGCATGCGGATCAAGCGGCTCAAACTGTCGGGCTTCAAGAGCTTCGTAGAGCCGGCCGAGCTGCATATCGAGCCGGGGCTGACCGGCGTGGTCGGCCCCAACGGCTGCGGCAAGTCCAACCTGCTCGAAGCGATCCGCTGGGTGATGGGCGAAAGCAGCCCCAAGTCGATGCGCGGCGGGGGCATGGAAGACGTGATCTTCGCCGGCACGGCCCAGCGCCCGCCACGCGACTTCGCCGAAGTCGTCCTGCTGGCCGATGCCGGGGACAATGACAGCGATCTGGAAGTCGTCCGCCGGATCGAGCGCGGGGCCGGCTCTGCCTACCGCGTCAACGGCCGCGATGTGCGGGCCAAGGACGTTGCGCTGGTCTTTGCCGATGCGGCGACCGGCGCGCACTCCCCCGCGCTCGTCAGCCAGGGCAAGATCGCTGCGGTACTCGCCGCCAAGCCGGCCGAACGGCGGATGATGCTGGAAGAAGCGGCGGGGATCGCCGGGCTCCATGTCCGCCGCAAGGATGCCGAACAGAAGCTGCGCGCGACCGAGGCCAACCTGGCACGGCTCGAAGACCTGATGGGTCAGCTTGATGCGCAGATCGGCAGCCTGCGTCGCCAGGCCCGCGCGGCGGAGCGCTACAAGGCGCTGTCCGACAAGATCCGGCTGGCCGAAGCGCGGCTGGTCTTTGCCCGCTGGCGCGATGCTGCCGCCGCGGCCGAAGCGGCGCGGGGTGAAGCCCAGGCCGCCGAGGCCCGCGTTGCCGCCGCCCAGACCGCCATGGCCGAGGCGCAGAAGGCCCAGCATGAGGCCGCCTCCGCCCTCGCCGAAGCCCGCGATGAACTGGCCGATCGGCGCGATGATGCCACGGCCCACGGCCACCGCATGGCTTCGCTCACCACCCAGCTCGAAGCCGCCGAAGACCGGCTGAAAGACCTCGACCGCCAGGCCGCGCGGCTGGAGGCCGACAAGGGCGATGCCGACCGCCTGACCCGCGATGCGGCCGCCGCCCTGGCCAAGCTGGAGCGCGAGCTGGCCGAGGGCGAGGAACGCCTGGAGACCGAGGAAAAACGCCGGCCGATCATTGCCGCCGCGCTGGACGATGCCGATCGCAACCTGCGCGCCGCCGAACTGGCGCTGGCCAAGGCCACCGCCGACCAGGCCGGGGTCGAAGCCGAATGGCGCGTGGCCGAAGCTGAAGTCGCGGCCGTGCAAGCGCGGCTGGCCCGGCTCGATGGCGAGGCCAGGCG
>JBEGOD010000080.1:0-2550 GCA_041182185.1 Pseudomonadota bacterium
GGTGATGGCACGGGGTCCGACAATCCACCTTACCACGGCCGAGCATGAAACCGTGTCCGCTGCGGTTGCCGCAGCCGAAAACAGCAGCGCGGGCGAAATCGTGACTATCGTTACCGATCGCTCGGACGGCTATGTCGACGTGGCGCTGGCCTGGGCGGCGCTGGTGGCGATGACCGCGCTGACGGTGCTCTCGCTGTTCCCCGACTTCTTTCTTGGCCGCTACGACCGGATGCTGGGGGACTGGGGCAAGGAGTGGACGCCGCATGGGATCCTCACCCTCGCCGCGGCCGTCGCGATCCTCAAGTTCATCGGCATGGTGCTGATCCAGCTTTGGCGGCCGCTGAAGTTCTGGCTGGTGCCCCGGTTCATCAAGTCCGCCCGCGTGCGTGCGCGTGCTGAAACCTGCTTCAAGGTCGGGGCCGAGCGCCGCACCCATGGCCGTACCGGCATCCTGATCTATGTCAGCATGGCCGAGCACCGCGCCGAGATCGTCGCCGACGCAGCGATTGCCGGCAAGGTCAGCCCCGAGGTCTGGGGCGAAGCCATGGCGGCCCTGCTGAAGGGCATCCGGGCCGGTGATCTGGCCGGCGGACTGGTCGGGGCAGTCGAACGGGTCGGCACCGTCCTGGCCGAACACTTCCCCCGCGCGGGCGATGACCAGAACGAGCTGCCCGACCGGGTGATCGAGGTATGAGCGCAGACCGGGACGCGCCCGAGCAGATCCACTGGGAAGGCAAATACATCGTCGCCAAGACCCGCGGGCGCTGGGAGTACGTCAGCCGCGCGCGCGGAATTCGCGCCGCCGTGATCATCGCGATTGACCCCAAGGACCATGTCATCCTGGTCGAGCAATTCCGCGTGCCGCTGGGGCGCGCCTGCATCGAGCTGCCCGCCGGCTTGATCGGTGACGAGACCGAGGGCGAGGCCCCCTCCGAAGCTGCCGCGCGCGAGCTGGAGGAAGAGACCGGCTACCGCGCCGGACGGATCGAGGTGCTGGGCGAATTCCATTCCTCCCCCGGCATGGTCAGCGAAAGCTTCACCCTGCTGCGCGCGCACGACCTGGTGCAGGTCGGCCCGGGCGGCGGGACCGAGAGCGAGCAGATCACTGTCCACCGCGTCCCCCGGAAAGACCTCCCCACCTTCATCGCCGAACGCCGGGCGAAAGGCGATGCGATGGACGTCAAGCTGCTGCTCCTGCTCGGCCCGCAGCTCCTCGGGTAAAGCGACCTTCACCCCCTCGCCATTGCTCCCAATTGCCGCTATCCAGCCGGCAAGAACAGGGAGAGGACAAGATGGCAGGATCGGCCAAAGGCAGAGTCGCAGGCAAGAAGGCGCTGATCACCGGCGCGGCGCAGGGACTGGGTGCGGCCCAGGCCATGATGCTGGCGCGCGAAGGCGCGACCGTGCTGCTGGCCGACATCAACGCCGAGGGCGCCGCTGCGCAAGCCGAAGCGATCAACGCCGCACTCGGTGCCGGCACCGCCTTCTCGGTCGCGCTCGACGTCACCAGCGAAGACCAGTGGGTCGCTGCCATCGACTATGCCGCCAAGGTGCTCGGTGGGCTCTCGGTCCTGGTCAACAACGCCGGGATCGGGGTGCGCGGCAACATTGAAACCTGCACCCTGGCCGATTGGCACAAGGGCTTTGCCGTCAACGTCGACTCGGTCTTCCTCGGCTGCCAGAAAGCCATGCCGCTGCTGAAGGACAACCAGCCCGGCTCGATCATCAACATCTCCTCGATCGCCGGCCTGATCGCCAGCGATACCATGCCCGGCTACAACGCCAGCAAGGCGGCGGTGTGGATGCTGTCCAAGTCGGTCGCGCTCTACTGCGCCAAGATGGGCTGGGATATTCGCTGCAACTCGGTCCACCCGACCTTCATCGACACGCCGATCCTCGATGGCATGGTCGCCTCCTCGGGCAAGGCCAAGGACGTGATCATGGACAAGCTGGCCCGCCAGATCCCCTTGAAGCGCGTCGGCCAGCCTGACGACATCGCCAACGGCGTGCTCTATCTCGCCAGCGACGAGAGCCGCTTCATGACCGGCGCCGAGCTCAAGCTCGACGGCGGCATTTCGGCGATGTAGCCACCAGCCCATGCCCGACGCCCCCGCCACCACCAAGGCCCGCGCCTTCCGCGTCACCTCGTTCGATGTGGCGGCGGAAGCCGGTGTCAGCCAGTCCACCGTCAGCCGCGCGCTGGCCGGTGACCCGGTGGTAAGCGAGGCGACCCGGTCGCGCGTGTTCGAAGCCGCCCGCCGCCTCAACTACGCTGTGGACGAGAACGCCGCCCGCCTCCGCTCGGGCCGCACCGCCACGCTGGCCGTGGTCGTGATCTGTCGCCCGGATGAGGACCGCAAGGACCTCAACCCCTTTACCTACGCGCTGCTCGGCACGGTCTGCGCCGCCGCCTCGACCCGTGGGTATGAGACGCTGGTCAGCTTCCAGGATGGGCCCGAGAACCTCTCCGGCCGCTATGAAGACCGCCGCCGCGCCGATGGGCTGATCGTGATCGGCACGACCCAGAACCTCCCGGCCTGGACCTATTAC
>JBEGOD010000081.1:0-3186 GCA_041182185.1 Pseudomonadota bacterium
GGTGGCAGGGACCGAACGGTCCGGCCCCGACGCGGGCTTTGCCAGCCTGTTCCGGGGCCGCTGGTGCATCATCACCCCGCCCGAAGGGGCCGATGCCGACAAGGTCACCGCGCTTTCGGCCTTCTGGGAAGCGCTGGGAGCCAAGGTCGAGCTGATGGATGCCCAGCACCACGACCTGGTCCTGGCTGTCACCAGCCACCTGCCGCACCTGATCGCCTATACCATTGTCGGCACGGCGTCCGACCTGGAAGGCGTGACGCAGAGCGAAGTGATCAAGTATTCGGCCGGCGGCTTTCGCGATTTCACGCGCATCGCCGCGTCGGATCCGACCATGTGGCGCGACGTGTTCCTGACCAACAAGGACGCGGTGCTGGAAATGCTCCAGCGCTTCAGCGAAGACCTGACTGCGCTGCAACGCGCGATCCGCTGGGGTGACGGGGATGCCCTGTTCGAGCTGTTCACCCGCACCCGCGCGATCCGCCGCTCGATCATCGCCGAAGGCCAGGACGATGCGCGGCCCGACTTTGGCCGCAGCGATCACGCGGGTTAAACCAGCAGGAAGATTGCGGCGATTACCCACATCACCGCGGTCGCCAGCCAGCCGACAAATTTCAGCCGCCGCGACAGCACCAGCTTGCCCATCACGCTGGGGTTGGTGGCGATGAACATGGTGACTGTCATCAGCGGCGGGGCGAGCAGGCCGTTGACCACGGCGGCCCAATAGAGCGCCTTCATCGGATCGATGCCGATGAAGTTGAGCGCGATCCCGCCCGCCGTCGCCAGCACGATCACGCCGTAGAAAGCCTTTGCTTCTCTGGGTTTGCGGTTCAAACCTTCGGTCCAGCCGAAAGTCTCGCTGACCGCATAGGCGGCGCTGCCGGCCAGGACGGGCACGGCGAGCAGCCCGGTGCCGATGATGCCGACGGCGAACAGCGCAAAGGCAAGGTCGCCGGCAATCGGGCGCAGCGCCTCGGCCGCCTGGGCAGCGCTGGCGATTTCGTACACGCCATTGACGTGGAGCGTCGCCGCCGTGGCAATCACGATGCACAGCGCCACGAGGTGCGAGAAACCCATGCCGACCAGCGTATCGAGCCGGATCCGGCGCAGCTCCGGCCCGGCATCGCGCGGGCTGATGTGGAGCGGCTTGGTGTGGCGGCGGTGCTGTTCCTCCACCTCCTGTCCGGCCTGCCAGAAGAACAGGTAGGGGCTGATCGTGGTACCGAAAATAGCGACCAGCGCCATGGCGTGGTCGCGATCGAAGGTGAACTGCGGCACCAGCAGCCCGCGCGCCGCCTCGCCCAGCGGCACATTGGCCACCAGCACCACGCCGACATAGGCAAACAGCGAAAGCGTCGCCCACTTCAGCACACGGGCATAGCTGTTGTAGCTCAGGAAAACTTCGAGCAGCACGCTGACCACGCCGAAAGCCACGGTATAGGCCAGCACCGGGCCCGGAATCAGCAGCGCCACCACGGCCCCCATCGCGCCCAGATCGGCCCCCAGGTTGATGACATTGGCCACCAGCAGCAGGATCACCACCGTCCGCAGCAGCGCGGGGTGATAGTGGCGGCGCAGGTTCTGGGCGATGCCGCGCCCGGTCGTCGCCCCGATCCGCGCACAAATCGCCTGGATCGCGGCGAGCAGCGGGAAGCCGAAGACCAGCGCCCAGCCCATGCCATAGCCGAACTGCGCGCCAACCTGGCTGTAAGTGCCGACGCCCGAGGGATCGTCGTCGGCCGCGCCCGTCACCAGCCCTGGCCCCAACACGTCGAGCGGGGAGCGCGGGCTGGAATCGCTCATGCAGCAGGCCCGTTGAGCGCGTTGATTGCATCCTGGACGCGGGCCTCGATCTCCTCGCGCGGCAGGCCGGGCGGAATCGTTTCGCCGATCCGGTAAATCACCGTGCCGGGCTGCTTGAGCCAACGGTGGTAAAGCGGACCACTATTGGCCGCGACCGGCACGACCGGCAGCCCCAACAGCTTGTAGAGCCCGGCGAAGCCGGCCTGGAGCTCACGCCGCTCACCAAAGGGCACGCGCGTGCCTTCGGGGAAGATCACCAGCGGGCGACCTTCGGCGCTGAAAGCCCTGGCGGCAGCCAGCATCTTTCGCAGCGCCGAGGCGCCCTGGTCGCGGCGCACGGCGATCAGGCCATAACGCTGACCGATCCGCCCCCAGACCGGGATGCGGGTCAGCTCGGCCTTGGCGAACACGGCCGGTCGCTCGAAGAACCCTGGCGCATTGATGGCTTCGTAGAATGACTGGTGCTTCATCGCGATCAGGATCGGCCCGCTGGGGATATGCCCCTCTACCACCAGCTTGATGCCCAGCAGGTTCCGCGCGCAGACAACGTGAAACCGCGACCAGGCCTCGACCGTGTTCCTGAAGGCATCGTGCAGGCCCAGCGCGTACTGTGCCGCAGCCAACAGCACATACCCCGGGCTGCCCAGATAGAAGGCCGCATAGAAAAGGATGTTGCGCAGAATAATCATGGCAGGTCACCCGGCCCTTAGCGCGCCGGCCATGCTGCGCGCCAGCAGCTTGTTGTATTCGCGCAGCAGGGTGGAAAAGCTTGGCCGGGTCGGCACGGCATCGGCGATGATCGTCACCCCGGGGGGTGCGGTCCGGTCCAGTTCCAGCCGCGCGCGGCGCATGTGCCAGTCGTTGGTGACCAGGCGAACGCTCTTCACCCGCTCCCGCCGCAGCCATTCGGCCGTTTCGAGCGCGTTCGATTGGGTATCGATCGCCTGGTAGCCCAGCGTGACGCAGCAGGCCATGCGGGCCGGCCGGACCCGGTATTCGACCGCGAATTCATAGGGCTTCACGCTGCGATCGACGCCCGAGACCAGCAATCTGCGCGACCAGCCGCGCTTCAGCGCTTCAAGCCCGCGTTCGATCCGCCCGCTGCCGCCGGTCAGCACGACCACGGCATCGGCCCGCTCCTCTCCCGCCGGCTGCGGCAGGGTGACGGCAAACAGCACGAAGCCCAGCGACCAGGTCAGCAGGATGAACCCGAACAGGCGGCTGAACATCCGGCCCATTTCAAAGCATCCGCCGCAGCGCGCGCAGCACGGTCCAGCGCGCGGTCAGCATGGCCAGGCCGACCCCGCCGACCGGAACCAGCGCCAGCAGCAGCCAGTCGAACCAGCCCAGGGCTCCGCCGTTCACCAGTCCGGCATCAAGCCCGGC
>JBEGOD010000082.1:0-16911 GCA_041182185.1 Pseudomonadota bacterium
AACCATCGCGGCGGCAGTGACAAAGGCGAACAACAGGCCGAACATCAAGCTGCCGGACAGCAGCGCAATGATGACCGCCGGCTGCGGGGCCAGGCCGCCGGGCGGCCGCTCGTGCAGCAGCATCACGGCCGCGACCCCGGCCATGGCCAGCGCCAGTCCGGTCAGCGCCCCGGCCAGGGTGGCGCGGGTGCGGCTGAACCGGCGGGCAGGCACTTCGCTCACGGCAGCGCGCCCACAGCCCGGACTTACAGCCCCTGGGTCAGGATCACGCGGTAATCGGCGCCCTGGAAGCGGAGCTGGCGGGCTTCCTGGTATGCGGGCGAATTGTACCAGGCGCGGGCCGCGTCCATGTCGGGAAATTCGATCAGCACGCAGCTGCTCGCCTCTGGCCCTTCCAGCGTTTCGGTCGCGCCATAAAGCACCAGCGGCTTGGCCGGATGGCCGGCGAGCGAAGGCCCCGCCTTGCCGCCATATTCGGCCATGGCGGCGGCATCGTGTTCGCGTTCCTTGATGAAGATCAGATAGGCGCTCATTCGGAAATCCCTCTCGCTAGTCGCGGCGGATCATGGCGAAATGGCGCGGCTTGGCAAGGGCGGGTGGTTCAGGCGGTGGCCGCCGCGAATTCGGCATCGAAGGCGGCTTCCAGCGCGGGGTTGCTGCCGCGCAGGCCGTGGACGACTTCGGCGGACCAGCGGACATAGTCGCGGCGGCGCTGCTCGGGCCAGTCATGCGGCGGGCTATTGGCCAGATCGCGCAAGTTGGCGGTCTTGTCGGCCAGCTTGACCAGCTTGGCCCCCAGCGACTTGCCCGCCGCCTTTGCCACCTGCTGGGCCTTGCGCTCGGCCTTGGGCAGGTCTTTGTCATCTGTCACCTCGGCAACGATCCCGGCGACCTGCGGGCCAAAGCGCTCGGCCAGTTCCTCCAGCGTGGTCTCGGTATCCTCGACCGTATCGTGCAGCAGCGCCGCGGCGATCACCACTGCATCCGCCACCCCGCCCTCGCGCACCAGGATATCGGCCAACGCCAGCGGGTGATTGATATAGGGCGAGGCTGCGGCATCCTTGCGCCGCTGGTGCCGGTGCCGCTCGGCCGCAAAAGCGGCGGCAGCAATCACCAGCGCGAGGTCGGCATTCGGTTGGGTATCTATCATGGGCATTCCTTTCGTCTGGCCCGAACCCAGAACTAGCGCCCCGCGCGCAAGGTTGCGAGCGGGTGGTTCGGGGTTTGGTTGGTTGGAGAGCGGTGTGGCGCAGCTGTTCGCGCGCGTTCCGCTATGGAGGCCTTATAGCAACGGATTGGCACCATGGCAAATCGCCTGCCTGAGCCTTGATCGGCAATATGCCATGCGATTATACTTGCTTGGCGATGAACCGTTGGAGCCCCCCCAACAAGCGAGACAAGCTTGCCGCCCTGCGCTTTGACACCAAGCCGCGTCCACGCACCAAGCAGCAGAAACGGATCGACGGGCTTTGGTACTTGCTACCTATCTTAGTCCCCGCGCTGGCATTCGGCGGAACCTGGTGGTGGCATACGCGTGGCACAGAGAGCGGCCCGGCGACTGCCGTTGCCAGCCTTTTCTCAACGCTGGTGGCGGAAGACAAGGAGTCGGCCCAGTTCACGATCTGTGATGGCCCGGTTCGGACCACCTGTGTCGTTGATGGCGACACGATTTGGTATCGCGGCGAGAAAATCCGGATCGCTGATATCAACACGCCTGAAGTGAGCGAGCCGGAATGTGCCAGCGAAGCCGAGCTAGGTGAGAGAGCAACGGAGCGGCTGACCGCGCTGCTCAACGAAGGCAAGTTCACCCTGGAGCCGGTCGACCGCGAACAGGACAATTACGGCCGCAGCCTCTATGTCATTACCCGCAACGGCGAGAGCCTCGGCGATGTGCTGGTTGAAGAAGGCTTGGCCGAGGAATGGCAGGGTTATCGAAAGTCGTGGTGCTGAGACGCATGCCAGTACTTAGCAGGAATCAGAATTCCCATATCCGGTTAAACTTGTTCACCTCGCGAGCATATTTCTTTTCACTCAGCAACGTGAACCTATCTACGCATTCCTTATCAATTAGAAATTTTGCTCCATTCTTATCATGGGCGAGATAATAATCACCGATTGACCTGATAACAATTCTCTTCCCGCAAGTCGCAGCATCAGAATCTTCTTTTGGAACTGACCCGTAGGCATCCAAGAACCCCTTACTCATACCATGATAAGCTGAAACTATAAGGGGCAGCCCAATTAACAATGTAATCAATGCCCTTAAAGCGCTTCTGTTTGCACGCAGGTTATTTGAACCCCAAATTCCTAGAACAATTATCAAAAAAGTCGCCATAAGCCATGAGCTTATCTCATGAAATAGGATAAACATCCTTACAAAGAGAAATAATACGAACGCCGCTATCAAAGCGTAGGTTATAACATACGCAATGAATACGCCATAGAAGAACCCACCGATAGCTTCATTACTCTTATCTCGGCCCGGAATCTCAAACTTCACCATGAAGATAGTAACAGCCGCAATCTGGGCCAAAAATATAAAGTATGCCCAAGATAAATCTTTCATAGATACGCTAAACACATCGGAGTAGCTGAAAAAATTCTCGATCCCGTTTCCAAAACCAATGCAATAAAAAAATATGAATATAAAACAGAATGCAAGATGCATTAATGGAATAAACACCAATAAGTCTTACAGCGCGTCCCGTATCTTTCCGGGCGCGAGCCAGTTTACAGCCGCATATTCTAGTATTGCGTTCGACCTCGTCACTCCGCCGCCTGAACCCCATCAGCGCCGAACATATCCGGCTCGCTCGCCACGCCCGGCTCGTTCGCCGCGTCGCCCACAGCCTTGGCGCTGCGGCGACTGTCGAAGTTGGACCAGACCGACTGCCAGTCACCCTTGGTGGCGCCCTTGGAATATTCGGTCGCGCGGGCTTCGAAGAAGTTGGCGTGTTCGACGCCGTTGAGCAGCGGGGCGAGCCAGGGGAGCGGGTGATCCTCGATCATGTAGATCGCCGGCAGGCCAAGCTGGCCCAGCCGCCAATCGGCGATGTAGCGGATATAGCGCTTGATTTCCTTGGGGCTCATCCCCGGAACCGGGCCCTGTTCGAAGGCCAGGTCGATGAAGGCATCTTCCAGCCGCACGGTCTTCTGGCAGCAATCGATGATGTCTTCCTTGACCGCCTTGGTCAGGCAGCCGCGTTCCTTGGTGAAGGCGTGGAACAGCTTGATGATGCCTTCGCAGTGCAGGCTTTCATCGCGGACCGACCAGGAAACGATCTGGCCCATGCCCTTCATCTTGTTGAAGCGCGGGAAGTTCATCAGCATGGCGAAGGAAGCGAACAGCTGGAGCCCTTCGGTGAAGCCGCCGAACATGGCGAGCGTGCGGGCGATATCCTCGTCCGTATCGACCCCGAAGGTGTGCAGGTAATCGTGCTTGGCCTTCATCTCCTCGTACTCAAGGAACATGCCGTATTCCGCCTCGGGCATGCCGATGGTGTCAAGCAGGTGCGAATAGGCGGCGATGTGGACCGTTTCCATGTTGCTGAACGCCGCCAGCATCATCTTGATCTCGGTCGGCTTGAACACGCGGGCGTACTTGTCGTGGTAGCAATCCTGCACCTCGACATCGGCCTGGGTGAAGAAGCGGAAGATCTGGGTCAGCAGGTTACGCTCGGATTCCGAGATCTTCTGCGCCCAATCGCGGCAATCCTCGCCCAAGGGAACTTCCTCGGGCATCCAGTGGATCTGCTGCTGCCGCTTCCAGAACTCGTAAGCCCAGGGATATTCGAAGGGCTTGTAGGTCTTGCGGGCTTCAAGAAGGGGCATCGAAACGACTCCGGATGAGCGAATGGGGATAATAACACGAAACGGGCGGCGCGGCGGCTAGGGCGTCAGCTCCAGCGATTGCGCATGGGTCAGCAGCAGGGTCAGCAGCACGGCGGCCAGGCCAAAGGCGAGGAGCATGGTGCCGGCGATGCGGCGCATGTAGCGCGCCGGATCGCCGGGGGTGCGCCGGGTCAGCACGGCCAGGCCCATGACGGCGGAAAGCCCGCCGACCGAGACCAGTGCCAGGCGCCCGGCATCCATGCCCTAGGCCCGCACTGCTGCCGCAGCGATTACTGGCCTGACGCTTACTGGCCTGAACCTTACTGGCCCGACACTTACTGGCACGACAGGCATTCCTCGTAATCGGTGGCGGCGGCCAGCTCCATCACCGGGGCATCGGCGGTATTGTCCGCCTCGACCCCGCCGGCGAACCCGGCGCGCTGGACCGACTTGGACCGCAGGTAATAGAGCGACTTGATGCCCTTTTCCCAGGCCTGGAAGTGCAGCATCATCAGGTCCCACTTATCGACATCGGCCGGGATGTAGAGGTTCAGGCTCTGCGCCTGGTCGATATAGGGGGTGCGGTCCGCCGCGAATTCAAGCAGCCAGCGCTGGTCGATTTCAAAGCTGGTCTTGTAGACCGCCTTTTCCTCTGGGCTGAGGAAATCGAGGTGCTGGACCGAACCGCCGCGTTCCAGGATCGAGTTCCAGACGTTGGTCGAATCCTTGGACTTCGATTGCAGCAGCTTTTCGAGGTACGGGTTCTTGACCACGAAAGAGCCCGACAGGGTCTTGTGGGTGTAGATGTTGGCCGGGATCGGCTCGATGCAGGCAGAGGTGCCGCCGCAGATGATGCTGATCGACGCGGTCGGCGCGATCGCCATCTTGCAGGAGAAGCGCTGCATCACGCCCATGTCGGCGGCATCGGGGCAGGCGCCCCGTTCCTGGGCCAGCATCAGCGAAGCCTCATCGGCCTTGGCGGCGATGTGCTTGAACATCTTGAAGTTGAGCGCCTTGGCCATCGCGGATTCGAACGCGATGCCCTTGAGCTGCAGGAACGAGTGGAAGCCCATCACGCCCATGCCGACCGAACGTTCGCGCATCGCCGAATACTTGGCGCGGCCCATCTCGTCCGGTGCGCGGTCGATATAGTCCTGCAGCACGTTGTCGAGGAAGCGCAGCACGTCCTCGATGAACAGGTCGTCCTTGTTCCACTCATCCCAGGTTTCGAGGTTGAGCGAGGACAGGCAGCAGACCGCGGTGCGATCGTTGCCAAGGTGGTCGACCCCGGTCGGCAGGGTGATTTCCGAGCAGAGGTTCGAGGTCGACACCTTGAGCCCCAGGTCGCGGTGATGCTTGGGCATCATCCGGTTCACCGTGTCGGAGAAGACGATATAGGGCTCACCCGTGGCGAGGCGGGTTTCGACCAGCTTCTGGAACAGGCTGCGGGCATCGACCGTGGCGCGGACCGAGCCGTCCTTGGGCGAACGCAGGTGGAATTCGGCGCCATCGCGCACGGCTTCCATGAACTCGTCGGTCAGCAGCACGCCGTGGTGCAGGTTGAGCGCCTTGCGGTTGAAATCGCCCGAAGGCTTGCGGATTTCGAGGAACTCCTCGATCTCCGGGTGGCTGACGTCGAGGTAGCAGGCGGCCGAACCACGGCGCAGCGAGCCCTGCGAAATCGCCAGGGTCAGGCTGTCCATCACCCGGACGAAGGGAATGATCCCGCTGGTCTTGCCGTTCAGGCCGACCGGCTCGCCAATCCCGCGGACCTGGCCCCAATAGGTGCCGATCCCGCCGCCGCGCGAGGCGAGCCAGACGTTCTCGTTCCAGGTGCCGACGATGCCTTCAAGGCTGTCCGACACCGAGTTGAGGTAGCACGAGATCGGCAGGCCGCGCCCGGTGCCGCCGTTCGACAGGACCGGCGTGGCCGGCATGAACCACAGTCTGGAGATGTAGTCATAGAGCCGCTGGGCATGGGCCTCGTCATCGGCATAGGCATCGGCGACGCGGGCGAACAGGTCCTGGTAGCGCTCACCCGGCAGCAGGTAGCGGTCATCCAGCGTTTCCCGGCCGAAATCGGTCAGCAGGGCATCGCGGGCATGATCGATCTCGATGTCGAAACGGCGCGGCTGGACCGACTTGGAATCGTCAAGGTTCGGCGCGGCCACGGCCTTGACCATGGCTTCGGCGGCCGCCTGGGCGACCAGCGCTTCGGAACCGAGATCAACCTTGTCTGCCATGCTTACCGCCGGGCCCGTGCCCGCCTCCTTCTTCTTCGACTTTACCGGCGCATCGGTCGCCGCAATTGCATCAAGTTCGCCCATCGTCGGCTCGTCCCCGGACCTGAATTCCACGTGTTGCCCCTTGCTATCCTGTTGCCTGCCCCGTGCGGTTCTCCGGACCATGTCCGGGCCCCGCAATGTTCCATATTCGTTCGAATCGGCGGCCAAGCACCAATCCTACCAGAGCGGGTGAACAAATGGAGAAAAACTTATCCCCGAAGTGTCCCCAGCCCTGTCCGTTCCAACGCTTGAATTGCCCCTGTCGTGACCGAATCCGGCCCCATCCGCGCAATTTGCGCGTTTGCGGCTGAAGCTAGGTCTAGAGGTCCCCCCAAGTGCCGGACCACAACCTATAGTGCCCGATCGCGAATCTGGCGCAAGAGGGTAAATCGTCCGTTCATGATGATCGCGGCCCGGAGGGAGGGGCGGCCAGGCTTTCGCAACGCAGCGACGCGCGGGAAACCGGGCACTGGTGCAGCGCGCAAGAGTCAAAGTGAATCTGTGAAAAAATTTTTGTCCGGGGAGAGGGGTCCGGACGGCTTGACTAAGGATAGAATCAGGCCCGGCAATGAACTTGCGCAAAGGCGCTTTCAGGCTAGTCTGACCGCCTTGTTCAGAGGAGCCGGCTCACCATGCTGAATATCATCGGAATTATCGCCTCGGGCCTGTTCGTGGGCGTGCTGGCGCGCTTCTTCTACCCCGGCGCGGTCGAGCTGGGGTTCTGGATGACCGTGCTGCTCGGCGTGGGCGGCGCGCTGGTGGTGGGCGTGCTCGCCTCCCTGTCCAGCGGCCAGGGCCTGCGCGAAGGCTTCAACCGCGCCGGGTGCTTTTCATCGCTGCTGGGGGCCATGCTGCTGATCTTCATCGGGCGGCAGCTGGGCTGGGGGTTCTAGGGCGCCTGGCGCGCCACCCCGGCAATCGCATCGGCAACTTCATCGACCAGCTCGAGCGGCAGGTCGTGGCCCATGCCCTTGATCTCATGCAGCCGCGCGCCGGGGATGTGGGCAGCGGTATCGCGGCCGCCTTCGACCCGGACCAGCGGATCGTCGATGCCGTGGATCACCAGGGCGGGCGCCGTGACCGCCTTGAGCCGGTCGCGGCGGCAACCATCGTCGATGATCGCGGCGAGCTGGCGGGCCGAGCCGGTCGGGTGGAAGCTGCGCTCGAAATCGCGGGCGATGCGCTCGACCAGCCGGTCCTCGGGTGCGGGAAAGCCGGGGCTGCCGATCGCCCGGGCGATGCGGATCACGTGGGGGATCATCTGGTCGAGCGAGGCATTGGCCGGCGGCGGGGTGGTCAGCGCCTTGAACGCCTCCGGACGGGGCGGCGGCACACGGCGGTTGCCGGTGGTCGACATGATCGAGGTCAGCGACAGGGTCCGCTCCGGATAGGTTGCGGCGACGAGCTGCGCGATCATCCCGCCCATCGAAGCGCCGACCACGTGAGCCTGATCAATCTTTAGCGCATCGAGCAGGCCGACCGCATCGGCGGCCATGTCGGTCAGCCGGTAAGGCAGCTTCGGCCTGAGGCCGATCAGCCGCATCAGCGCCACCTTGCGGATATTGGGCACGCCGTGCTCGGTGAACTTGGTCGACAGCCCGATATCGCGGTTGTCATAGCGGATCACATGATAGCCGCGCGCCACCAGCGCCTCGACCAGCTCGAGCGGCCAGAGCGTCAGCTGCGCGCCCAACCCCATGATCAGCAGCAGCGGCGGGTGCGCCGGATCGCCATAGGCTTCGTATTCAAGGGTGACGCCGTTAGCGGTGATCTGGGGCATGATGCGGTGGTTCCTGTGGTTGCCGGCCCAATGAAGCAAGCCTGGGCCAAGGGTGCAAGCCACCCTTCACCGACTGTGCCGGCAAATATGCCAGCTGGCGGGCTGCCCCGACCGATCTTTTTGCATTGGACCGCGCCGCGATCTCGGCGCATCACGGTCCGGGGTGCAGCTGTTCCAGCCGCACGGGGGCTTGGCGTGATGGAAAGATCGGCGGACCCGGCAGGTTCAGGCGAAGAGCTGTTCGGCCACCCACGCGGGCTGACCGTGCTGGCCACCACGGAGATGTGGGAGCGCTTCTCGGTCTACGGGATGCAGGCGCTGCTCATGCTCTACATGACCAAATACCTGCTGCTGCCAGAGCATGCCCGGGGTGTGATCGGACTTGCGACCTATCGATCCGGGCTGGAATCCGTGGTCGGCAAGCTTAGCGACATGGCCTTCGCGGGGCAGACCTACGGCATCTATTCGGGAATGATCTACCTCACCCCGATCGTCGGCGCCTGGCTTGGCGATCGGATCCTGGGCCGGACCCGCGCGATCACGATCGGTTGCCTGCTGATGGCCGGCGGCCATCTTGCCATGGCCAGCGAAGCGCTGTTCCTTGGCGCATTGACCTTGCTGGTGCTGGGGTCAGGCTGTGTGCTTGGCAAT
Source organism: Pseudomonadota bacterium (assembly GCA_041182185.1). Taxonomy (GTDB): domain Bacteria; phylum Pseudomonadota; class Alphaproteobacteria; order Sphingomonadales; family Sphingomonadaceae; genus Novosphingobium. The sequence continues at coordinate 8,548 of JBEGOD010000082.1, forward strand.
ATGGCAGCCCAGGTCGGACTGCTTTACACGCCGGAGGACAAGCGTCGGACCCGCGCTTTCGGCGTTTACCTGATCACGCTCAACATCGGCGCGCTCGCCGCGCCGCTGGTTATCGGGACATTGGGGGAAAGGGTGTCCTGGCACCTTGGCTTCAGCGCTGCCGGGATCGGCATGCTGATCGGCCTTGCCACCTATCTGGCCGGACGCCGCCACATGCCGCCGGAAAACCTGGCCAAACGCAGCGCGAAAGGCGCAAAAGTAGCATTGACCCGCGGCGAGTGGCGCCAGATCGGCACGATCCTGCTGCTGCTGTTCGTACCCTACATGCTCTATGTCGTCGCCGCGAACCAATCGTACAGCATCATGTATGTCTGGGCCGATCGGCAGGTTGACCGCACGATCTTCGGCTGGGAGGCGCCTGTCACCTGGATCGGGATCTTCGATGGGGTGACCACCATCGTTGGCGTGTGGCTCGGCAACCGGCTGGCCATTGCGCTGCAGGCGCGCGGGCGCGATCCGGGCGATCTCACCAAGGTCGGCCTGGGTATAGCCGGGGTCGCGATTGCCTGGGTCTTTGCCTATTTCATTGCCAAGCTGCCGATCACCCCGCTGGGCCTGTGGCTGGCCTTCTTCGTGTTGCAGGACTTCAGTTACGCCGCCTTTATCGAACCGCCGATCCAGGCACTGGTCTCGCGCGATTCCCCCCAATCGGTCGTTTCAATGATGATGGCGATGTACAAGGCGGCGACCGCGGTCGCCTATTTCCTCGCCGGTTGGCTGGTCCGCTTCTACGAGCCGATGGGTGCGGCCCATTTCTTCCTGCTGACCGGCGCGCTCAGCGGGCTTGGAGCCGTGCTGGTCCTGGGTGCGCATCGCTGGTGGGCACACCGCCTGGGGCCGGTCGAAGAAGCGCTCGAGGGTTAGGCCCTAGGGCATGAGCACCGTATCGCGCGCGACGGCGAGCATTGCCGGGTAGTCCAGCGTGAAGTGCAGGCCCCGGCTTTCCTTGCGCTCCAGCGCCGAACGGACAATCAGCTCGGCGCATTGCAGCAGGTTGCGCAGCTCGATCAGGTCGGTCGAGACGCGGAAGTGGCCGTAGTAATCGTCCACTTCCTCCATCAGCAGCTTGATCCGGTGCGAGGCCCGTTCCAGTCGTTTGGTGGTGCGCACGATCCCGACATAGTTCCACATGAAGCGGCGGATCTCGGTCCAGTTCTGCTGGATGATCACTTCCTCGTCGCTGTCGGTAACGCGGCTTTCGTCCCAGGCGCGGACTGGCGGCGGGGCATCGAAATCCTCCCACCGCGCCAGGATATCGGCCGCCGCAGCCGCGCCGAAGACGAAGCATTCGAGCAGGCTGTTGGAAGCGAGGCGATTGGCGCCGTGGAGGCCGGACTCGGTGCATTCGCCGGCGGCATAGAGCCCGGGCAGGTCGGTGCGGCCGTTGAGGTCGATCACGATCCCGCCGCAGGTATAGTGCTGCGCCGGGACCACCGGGATTGGCTGCCTGGTCATGTCGATGCCCAGGCCCAGCAGCTTTTCGTAGATCGTCGGGAAGTGCCCCTTCACGAAATCGGCCGGCTGGTGGCTGATATCGAGGTGGACGTAATCGAGCCCGTCGCGCTTGATCTCGCTGTCATTGGCGCGGGCAACGATATCGCGCGGGGCCAGTTCGGCGCGCTCGTCATAATCGGGCATATAGCGGTGCCCGGTGCGCGGGTTGAGCAGGTGCCCGCCCTCGCCGCGCACGGCCTCGGTGATCAGGAAGTTCTTGACGTCGAGGTTGTAGAGGCAGGTCGGGTGGAACTGCATCATTTCCATGTTGGCGACCCGGCAGCCCGCGCGCCAGGCCATGGCGATCCCGTCCCCGGTTGCCCCGCGCGGGGCGGTGGAGAACTGGTAGACGCGCCCGGCCCCGCCGCTTGCCAGGATCGTCGCCCGCGCGGTGTGGACCTCGACCTTCCCGGTCTGCTCGTTCAGCGCATAGACGCCCCAGACCCGGCCCGAGCCCGAATAGCGTTCCTCGTGCCGCCCGGTGATCAGATCGATGCAGGCGCGGTGCGGCAGCAGGGTTACGTTGGGATGGGCCTCGGCCGCGCGCAGCAGGGCATCGAGCACGGCCCGGCCGGTCGCATCGTCGACATGGACGATCCGGCGGTGGCTGTGCCCGCCCTCGCGGGTGAGGTGGAGGTCCTTGCCCCCATATCCCTCGGCCTTGTTGAACGGCACGCCCAGTTCGACCAGCCGTTCGATCGCGTGGGGGGCGCGTTCGATCACGAACTCCACCGTCTCGCGCCGGTTGAGGCCCGCGCCGGCCACCATCGTATCGCGGATGTGGTTTTCGAAGGTATCGCCGGCATCGAGCACGGCGGCGATCCCGCCCTGGGCCCAGGCGGTCGACCCGCCGGTCAGCTCGCCCTTGGCCAGGACCAGCACCTTGACCCGCTCCGCCAGCGCGAGCGCCGCCGTCAGCCCGGCCGCGCCGGAACCGACGATGATGACGTCGTGGCTCACGCCGCCTGCGCTGCGCTGCTGGTCAGGGTGACGAAGACGTCCTCCAGGTCCGCTTCGCGGGTGGTCACGTCGATGATGGCGAAGCCCATGCCCTGGACCAGCGAGAGCACTTCGCCGGCATTGCTGCGGTCCTTGTCGTAAGTGATTTCCAGCGTGCGATCGCCGGCCTTCTCGCACTTGAGAAAGGCCGGGTGCGACGGGCATTCGCCCAGGTCCTTGTCCACCGTGACGACCACCACCTTCTCGCGCGCCATCTCCACCAGCTCGCGGGTCGGCTTGTTGGCGATCAGTTCACCATGGTTGATGATGGCGATCCGGTTGCACAGTTCCTCGGCCTCTTCGAGGTAATGCGTGGTCAGCACCACGGTCACCCCGTGGGCATTGAGATCGCTGACCAGTTCCCACAATTGCCGGCGCAGTTCGACGTCGACCCCGGCGGTGGGTTCGTCCAGCACGATCACCGGCGGCTGGTGGACCAGCGCCTTGGCGATCAGCAGGCGGCGCTTCATGCCGCCCGAAAGCGTGCGCGAATAGGCATTGGCCTTGTCCGAGAGGTGAACCTGGCCGAGCAGTTCCAGGCTGCGCCGGGCGGCCTTGGGCACGCCGTAAAGCCCGGCCTGGATGTCCAGCACCTCGACCGGCGTGAAGAACGGATCGAAGACGATTTCCTGCGGCACGATGCCGATCGCGCGCTTGGCGTTGCGCGGGTCCTTGTCGATATCGAAACCCCATATTTCCGCGGTTCCGCTGGTCTTCATCACCAGGCCGGCAAGGATATTGATCAGGGTCGACTTGCCGGCGCCATTGGGGCCGAGCAGGCCGAAGATCTCTCCCTGCGGCACGTCGAAGGACACGCCCTTGAGCGCGAGTTTGCCCTCTCCCTGACCGGCGGGGGCGTAACGCTTGACGAGGTCGCGGATGCGGATGGCGGCGGGCTGTTCCATGGACCTGCTCTTGCGGCAGGACGCGGCCTGCGTAAAGCCCCGGCAAAAGGCCCAGCCCCGCGCCCGGCTTGGCCCATGGGTTGGCCCATGGCTTGGTCAAGTGCTACCGCGCTGTTAACCATGCCTGTCCAGCATGGCGTTAAGCCGCGCCGGGCTAGGAAAACCGTGATGAATCGGGGGAACACCACCAGCCGGCCGTTCGAACGGCTGTTTCGCGCAGTTTGCGCGGCGCTGGTGTTTACCCTCGCCCTGCTTTCCGCCAGCCCAGTGCGCGCCCAGGCCGTTGTTGCCAGTGGCGCTGCCGAGGCCGTCGTGGTCGCCCCGCTGGCGCTGGTTGCCAATGAAGCGCTGAACTTCGGCCGTGTCGCCCCCGGCGCCGCCGCCGGCACCGTGCTGCTCAACCCCGATACCCTCGCCTGCACCACCACCGGGCCGATCGTCCGCACCGGGGTCTGCCAGCCGGCGGAGTTTACCGGCATGGGCACCCGCCGGATGACCGTGCGGATCCAGATCCCGACAACCGTTACGCTGACCCGGGTCGGCGGCCCGCAGACCATGACGGTGACCGGGCTGGCGCTCGATACCACGCCCGACCTCCAGCTGCTGGGCGGTAACGGCAATGGTCTGGGCAATGGCAACCGCCGCTACCAGATCGCGCCGAACAGCGGGATCTTCACCTTCCGGGTTGGCGGCACGCTCAACGTCGGGGCCAACCAGCTGGGCGGGGTCTATAACGGCAGCTTTGTCGTCACCGTTCAGTATCAGTAGTCTGGAAAAGCCGCGGCGGCCCTGCTAGGGGGCAAGGCCATGAGCAACCAGCCCGAAACCGCAATCGTCACCACTACCCGCGTTTCCTGCGACGGCGCCCGCGATATTCCCGGTGGCGCAGCGCTGGGTCATCCGCGCGTCTGGCTGGAGATTGACGAGCGCGGCTTTGTCGACTGCGGCTATTGCGACAAGCGCTTCGTGCTGAAGGACGGCCCGGCCGACAGCCAGGCAGCCTGATACTGGCGCTGGCGGCGCAAGCCCCTATATCAGGGGCATGACCACCGATCCGCGCGCCCTGCTCTATCGCCAGCTTGACCCTGCCCAGGCCCAGGCCATCACCCGCGAGGCCCTGGCCCGCTGCGACGATGGCGAGCTGTTCCTGCAATATACCGCCAGCGAGACCTTCGGGTTCGACGATGGCCGGCTGAAGACCGCCGACTATGCGCGTGAGGCCGGGTTCGGCCTGCGCGGTGTCTCTGGCGAGATGACCGGCTTTGCCCACGCCAACGAGATCAGCGCCGAGGCGATCCGCCGCGCCGGGCAGACCCTGGCGCTGCTCGATCCGGCGGCAAACAGGCTGGCCGCCCCGCCGCGCGCCAGCAACCGCAAGCTCTATACCGATGCCTCGCCGCTCGACCTGATCCCCTTTGCCGAAAAGGTGAGGCTGCTGGAGATGATCGACGCCGCCGCCCGGATGCGCGATCCGCGCGTGGTGCAGGTCTCGGCCAGCCTGGCCGCCAGCTGGTCGGTGGTCGAAGTGGTCCGCCCCGATGGCTTCGTCGCCACTGACGTGCGCCCGCTGGTGCGGCTCAACGTCGGGATCGTGGCCGAACAGAACGGCCGGCGCGAAACCGGCAGCTTCGGGATTGGCGGACGGCGGCTCTATGACGACCTGTTCGCGCCCGAGACCTGGAACCGCGCGATCGACCAGGCCTTGGCCCAGGCGCTGGTCAACCTGGAGAGCGTCGCTGCTCCCGCAGGCGAGATGACCGTCCTGCTCGGCCCCGGCTGGCCCGGCGTGCTGCTGCACGAGGCGGTCGGGCACGGCCTGGAAGGCGATTTCAACCGCAAGGGCACCAGCGCCTTTTCGGGCAAGATCGGCCAGCGCGTCGCTGCTCCCGGCGTGACGGTGGTTGATGATGGCACCTTGCTGGGCGTGGGCGGCCAGGGCCGGCGCGGCTCGCTGTCGATCGACGACGAAGGCACACCTACAGCCGAGACCGTGCTGATCGAGGACGGGATCCTGAAGGGCTATATGCAGGACCGGCTCAACGCCCGGCTGATGGGCGTGGAGCCCACCGGCAATGGTCGGCGCGAAAGCTATGCCCACGCCCCGATGCCGCGCATGACCAACACTTTCATGCGCGCCGGCAATGACGATCCGGCCGAGCTGCTCAGCCGGGTCAAGAAGGGCATTTTCGCCAAGAGCTTTGGCGGCGGGCAGGTCGATATCGTGTCGGGCAAGTTCGTGTTCTCCTGCACCGAGGCCTACCTGGTCGAGAACGGCAAGCTGGGCGCCCCGATCAAGGGCGCGACGCTGATCGGCGACGGGCCGACCGTGCTGACCAAGGTGTCCGGGATCGGCAACGACCTGGCGATCGACGAAGGTGTCGGGATCTGCGGCAAGGGTGGCCAGTCGGTCCCCGCCGGGGTTGGCCAGCCGACCCTGCTGATCGATGGCCTGACCGTGGGCGGGACGGCATGAGTTTGAACTAACAGCAGATAAGTGCATTAACGCCCTCGCCGCAGTCTGCGGCGGGGAGAGGGAAATGTTCAAGCGCATATGCCTTTTGGCATTGTTGGTACCGTCGGCAACGGCCGCATCGGCTGGTGAAAGCGGACAGAGCCCGGAGCAGCGCTTGCAAGCAGTCCTGCAAGGATATGAGCCGGGACCACCGCAGCGCTGTCTGGCTACATCGCGCATTCGCAAGTTCAAGATCGTGGAAGGCGCAGCCTTGACCGCTAGTGTTGGCGGGCAGGTTTTCGTCAATCGTCCGGTGAACGCGGCGGCGCTACGTGAGGATCTTATCCCTGTGATCGAGCCTGATGCTGGTCGCCTGTGCAGCGGCGCACCGGTTGCACTGCGTACCTCGGCCGACTTCTTCAACGTGGCCGCCGTTCGATTGCAGGATTGGGTGCCATACCGACGCATCGGCAAGTGAAGCCAGGGCAGCAGGATTTGTCAGGTGCAGTTCAGGATCTTGTGATAGGCTCCGGCGACTGACTTTTCGGAGACACCCCATGCGCGCTCTCGCAATTGCCCTTGCCGCCGCGGCGCTGGTCGCTGGCGGTGCCGCTGTCCAGGCCAAGCCCAAGCTGACCCCCGAACAGCGCCTCGAAAAGCTGCTCGAAGGCCGTGTGGCCGGCAAGCCGACGACCTGCATCTCGCAGGCCGATACCCGCGATCTCGAAATCATCGACGGCGTCGCGCTGGTCTACCGCTCGGGCACCACGCTTTACGTCAACAAGCCCCGCAATGCCGAGGATCTCGATTCGGACGACATTCTGGTGATCCGCCCGACGGGTAGCCAGCTCTGCCGGCTCGACATGGTCCAGACGGTTGACCGGATGGGCCACTTCACCACCGGGTTCATCAACCTGGGTGACTTCGTCCCCTATCGCCGGGCGGCCAAAGCCGCGAAGTAAGCCAGGACTGCCGCGCCGCAGGGCGGCGGGCCTGCTTCATTTCTGGTTTCACGAGCTGCGCGCCGTGACCGGCGGCAACGCCTGGCAGGCTTGACTCGATCCTCGCTTTGGCGCATTTAGGGTGCATACCCTAAAAAGGGATTGGGAGAGCACTGCCATGGCCACTGCCGCACTTGAACCCGCCGCCGATCCGTTCGACGTCTCGCGCCCGGAAATCTACGCCGAGGATACCTTCGAGGAAATCTTCCGCCGCCACCGCGCCGAAGCGCCGATCCACTATGTGCGGGATTCGGGCTTTGGCCCCTATTGGTCGGTCAGCACCTACAAGCCGATCGTCCATATCGAGGCGCTGCCCAAGATCTTTTCCTCGAGCTGGGAAAAGGGCGGCATCGCCATTTCCGGCAATCCGGAGATGCTCGAAAAGTACAACATGCGCGAGCCGATGTTCATTGCCATGGACCCGCCGCAGCACACCGCCCAGCGCCGCACCGTCGCGCCCAGCTTTGGCCCGTCCGAAGTCGCGGCGATGAAGGCCGAATGCGCCAAGCGCACCGGCGAAGTGCTGGATAGCCTGCCGATCGGCGAGCCGTTCGATTGGGTCCAGCGCGTTTCGATCGAGCTGACCACCGGCATGCTCGCCAAGCTGTTCGGCTATCCGTGGGAACAGCGCCACCATCTGACCGAATGGTCGGACTTCGGCGGCGATGTCGAACTGATCAAGAACCCCGAGACGATCGAACTGCGCCTCGCCAAGATGCAGGAAATGGGCATGGCCTTTGCCGCGCTGTGGCAGGAGAGGATGGCCAATCCGGGCAAGGACCTGATCTCGGTCATGCTCAAGTCCGACGCCATGCGCGAGATGGCGCCCGAGGAATTCATCGGCAACCTGATCCTGCTGATCGTGGGCGGCAATGACACGACCCGCAATTCGATGTCATCCTATGCCTATGGCCTGAACAAGTATCCGGAAGAGCGCGCCAAGCTGGAAGCCGATCCGGCGCTGATCCCCAATGCCGTGCAGGAACTGATCCGCTGGCAGACGCCGCTAGCCCACATGCGCCGCACCGCCGCGGTCGATACCGAGCTGGACGGCCACCAGATCAAGGCCGGCGACATGGTGGTGATGTGGTACATTTCCGCCAACCGCGATGAGAGCGTGTTCGACGGCGGCGAGTATATCCGTGTCGACCGCGAGAATGCCCGCCGCCACCTCTCGTTCGGTTACGGCATCCACCGCTGCGTTGGCGCGCGGGTGGCCGAACTGCAGCTCGTCACCCTGCTGGAGGAAATGGCCAAGCGCCGCCTGCGGGCCAACGTCATCGGCGAGCCGACCCGGGTCCCGGCTTGCTTCGTCCATGGTTACAAGTCACTCAACGTCGAGCTATCGCGTTACTGATGAAAACCAGGGACGAAGCAAGCCGGGACCCGGGTCGGCTCGCCGATGACGTTGGCCCGCAGGCGGCGCTTGGCCATTTCCTCCAGCAGGGTGACG
>JBEGOD010000083.1:0-4833 GCA_041182185.1 Pseudomonadota bacterium
CCTGCCGATCTTCCGGGCGCAGTGGTTTGCCTATCTGCTGGTCAGCGCGGTAGCGCTGGCCGCTGATATGGCCAGCGTCCTGGCCTTGCTCCAGGCCGGGGTAACCCAGGCGCTGGCCGGCGCTGCCGGCTACTCGTTTGGCATCGCAGCGCACTGGATCCTGTCCAGCCGGCTGGTCTTTGCCCTGCGCGCTGCCCCCGGCGGCGCGGCGCGGATGCGGCAGAAGGCGCAGTTCGTCGGCTCGGCCCTGCTCGGCCTGGCGCTGACCACGCTGATCGTCGGCACTGGCGATGCCGCCGGGATCGACCCCCGGCTGGCCAAGGGCCTGGCAATCGCGGTCAGCTTTACCGCCACATGGTTGCTGCGCAGCCGCATCGTTTTCCGCTAGAAGCGCCGTGATGGCGGCAATCGCGCGGGCACTATGGGGCAAGCAACACACCCCCACCCTTGGTCTGGTCCTGGCGATCTGGGTCCTGTGGGCCGTCGTGCGCTTGGCGCTCCTGCCACTCAGCGGCTACCAGCTGCCCGATCCTGACGATTACATGCGCCTGGCCCAGGTCCGCGACCTGCTGGCCGGGCAAGCCTGGTTCGACGTGACGCAGTACTGCATGGGCCTGCCCGAAGGGGCATCGATGCACTGGTCCCGGCTGATCGACCTACCGCTCGCGGCACTGATTCTGCTGTTCGATGCAGTACTGCCGCGCACGCTGGCCGAACTCTGGGCCATGGCGCTGGTGCCGCTTGTCTGGCTGCTGCCGGCGCTGCTCGCGCTGCGCGACATCGCGCTGAAACTCGAACTGCCCCGGCTGGCCGCGATCCTGGCCCTGGTCCTCTTTCCGCTGTTCCCGCTGCTCCCAGGCAATTTCGCGCCGCTGCGGATCGACCACCACACGGCCCAGTCGGTCGCCGCACTCGTCTGCGGGGCGCTGCTGCTCCGCACCGGCTCGCGCCGCGCCGCGCTGGCCTGCGGGCTGGTCGGGGCGGCATGGGTGGTCATCTCGCTCGAGGCGCTGCCGCTGCTCGCCGCGCTGGCCGGGCTTTACGGCTTGCGTTGGGCCTGGACCCGGGACCGCTCGCTCGCCTGGTTCCTGGGCGCGCTTACCATCGGCGCGATCGCCCTTTCGCTGGCGACCCGGCCCCTGGCCGAGCTGACCGGCACCTTCTGCGATATTCTGCGCCCCGGCCACATCGCTGCCTTTGGCGCTGCCGCCGTGGCAGCCACTGTGCTGCCTTTGCTGCCCAGGCAGACCTCGCTGCGAGGGCGGCTGATCGGGCTGAGCCTGGTCCCCCTTGCAGCCTTGCCAATCGCGGCTGCAATGCTTGGCACTTGCGCCGCCAATCCATTCGGCCAGCTCGACCCGCTGCTGCAAACCTGGTGGTATCAGGCCGTGCTGGAAGGGCGCCCGATCTGGGACCAGCCCGCATCGATGGCGTTGACGCTGGTCTGGACAATTGCGCTGGTGCCCGCTGGCTGGCTGCTGGCCCGCCAACTGCAACTCCAGCCCGCGCGCTGGTTGCTGCTGGCAGGCTATGCGCTCGCTGCCGGCTTCTATTCGCTGCTGGTCTTGCGCGAAGGGCTGGCCGCGCAATTGCTGACCATTCCCTTTGCCGCGCTGTTGCTGGGACACTGGCTGCCCCGCGCGCGGGCAATCACAGCTGCGGGACCGCGGATCGCCGCGACCCTGGCAGTGATTGCCTTGTGCACTCCGACCTTTGGCAGTGCCATGCTCAAACCATTCGACCGGAGCGCCGGCACTGCCGGGCTGGCCACAGCCGATCCAGCCATGGTCGCTTGCGACTATGCCGCGCTCAATCGGCTGCCCCGCGGCCACCTGTTCGCCCCGCTGGACCGTGGGCCGGAAATCCTTGTGAAAACCGGCCACACCGTGGTCGCCGGTCCCTATCACCGCAACCAGGCCAGGATGATCAACGTGGTCGCCGCCTTTACCGGCGATCCCGAAACCGCCGAAGCCATCGTCCGCCGCAATGGCGCGACCCATGTCGTCGCCTGCCTCAGCTCAAGCGAGATCCCGACCTACGCCCAAGCCCGGGCCGACAACCTGGCGAACCGCATCGCAAGTGGCCGCCCGCCCGCCTGGCTCACGCCGGTACCAGGCTTCGAGACCGGCCCGCTCAGGGTCTATGCAGTCAGATGAACGCTCAGGCCGGGCGGAAGATCAGCGCGTCGCCATTCATGCAATAGCGCTTGCCGGTCGGCTTGGGTCCATCGTTGAAGACATGGCCCAAGTGGCCGCCGCAGCGGGCACAGTGCACTTCGGTGCGCGGATAGCCGGCATCGAAATCGATCGAGGTGCGGATCGAACCAGGCACCACGTCCCAGAAGCTGGGCCAGCCGGTCTTGCTGTCATACTTGGTGGCCGAGGAATAAAGCACGCTGCCATCCGCCGCGCAGACGAACACGCCGGTCCGCTTCTCGTGCAGCAGCGGCGAGGAGCCGGGGACTTCGGTACCCTTCTGGCGAAGGATGTAATACTGCTCCCCCGTCAGCCGCTTCTTCCATTCGGCATCGCTGAAGCGGACCGGGAAGCCCTTGGCCTCGGCATTCGAACAGGCCGCCAGACCGGAGGCGGCAGCGCCTGCCGCCAGCCAGCCAAGGAACTGCCGCCGGTGTTGCATCAGAACTTGCTCAGCGTGACGCCCAGCTTGCGGAAGCCGTGGACAAAATTGGCGCGGACCCGTTCGACCTTGCCGGTCACGTTCACCCGCATGCGGCGCTCGTGCATTTCTTCCATCAGGATCTTGAGCTGCAGTTCAGCCAGGCGCGCACCGACACAGCGGTGGATGCCATAGCCGAACGACAGGTGCCGCCGGGCATTCTCGCGCGTGATGATCAGCTTGTCCGGATTTTCGAACACCGTCTCGTCACGGTTGGCCGAAAGGTACCACAGGATCAGCTTGTCGCCCTTCTTGACCTGGTTGCCGAACAGGTCGGCATCGTCGGTCGCGGTGCGGCGCATGTGAGCCAGCGGGGTGACAAAGCGAATGCATTCCTGCACCGCATTGGGGATCACGGAAGGATCGTTTTCAAAGATCGCGCGCTGGTCAGGGAACTGATCCAGCCCATGGACGATGCCCGACATGGTGTTGCGGGTGGTATCGTTGCCGCCCACGATCAGCAGCACCAGGTTGCCCATGAACTCCTGCGGGCTCATGTGGTTCATTGCATCCGAATGGATCATCATCGAGATCAGGTCGCGGCTCGGCGGGGCGCCGGCCCGCTCCATCCACAGCCGCTGGAAATAGCTCGCCATCTCGAGCAGGATGGCGTGCCGGGTGTCGGCCAGCTCGCGCGCCAGGCCCAGTTCGACGTCACCCGCCCAGTCCGACCAGAAGGTCAGCAGGCGGCGGTCTTGCCAGGGGAAGCCGAACAGGATCGCCAGCATGCCGGTGGTCAGCTCGATCGAGACCTTGTCGACCCAGTCAAACTCCTCGCCCCAGGGCAGGCTGTCGAGCGTGGCGGCAGTGCGCATCCGCACTTCGGCCGCCATCTTGTCGATCTCGCCCGGGGTGAAGGCCGGGGCGACGGTGCGGCGCTGGCCGGTATGTTCGGGCCGGTCCATCGCGATGAACATCGGCAGGCGACGCTCTTCCAGCATCTCGGGGGTGATGTCGGCCGGCGGATCGCCGATCGTGATTCCGCCGTGCTGCCATGAAGAGGAGAACAGCTCAGGCAGCGATTCGACATGCTGGATCGTCTTGACCGTGGTGACGTTCCAATAATCGCCATAGGGCGTGCCGGTGACCTTGTTGACCGGGGCCTTGGCGCGCATCTCGGCAAAGATCGGCTGCCAGCGGTCCTCGACATAGATGTCCGAACGCGAAACATCCCACGGATGGGTGTGGCTGGGCAGGTTCTGTCCATATTCCTTGAGCCAGGCCTCGAACGCCTCGGTCGCGGTGGGAGAGCTGCGGTACTTGAACGGGGCATCGGCAATCTGGGTGGCCATGGCGAATCCTCTCTGCTGCGCGCGGGCGCAATCAGTTTCCCATCGAGACTTACTTGGTCTAACTTACCTAAGAGTCAATAGCCGCTCCGGAACGGACCTGATTCAGCGCACGGCCCGGCGCGAGAAGAGGCGCGCCCACGGCCCTTTGCCGTCGCTGCGGGCCGGTCCGCTCTTCATCACCCAGCGCCGGAACAGCGTCGCCCCGACCCGCACGAACACGGCCACGCAGAGCGCCTGCCAGCCCAGCGCCAACACGTGCGGCAGCAAGGCATCACTTTGCGCGGCACGGGCCAGCATGGCGAAGGGCGAGCTGAACGGTACAATCATCGCCGCCAGTTCCATCGCCGTGCCAGGCCGGGCCATGGCCCAGGACGCGAAGAAGAAGTTGAGCAGCTGGAGCATGGTGACCGGCATCGACAGGGTCTGCACCTCGCGCACCGTGCTGGCCATCGAGCCGATCGCCAGGAACAGTGAACCCAGCAGCAGATAGCCCATCGCGAAATAGGCCGTGCCGAGCACGAAGAACAGCGGCCAGCCCACCGCTGGCGCGGGATACTGGCCAAGATCATGGCCGGCCGCGAACCAGATCGCGCTGCCCGCCCCGGCCCAGACCGTGATGCCGACGAAGGATACGGCCAGCATGGCGAACAGCTTGCCCAGGAAGACCGCATCCATCGGGATCGCGGCGGCCAGGACCTCAATGATCTTGTTGCCCTTTTCCTCGACCAGGTTGGACAGGACCATGCCGGCCAGCAGCATGGTCAGCAGGAAAAGCACGGTCTGGCCAAGCTGGGCGGTGACCATCCGGCTGCGCGCCTCGTCCGCCGTGGTAGCCAGCTTGAGCGGCTTCAGGTCGACCGGAGGA
>JBEGOD010000084.1:0-10370 GCA_041182185.1 Pseudomonadota bacterium
GTGGCAGGTGGTGCCAAACCGGTCACCCACCACGAATTCCGGCGGCGGATTGCCGTCGCGGTGGCCCAACGGCGGCATCGAATGGAGATCGATCAACAGCGCTGCCCCCCACCGCGCCCGCAAGGCCGCCAGCGAATCGGCCAGGCACTGATGGTAGGGCGCATGGATCTGGTCGATCCGGGCGGACAGGTCGGCCGCATCGTGCCGCTGCTTCCACAGCTCGCCCAGCCCCGGCAGCCGGCGCGGGATCAGCCCCAGGCCGCTGCGCGCCCGCAGGCCCGGGGTATAGCTGCCAAGGCCATTGGGGCGACCCTGGGCAAACATCTCCCAATCGACATCCTCAGGCGCACGGTTGAGGTCGATCATCGCGCGCGGGGCATGAGCGACCAGCAGGGCAGCCCCGGTCTCACGCGCCACCGCCTCACCCAGCAGGTCGACATAGCGGTCTTCCAGCCGCAGCGCGGCATAGCCGGGGTGGCGCATCCGCTCGATCAGGCTGCCGGGATAGGACCGGCCAGCATGCGGCACCGCGATCAGCACCGGGACTGGCGAGGGATCGGACTGGCGCAGCGCATAGGCCGGCTGGCCCTGGCTGCCGGGAATCTCTCCCCCCGTGGCAGCTGGCGAATCAGGCTGGTCAGGCGCGGCAGGATCCATTGCCCCACGCTGGCGCGCCGCGCAGGCCGTGTCAAAGCCCGGGCAAGTGCGATGAAGGAAGAATCTTAACGGGTCTGGCGCTAAGCAGGGTCTGGTCGTACCGTGGGACAACAACCGGAAGTGCCAATGATCCGCATCCTCCTTGCCGAAGACGAAGACGCGATGCGCACCTACCTGGCGCGCGCGCTGCAGAATGCCGGCTACGATGTGGTCGCCGTCGATCGCGGGACCGAAGCGCTGCCACTGCTGGAAACCCAGCATTTCGACCTGCTGCTGTCGGACATCGTCATGCCCGAGATGGACGGGATCGAGCTGGCCCAGCGCTGTGCCGAGATCAGCCCCGCCACCAAGGTAATGTTCATCACCGGCTTTGCCGCCGTGACGCTTAAGGCCAACCGCGACGCCCCCCAGGCCAAGGTGCTGTCCAAGCCCTTCCACCTGCGCGATCTGGTCATGGAAGTGGAACGGATTTTCGAGAACCAGACCCAGGCGCAGATCTGATCGGAATTTTGCGCCATCAAGCGGCTTGCATCGCGCGTGCAGCCTCGCTAATGGCGCATCCCTGCCCGGGGTGACGGCCTCGGGCAGAACCAAATGGTGCGGGCGTATAGCTCAGTGGTAGAGCACTATGTTGACATCGTAGGGGTCGCAAGTTCAATCCTTGCTACGCCCACCATTTGAAAAGGCCCCGGTTTCCCGGGGCCTTTTTCGTTTTCAAGCCTGGTGAACGGGCTTACTTGCCCTGCCAGTTCGGCTTGCGCTTTTCGGCAAAGGCAGCGGCCCCTTCGCGGGCGTCGGCACTGACGAAGACCGGCGCGATGTAGCTGGCCTGCTTCTGCCACATCTCTTCGTTGCTCCAGGTGTGCGAATCGCGAATGATCGCCTTCGAGGCGATCAGCGCCAGCGGGCCGTTTTCGGCCACGCGCGCCGCCAGTTCGAGCGCGGCGGGCAGCGAAGGGCCTTCGACCACGCGGTTGACGAAGCCCAGTTCATAGGCGCGCGCCGCATCGATGAAATCGCCGGTCAGGGCCAGTTCCATCGCGATCCGCGGCGGGATCTGGCGCGGCAGCTTGATCAGGCCGCCGGCGGCAGCGGCGAGGCCGCGCTTGGCTTCGGGAATGCCGAACTTCGAAGCGGCGCTGGCCACGATCAGGTCGCACGAGAGGGCCAGTTCCATACCGCCGGCGAGCGCAAACCCGTCAACGGCGGCGATCACCGGCTTCTTCGGGGTCCATTCGGTCAGGCCGCCGAAACCGCGCCCTTCGATGCTGGGCCGCTCTCCGCGCAGGAAGCCCTTGAGGTCCATGCCCGAGCAGAAGGTGCCGCCGGCACCGGTCAGCACGGCGCAGCGCAGGTCGTTGTCGGCCTCAAGCCGGTCCATCGCCGCGCTGATGCCTTCGGCCTGGGCCTTGTTCATCGCGTTCTTGGCCTCGGGCCGGTTCATGGTGACGATCAGCACGCCATCGCGCACTTCGGTCAAGACTTCAGGCTTTTGCTCTTCAGCGACTTCGCTCATTTTCCTTATCCTCTCGGCAGGTGTTTAACCGGACGATTAAAGCGCCAATGCCGCAAGGTCCAGCCCTTACTTGCACGGCGCTACGCCTCTGCTAAGGGAGCGCCACATTTCACGCTAAACACTCCCCAGCGAAAGACACGCACGCGATGGCCAAGATCAAGGTAACCAACCCCGTCGTCGAAATGGACGGCGATGAGATGACCCGCATCATCTGGCAGTGGATCCGTGAACGGCTGATCCTGCCCTACCTCGACATCGACCTGAAGTATTATGACCTCTCAGTCGAAAAGCGCGACGAAACCAACGACCAGATCACCGTCGATGCCGCCAACGCCACCAAGCAGTATGGCGTGGCCGTGAAGTGCGCGACGATCACCCCTGACGAAGCCCGCGTCGAGGAATTCAAGCTCAAGAAGATGTGGAAGAGCCCCAATGGCACGATCCGCAACATCCTGGGCGGCGTGGTGTTCCGCGAACCGATCGTGATCCAGAACGTCCCCCGCCTGATCCCGGGCTGGACCGATCCGATCGTGGTCGGCCGTCACGCTTTCGGTGACCAGTACCGCGCCACCGACACGCTGATCCCCGGCCCCGGCACGCTGCGCCTGGTCTTCGACGGTGACAATGGCGAGAAGCTGGACCTTGAAGTGTTCAAGTTCCCCAGCGCCGGCGTGGCCATGGCGATGTACAACCTGGACGATTCGATCCGTGACTTCGCCCGTGCCAGCCTCAACTATGGCCTGGGCCTGGGTTGGCCGGTCTACCTGTCGACCAAGAACACGATCCTCAAGGCCTATGACGGCCGTTTCAAGGACCTGTTCCAGGAAGTCTACGAGAACGAAGGCTTCAAGGAAAAGTTCGCCGAAGCCGGGATCGTCTACGAACACCGCCTGATCGACGACATGGTTGCCTCCGCGCTCAAGTGGTCGGGCAAGTTCGTCTGGGCCTGCAAGAACTATGACGGCGACGTCCAGTCGGACCAGGTTGCCCAGGGCTTCGGCAGCCTCGGCCTGATGACTTCGGTGCTGATGACCCCCGATGGCAAGACCATCGAGGCCGAAGCCGCCCACGGCACCGTCACCCGCCACTACCGCCAGCACCAGCAGGGCAAGGCGACCAGCACCAACCCGATCGCCAGCATCTTCGCCTGGACGCGCGGCCTGATCTATCGCGGCAAGTTCGACAACACGCCCGACGTGGTGAAGTTCGCCGAAACGATCGAGCGGATCTGCATCGAGACCGTCGAAAGCGGCAAGATGACCAAGGACCTCGCGATCCTGATCGGTCCGGACCAGCCCTGGCTGACCACCGAAGGCTTCTTCGAGGCGATCGTCGACAACCTCGAGACGGAAATGAAGGCCTGGGCCTGATCCCAGCCGCCTGACCGGTAAAAGAACGCAAGCCCCCTGCCCGCAAGGTCAGGGGGCTTTCTTTTGCGCCGTGCCTGCCGCTAAGGTCCGGCCATGGCAGGCCCGACCGAATTTGTCCCCACTTCCTCGCTTGGCGATGCCCTGGTCATCCTGGGCGCCGCCGGGATTGTCATTCCCTTGTTCGCGCGGTTCCGAATTACGCCGGTGGTGGGCTTCATCCTGGCCGGGGTGCTGGTCGGGCCGTTCGGCCTCGGCGGCATGGCGGCGCAGCAGCCCTGGCTGTCCTACATCACGATCAGCGATCCCGGCCGGCTGGCACCGTTCGCGGAATTCGGGATCATCCTGCTGCTGTTCACGATCGGGCTGGAGCTGTCGTTCCAGCGGCTCTGGCAGATGCGCAAGACGATCTTCCGGATCGGGCCGATGGAGCTGTTCGGCGGCGGGGCGCTGATTGCGCTGGTGCTGCTGATGCTGGGCAATTCGCTGCCGACCGCGCTCGCGCTGGGCCTGGCCCTGGCGCTCTCATCGACCGCGCTGGTGCTGCGGATCGCCGATACCCGCACGCCGGTGGGCCGCGCCGCACTGGGCACGCTGCTGTTCGAGGACATTGCGCTGGTCCCGATCATCTTCCTGCTCGGCGCGATGGGGCGCGGCGACCAGGCGGCCGACCTGGGCGACTTCCTGCGGACCCTTGGCATGGGCACCCTGGTGATCGTCGCATTGCTGGGGATCGGGCGCTTTGCCCTGCCCAGCCTGTTTGCCCAGGCTGCCCGCACCAAGAGCCCAGAGCTGTTCCTGGCCGCCAGCCTGCTGGTGGTGATCGTTTCCGCGCTGGTGACCGGCGCAGTCGGCCTGTCGCCGATCGTCGGTGCGCTGGTCGCCGGCCTGCTGATTGCCGAGACCGACTATCACACCGAGGTCGAAGCCATCATCGAACCGTTCAAGGGCCTGGCGCTGGGCGTGTTCCTGCTGACCGTGGGGATGAGCCTGGACCTGGGCATGGTCTGGGACCGCCTGTGGGAGATCCTGATCGCCTTCACCCTGGTCCTCTCGGCCAAGGCGCTGGTGACCGGGGCGATGCTCCGCCTGAACGGCTACCGCACAGCCACGGCGACCGAAGCGGGGATCCTGCTGGCCAGTCCTTCGGAGACCACCCTGATCGTGCTGACAGCGGCACTGGCGGTCAACCTGATCAGTACAGAGGCGGCGCAGTTCTGGCAGATCGTTACGGCGCTGGGCCTGACGGTTACCCCGCTGCTGGCGATCCTGGGGCGCTGGCTGGCGCGGCGGGTCGATCATGCCGGGTCCGGCAAGACCCTGGCCGGCGACGATGCCCCCCAGCGCACCCTGATCATCGGCGGCGGCCGTGTCGGCAAGCTGGTGGCTGAAATGCTGACCGCCCACGACAAGCCCTATCTGATCATCGACGCCAATGCCGACCAGGTGCGCGAGAACCGGGCTGAAGGCTTCCGCACCGAATTTGGCGATGCCGCGCGCAACGATGCCCTGGCCCGGTTCGGCGCCGACCAGGCCAATGCCGTGATCCTGACCATGGATGAGCCGGTTTCAGTCCAGCGGATGGTCCGCCAGCTGCGCCGCGCCTACCCCGACCTGCCAATCATCGCCCGCGCCCGCGACGCCAGCAACGCCGCCGCGCTCTACCGCGCCGGGGCCAGCCACGCCGTGCCCGAAACGCTGGAGGCCTCGCTCCAGCTGTCGGAAGCCGTGCTGGTCGATATCGGCGTGCCAATGGGCCCGGTGATCGCCTCGATCCACGAAAAGCGCGACGAGTTCCGCGCCCAGATCATGGAAGAGGGCGAGTTGGACGAGAAACCGCAGTTGAAGAGCTCAAGCCTGCGGGAGCGCCCCGGCAGTTAGCCGGCGCGCTTCGGCCAGGACACCGCGAGTCCGCCCAAGGTCCACAGCGCGAAAACGATCCACGTCGCCTGATAGGGCGCGGTAACCGGATCGACCGGGTAAAGCGCGGCGCGGTACAGGCACCAGACCGCCCAGGCCGCCCCCGCAATCTGAAACTGCGGCGACCAGGTCTTCATTGGTGAGCTGCTGGCCAGACGCCATTTCCGCATCCGCTCGTGCGGTTCCGGCGCCCACAGCGTGAAGGCGAATCGCAGGACCGGCCACAGCAGCAGCAAGGCCACGAACGGCGCGGCTATCTCCAACAGCGGCAGGTAATCGTTGAAGCAGTCATCAAACCTGCCGGTGAATTCCAGGCCTCGGCAGCGCACGTCCTGCTTGGCGCCCGCGCCCAGCAACGGAAACGTCGATACAGTCAGGAACAGGACCCCGCCAAACGCTGCCGCGATCCAGCGCGTTCCTTCGGCCGGGCGCATGGCTAACCGGCCAGAACAGCCTTGACCGCAGCAATGGCCTCATTGGCCTTGTCACCGTCCGGACCGCCGCCCTGGGCCATGTCGGCGCGGCCGCCGCCGCCCTTGCCACCCAAAGCTTCGACGCCGGCGCGGACCAGGTCGACCGCGCTGACCTTGCCGGTCAGGTCATCGGTCACGGCTGCCGCGATGCTGGCCTTGCCTTCGTTGACCGCGACGATCACCGCCACGCCCGAGCCGAGCCGGGCCTTGGCCTGATCCAGCAGCCCGCGCAGCTCCTTGGGGTCGAGCCCATCAAGCACCTGGCCGGAGAACTTGACCCCGCCCACTTCCTCGTCGGCGCTCGTCGCCGCGGCCGAGCCACCGCCCAGCGCCAGCGCCTTCCTGGCTTCGGCCAGCTCGCGCTCAAGCTTGCGGCGCTCGTCGAGCAGCGCGGCGACGCGGGCTTCGACATCGTCCGGCGTGGTGCGCAGGACCGAAGCCGCGCCCTTCAGCGCATCTTCGCGGGCGGCGAGATAGCGGAAAGCGCCCTCACCGGTCATCGCCTCGATCCGGCGCACGCCCGAGCTGACCGCGCTTTCGCTGACGATCCGGAACAGGCCGATGTCGCCCGTGGCGCGCACGTGGGTGCCGCCGCACAGTTCAACCGAATAGGGATGGGCTTCCTTGACCCGGCCCATCGACAGCACGCGGACCTCGTCGCCATATTTTTCGCCGAACAGGGCCATCGCCCCGGCGGCAATGGCATCGTCCGGGCTCATCAGCCGGGTAACGACGGGTTCGTTGGCACGGATCTCGGCGTTCACTTCAGCCTCGATCGCGGCAATGTCCTCGGCCGTCAGCGCCGTCGGGTGCGAGAAGTCGAACCGCAGGCGATCGGCCGCAACCAGCGAGCCCTTCTGCGTGACATGTGCGCCCAGGCGGTTGCGCAGCGCCGCATGAGCCAGGTGCGTGGCCGAGTGGTTGGCGCGGATCGCATCGCGGCGCACGACATCGATGTCGAGCTTGACCACATCGCCCAGCTTGACCGTCCCGGCCTGGACCGTGCCGTTATGGGCATGGAGCCGGCCGAGCGGCTTGGCGGTATCGCTGACCGCAATGGTCAGGCCATCGGCCCCGGCGATCGTGCCGCTGTCTCCGCTCTGCCCGCCGCTTTCGCCATAGAACGGCGTCTGGTTGACGATCACGGTTACTGCATCGCCTGCCTGGGCGCTGCCGACTTCCTGGCCATCCTTGACCAGCGCGACGATCTGCGCCTCGCCGGTGGTGGCAGTGTAGCCGGTGAACTCGGTTGCGCCGACGCGTTCGGCAATGTCGAACCAGACTTCGGCATCGGCCGCCTGGCCTGAGCCCTTCCAGGCGGCGCGGGCGGCAGCCTTTTGCTGGGCCATGGCGGCATCGAAGCCGGCGCGGTCCACCCCGATCCCGCGGGCGCGCAGCGCGTCCTCGGTCAGGTCATAGGGGAAACCGAAGGTGTCATAGAGCTTGAAGGCGGTCTCGCCCGGCAGCTCCCCGCCCTCGCCCATCGTGCCGGTCGCTTCATCCAGCAGCTTGAGTCCGTTGGCCAGCGTCCGGCGGAACTGCACTTCCTCGCGCTGCAAGGTTTCCTCGATCAGCGGCTGGGCGCGGCCCAGTTCGGGATAGGCAGTGCCCATTTCCTGCACCAGCGCCGGCACCAGGCGATGCATCAGCGGATCCTTGGCCCCCAGCAGGTGCGCGTGGCGCATGGCGCGGCGCATGATCCGGCGCAGCACATAGCCGCGGCCTTCGTTGCCCGGCAGCACGCCATCGGCCAGCAGGAAGCTGGTCGAGCGCAGGTGATCGGCGATCACCCGGTGGCTGGCCTGGTGTTCGCCGGCGGCCTTCACCCCGGTCAGACCTTCCGAGGCGGCGATCAGCGCCTTGAAGGTATCGGTATCGTAATTGTCATGCACGCCCTGCAACACCGCCGCGACGCGCTCCAACCCCATGCCCGTATCGATGCTCGGCTTGGGCAGCTCGCCAATCTGGACATCGTTTTCCTGCACGAACTGCATGAACACCAGGTTCCAGATCTCGACGAACCGGTCGCCATCCTCATCGGGCGAACCCGGCGGGCCACCGAAGATGTGATCGCCATGATCATAGAAGATTTCCGAACAGGGCCCGCATGGCCCATCTGCGCCCATCGCCCAGAAGTTGTCCTTGGTCGCGATCCGGATGATCCGCTCTTCCGGCAGCCCGGCAATCTTCTTCCACAGGTCGAACGCCTGATCGTCGGTGTGGTAGACAGTTGCCGTAAGCTTATCGCCCGCAATGCCCCATTCCTTGGTCAGCAAGGTCCAGGCATGGACGATTGCCTGTTCCTTGAAATAGTCCCCGAAACTGAAATTCCCCAGCATTTCGAAGAAGGTATGGTGGCGGGCGGTATAGCCGACGTTATCCAGGTCGTTGTGCTTGCCCCCGGCGCGAACGCACTTCTGGCTGGAGGTGGCGCGCGGGATGGCGCGGGTTTCCAGCCCGGTGAAAACGTTCTTGAACGGCACCATCCCGGCGTTGGTGAACATCAGGGTGGGGTCGTTGTACGGCACCAGCGGAGCCGACTGCACCACCTCGTGCCCATTCGAGCCGAAGTAATCGAGGAAGGAGCGGCGGATGTCATTTGTGGATGTCATAGCGCCTCGCCCCTAGGACAGGCGCGGTTTTGCGGCAAGCGGGAAGGCACGATTGGCCTGATCGGCAAAGCTAATTGCGCCGCGCCGTGACCAGCCAGGCAGCCGCCGCCATGGCAATCAGATTGCCGCTGCGATGCCGCCCGAGCCAGTCGCGGATCCGTGCCTCGGCCGCGGCCAGTGCCGCGCCTTCAAGGCTGCGCAGGTGCGGTGCGGCTGGGCCGATCCGGCGGAACAGGCCGAGCGCATCCTCTACCGGGTCCGCTCCCGTACCGCAGACATAGGCGAAATCGGCAGCTTCAAAGCCAATCTCCTGCCAGCCCGCGGCGGCCAGAATTCCTTCGACATGGGCACGATCGGCAAAGGCAAACGGCCCGGGTGCGCGCGAATTGGGGGATGGCGGCAAGCCCAGCAGCTCGGCAAGACCCGCCGCCCAGGCATTCTCGCCCGCAGTGCGGAAGCAGGAAAACAGCAGCCGCGCGCCCTCGCCCGCGCCCTCCCGGATGTTGGCAAAGGCCGCCACCGGATCGGCAAAGAACATCACGCCGTGGCGCGACACGATCAGGTCAGCGGTAAACGCCGGATCGCGCCAGCTGCCGGCATCGGCCTCGATAAAGCGCACATTGCTCAGCGCCGCGCCGCGCGTCTGCGCCACTTCAACCAGATCGTGCGAAATATCGACGCCCAGCACCTGCGACCCTGGATGCTGGCGGGCCAGCGCCAGCGACAGTTCCCCTGCCCCGCAGCCGACATCCAGCACCTGGTGCCCAACCAGCGGCGCGGCGCGGTCGAGCAGCATCTGCGTAAGCCCGGCAAAGGCGCGGTCGGTCAGCGCATAGTTCTGCGCCCAGCTGCGCCCGACTTGCGTGCGCCAATCCATCTCGGTGGTCATGCCCAAAAGCTATGCCGGCAGGCGAAATCGCACAATCAGATTCCACTTGCGACTCACCCCCAAGAGGCAGACCATTCCTTCATCCTGACGCGCCGAGCGCGACAGCAGCGCCCGACGCGCCTTCACGAGTGAGAGGAGGCGGACAATGGGCAACAATCCAAACGGCATTCAACCGGGCAGCAGGGCTACCCGTGCGGTCGCGCTGGTGGGGCCGGCCGGCACGGGCAAGACCAGCCTCGCCGAAGCGCTGCTCTTTGCCAGTGGCGCGATTACCCGCCAGGGCAGCGTCGAGGCCGGGACCACGGTCGGCGACGCCAGTCCGGAAGCGCGCGCGCGGCGGGGCTCGACCGAACTCAACCTCACCCATTTCGATTACCTGGGCGATTCCTTTGCCCTGATCGACACCCCCGGCGGGGCCGGGTTTGCCGCCGATGGCCTGACCGCGCTGCAATCGGCCGACCTGGCGCTGGTGGTGATCGATCCCGCGCCCGAGCGCGCGGTGCTGGCCGAACCGGTGCTGCGCCGGCTCGATGCGCTGGGCGTCCCCCATGCGGTGTTCATCAACAAGATCGAGAACGCCCGGGCCGGCGCCGTGCGCGATACCGTCGCCGCGCTTCAGCCGATGAGCCGCGAGCCGTTGGCACTGCGGCAGATCCCACTGCGAGAGCGCGAACAGGTGACCGGCTATGTCGATCTCGCGCTGGAGCGGGCCTATCGCTATCGCCCGGGCAAGGCGAGCGAGCGCGTCGAAATCCCCGGCGAAGTGCTGGAACGCGAGCGGAGCGAACGCACCCACCTGCTCGAAACCCTGGCCGATTTCGACGATGCGCTGATGGAAGCGCTGCTGCTGGACGAACAGCCCGGCCAGCACCTCGTAATGGCCGATCTGGCCGCCGACACGGCCGGGAACAAACTCGTGCCGGTGCTGCTCGGCTC
>JBEGOD010000085.1:0-3963 GCA_041182185.1 Pseudomonadota bacterium
CGGCGCTGCGCCCGCACGATCCGCTGCGCAAGCTGGAAGCAGCCAGCCGCGAGGCTGCGGGCGGATCCGAGCTGCGCGCCCTGCTGAACCGCCTGGTGGAAGCTGGCGGCATGCTGGCCAAGAGCGAATCCGGAGTCGAAGCGCTGAACCCCGCGCAGCGCCACAGGCTGCGGCAGCTCAAGGTGCAGGTCGGGGCGCTCGATATCTTTGTGCCGGCCATGCTCAAGCCCGCACCGCTGACGGCCTGGCGGACCCTGCAAGCCCTGCGAAACAGGGCGATTGCCGCGCCGCACCCGGCGATGCCGCCGGTTCTTGCGAGTCCGGGAAAGACCCTGCCGCCGGGCTATCGCGGACTTGGCAAACAGGCCCTGCGGCTCGACATGGCGGAAAAGCTGCTGCACGCAGCACATGGCCTGCGCAGCACCAGCGGCAACAAGCCGGTCGTGCTCGATCCCGCGCTCGCCGTGTCGATGGGACTGGGGACGCCAGGCTATGCCCAGCTGCTGCGACAGGCTGGGTTTCAGCCGATCATGCCGCGCCCGCTGCCAACAGGCGCCTTCGGCCCGCTGGCGCCGCCGCGCTGGCGCTGGCGCCCGATCCGCCGTGAGGCTCCGGTCGCGCCTCCCAGGGCGGCGCCCCCCAGCGGGGCCTTCGCGGCACTGGCTGGGTTGATCGGGTGAGAATCGACAAACTGCTCTGGTTCCTGCGCCTCGCGCCAACGCGGACACTGGCGCATGACTGGGTAGCGGAGGGCCATTTCCGCCTCAATGGCCGGCGAATCGAAAAGCCCAGCGTGGCCTTGGCAGTGGGCGATATCCTGACCATTCCGGCGCGATCCGGCGTCCGAGTGATCGAATTGATCATGGTTCCGGCCCGGCGCGGCCCAGCCGCTGAAGCATTTGCCTGTTACCGCACGCTTGACGAGCGCGCCGCAAATCCCATAGCAGCGGAAAACAACATCACGCCTGAGGGGACCTGACTGCCATGACCTATGTCGTCACCGACGCCTGCATCAAGTGCAAGTACATGGACTGTGTCGAGGTTTGCCCCGTCGACTGCTTCTACGAAGGCGAGAACATGCTGGTGATCAATCCCAGCGAATGCATCGACTGCGGCGTGTGCGAACCGGAATGCCCGGCTGAAGCCATCCTGCCCGATACCGAAAGCGGGCTGGAGCAGTGGCTCGAGCTCAACGCCAAGTATTCGGCCGAGTGGCCCAACCTCACCACCAAGAAGGAAACGCCGGCCGACGCCGACGAGCACAAGGGTGAGGAAGGCAAGTTCGACAAGTACTTCTCGGCCGAGCCCGGCGAAGGCGACTGATCGGTCGCGCCGGCGGCGCGAATCGATTGCATTTTCTGCATCATCGGCCTTCCCTGCGGATGGGCCGAATCCCTTGGCGCGGCACGCAATTCTGCGGTCTGGTAATTTTGTTGCCGACGTGCTATATAATCGCGTGACTTCCGGGGCTGTCTGCCTCGGTTGCATGGCAATCATTGGCTAGGCGGGACTGCGACACGGACGGGGGAAACACGGTGCCAGCCGGCAAGGCGGGCGCCGGGACTGGTAATCCACGCCGCTCCGGTTCGACGGACAACATGCCCGCCGCATGAAAGGACGATACATGGCTTCCAAGGCGCACGCCTTCGATGTTGGTGACTACGTCGTTTATCCCAAGCATGGTGTTGGACGGGTGATCGAACTGCAGGAGCAGGAGATCGCCGGCATGACTCTTGAACTCTACGTACTGCGCTTCGAGAAGGAGCGGATGACGCTGCGCGTGCCGACCAACAAGGTCGAGGCGATCGGCATGCGCAAGTTGTCGAGTGACAAGACCCTGCGCGAAGCGCTCGATACGCTGAAGGGCAAGCCCAAGGTCAAGCGCACCATGTGGTCGCGCCGCGCCCAGGAATATGAAGCGAAGATCAATTCGGGCGACCTGGTGTCGATCGCCGAAGTGACCCGCGACCTGTTCCGCGCCGATGACCAGCCGGAACAGTCCTATTCCGAGCGGCAGATTTTCGAAGCCGCCTCGTCGCGCCTCGCGCGCGAGCTGGCTGCGATGGAAAAGACCGACGAACCAGCCGCACTCAAGAAGATCCTTGAGATCCTCAACGAGCATGCGCCCAAGTACTACGCTGAGGCGGCCACCGCCTGAGCCCTACCAACCGGATCACCGAGGAAGGGCCGTTCCCGCAAGGGAGCGGCCCTTTTTCTGTATTATCACGACACCCCTTGTCGCCTCCGCCATGCTGTATTATATCAACAACACACATTGCGCAGGAGACTCGCCATGAAGTTTGACAAGTTCTTCCGGGCTCTGGGCCCGATCGTCGCCGTGGCCATGGCTGCAGGGTTAACCGCTTGCGACGGTAACGTCTCGATCAATGGCGAGAAGGGTAAACCGCTCGCCGAAATCGACCTCACCGGCACTCCGCCGGAGGAGCTGGTCCTACTGGGCCCGGATGAAGTCCGCATTATCCAGGGCGACAAGCTGGCAATTACGGTCGAGGGCGACCAGGCCGTGACCGACAAGCTGCGTTTCACGCTGAAGGACGGCACCCTGGGCGTGCTGCGCGAGGGCAAGAGCGTCGATACTGGCGACGGCAAGGCCGTGGTCAACGTGACCATGCCCGCGCCCAAGACGCTGACCATGGCCGGATCGGGCAAGATCAATTCCGCCGCCCTGGCCAGGAACGCCAAGGTCACGATCGCCGGATCGGGCGATATCGAAACCCCGAATGTCGCCAGCGACAAGCTGGACCTGACAATTGCCGGGTCAGGCTCCTATCGCGGCGCCGGCAATGTCGGCGCGCTGGATGTCAGCATTGTCGGCAGCGGTTCGGCCGCGATGGACGCCCTCAAGACCGACAAGGCCGACCTGACCATTGCCGGGTCGGGCAATTCGACCTTCGCCAGCGATGGTGAGGTCAAGGCCAAGATCATGGGTTCGGGCAGTGTCACCGTCCGCGGCCGCGCGCGTTGCACGGTCGAATCAATGGGATCCGGCAAGCTGGTCTGCGAACCTGGCAGCGCCGCCGCGCCGGCCGCTGAAAAGGCAGGGTAGCCCACCGGTTCATCTCCGGCTAACCCTCGTGCCATCAGGATCGCCCGGATCCTGATCGCGCACGGGGGTTTTGCCTTGTCTCACCGCACGTTGTTTGTCCTGTCGAGCCTGATGGTCCTGCCCGGCTGCGGCGTCGCCGGAGCCGCCGTCGATCTTGCCTCGGCGCCAGTCCGCGGCACTTCGCGCGCGCTGGAAGCCGGCAGCACCGTGGTCGATGTCATGACCATCAGCCAGTCCGAGCGGGACCAGAAGCGCGGCCGCGAGATCCGGCAACGCGAAGAGCGGCTGGGCGAGCTGGACCGCGAATACCGCAAGCAGTCGAGCAAATGTGAGCGCGGCGATGACGACGCCTGCCGCAAGGCCGACCGCGCCTATGCCGAAATGCGCGCGCTGATGCCGAGCGTTCCCTACGAGGCCAACTGATCAGGCTGCAGCCCGTGCCAGCCGATCATTGATCGCTGCGCCAATCCCCGCAGCGGGAACCGGCGCCACGGCGATGCAAGGTCTCGGCGATGCAGCCGCAGCGTGAAGCGCCGCGTAGAGCTGGGCCGCCGCCTCGGCCAGATCACCCGCCGGGGATAACGACAGGTCCCCAGCCACAGGCCCGAAGCCGATCAGGAACTCGTCTGGCCTGGCTGCAGTGGCATTGAGCCGCAGCGGCTTGCCCGGCGCATAGTGGCCCGCAAGCTGGCCCGGCGCTTCGATGGCGGCTGACGTCACGGCGTCCGGCGCGCTGCCGAGAGCGGCGGAAATCCGCGCTGCGTCGATCGGCCCCGGGCGCAGGATCTGCCAGCCGCCGCCTTCGCGCAGGGCGACGAGGGTCGATTCAAGCCCAGCCATGCAGGCCCCGCCGTCGAGCACCAATGGCACCGCGCTGCCAAGCGAGGCCGCGACAT
>JBEGOD010000086.1:0-10187 GCA_041182185.1 Pseudomonadota bacterium
CCACAGCACCAGCGCTCGGGTCTGCTGGCGCAGGCGCGGTGCCTCGGGGTCAAGCCCGCTCAGCAATTGTCCGATCTGCCCGATCTGGCTGGCGGCCCCGGTCGCCACGACAAGGCCGACACCATCGCCGCGAACGACCAGGGTGCCCGAGAAGGCCAGCGGAAGATCGTCTCCCCCGGGCCGAACCATGGCCGCGTTCCCATCTGGCCCGCCGGCGCGCTTGGCCACCGGGGCCGATTCCCCGGTCAGCAGCGATTCGTCGACTTGCAGGCCGTTGCTCTCCTTGAGCCAGAGATCGGCGGGAACCCGGTCACCCTCGGCCAGGATCAGCAGGTCGCCGCGCACTACGTCGCGGCCGGCAATGCGCTGGCGCTGGCCGCCACGAATGACCAGTGCGCGCGGGCTCGTCAGATCGCGCAAGGCTTCCAGGGCGCGTTCGGTGCGGCCTTCCTGGATCACGGTTATGACGATCGACAGCATCGCAAAGGCGGAGAGGATCAGCGCCTCGTGAATGTCGCCCAGCACAAGATAGATCAGGCTAGCGCCCAGCAGCAGGGCCAGCATCGGTTCGCGCAGGACTTCGCCCGCGATCTGCCAGATCGAACGGCGGCCCTGGCGGGCAAGCTCGTTGGGGCCATCTGCCGCAAGCCTGGCCTGCGCCTCGGCTGCGGTCAGTCCCAGTGGGCCGGGATCGTCCACCGGCAGCCGAGTTGCAGCCTCGGTCATGGTCCGGTCTTGCCGGGCAATGGTTCGGTCCGGGCGATCGGCAGCTCAGCCCGCGCGATGTGCAGCAGCGCCTGCATCAAGGCCACCAGCAGCGGCCCCAGGACGATGCCGTGCGCGCCGAACAGCAACAGGCCGCCGATGATCGCGATGAACGAGATCAGCGGGTGCAGCGACAGGCGCGTGCCGACCAGGATCGGGTAGATGATGTTGTCGATCAGGCCGATTACCACCGTGCCCCAGATCGTCAGGAGCAGCGCGGAGCCCCATTCGCCGGCCAGGGCCAGGCTGATCGCCGCCGGAACCCAGATCACGAAGGCACCCAGGAACGGCACGATTGCCAGGAGGCCCATGACCACGCCCCAGAACACCGGGGCCGGCAAGCCCAACACCCAAAACATCAGCCCGCCCAGCAGCCCTTGCACCGCGGCCACGGCGGCGGTGGCATAGACCGAGGCGAACACCGTCTGGCTGGTCTTGCCGACCAACTCGTTGAACTCGTCGGGCTGCAGGGGGAGTGCCTGCCGCAAAACGGCAAGCGCACGGTCACCGTCGCGCAGCAGATAGAACAGGAAGTAGAAGGTCAGCAGCAAGGTGATGATCCCGGTTGCCGATTCCTGGAACACCTTCCCGCTCCATTGCGCGATTTGCCCCGGGAGCAGGGCATAGAGTTGGTTCAGGCCAAGCCCGCCTTCAAGCGTCGCTATGAATTGCGCCACCCGCGGATAGGCATTGCCGAGCCGCTCCAGTCCCGCTGGCGAAAGCAGCGGGCCATAGGTGCCGGCGCCCGCGACGATCTGATTGATCAGCGCCGAGATGACCAGGATTCCGGGGATCACCACCAGGATGGCGGCCAGCAGCAAGGTCAGGCTTGCCGCCAAGGCTGGCGAACCAGTCCGGGCGCGCAGCCTTCGCTCGAACGGGCTGCACAGGACGGCCAGGGTCAGCGCCCAAACGAGTGCCGGCACAAAGGGCTGGGCGATCAGCACCAGCACGATGCCCAGCACCACGATCGCACAGACCACGGCAATGCCGGTTGTCAGGCCTTGCGGCAGGCGGGATCTGGTCATTGCGCAAGCCCCTCCGGGTGGTCGCACGGCAGCCGGTGCAATCATCCTATAGACCAGCTGATGCCGCAGGTATTTGCTTTTGCGCAAACAACCATCTGAAAGCATGCCGAGCAATGACCGCAGCGGCTGGTCACGGGTTCCCCATTGATCGGCGGCATGGCAAGCTTTCCGGGCGCCGCCCGCGCAAGATTGGCGGCCTGGCAGGGGTCCCGGGCCGTGAGAGGACTTGACCGAGTGAACGTTATCATTTAGGTGAACGTTCACATTGAATGTGATGCGCGCGAAAAGCGACGTATTTTCTGGGGAGGAAGCTGCAGATGAATGATTCGCGGACAATCGCGTCGAGGCACCTGTTGATCGGTGCGTCGCTGCTGGCCTTGGGCCTGACCAGCCAGGCCGCCTATGCGCAGGATGCAGCGCCAGGAGCCAATGCCGACGACGAGATCGTTGTCTCCGGTATTCGCGCCAGCCTTCGTCAGTCGATGGACCT
Organism: Pseudomonadota bacterium; assembly: GCA_041182185.1. GTDB lineage: Bacteria > Pseudomonadota > Alphaproteobacteria > Sphingomonadales > Sphingomonadaceae > Novosphingobium. The sequence continues at coordinate 2,284 of JBEGOD010000086.1, forward strand.
GAAGCGCGATGCGCAGGGCGTGGTCGATGCGATTTCGGCCGAAGACATCGGCAAGTTTCCCGATACCAACCTGGCGGAATCGCTCCAGCGCATCACCGGCGTTTCGATCGATCGCAACAGCGGCGAAGGCTCCAAGGTCACTGTTCGCGGCTTCGGGCCGGACTTCAACCTGGTGCTGCTGAACGGCCGCCAGATGCCGGCCTCGGGCCTGGGCGACTGCTGCTCGGCACCTGCTTCGCGCAGCTTCGATTTCGCCAACCTGGCCGCGGAAGGCATTGCCTCGGTCGAAGTCTACAAGTCGGGCCGCGCTTCGCTGCCGACCGGCGGGATTGGCTCGGTCATCAACATTCGCACTCCGCGCCCGCTCGATCGTCCTGGTTTCCAGGGCAGCGTCGCGGTCAAGGGGGTCTATGACCACACCTTCGAAGGCACCGAGATTACCCCGGAAGTTTCGGGCATCGTCAGCCAGACCTTTGCCGATGACAAGATCGGCATCCTGCTGAGCGGCTCCTACCAGAAGCGCAAGGCCAGCCTGGCCCAGTTCAACGCTGGCTGGCGCGAAGGCTATCTCGGCAATGAAAACAACTGGGGCTCGCTGCCGGTCGACGCCAACGACTGGCGCGGCAACTTCGCGCAGACCCAGAACCGCCCCAACGCGACGACGGTCTACCAGGTGACGCAGAATGCCGGGTATGACTTTACCGACATCGAGCGTGAGCGGATCAACGGTCAGGTCGTGCTGCAGGTCAAGCCGACCGAGACCCTGTCGGCCGTGATCGACTATACCTATTCGCAGAACACCATCGACGCCCGCACCAACAGCATCGGCGTGTGGTTCAACCACAACAACACCTCCAGCAGCTGGACCAATGGCCCTGCCGCCGGCCCGAACTTCTATTCGGAAGCTTTCGGCGCAGGCGAAGGCAAGGATCTGGCGATCACCGGAGCCGTGGCCAAGAACCGCAACATCAACCAGTCGATCGGCGGGAACCTGAAGTGGGACGGCCCTGGCGGTCTGCGGCTTGAGCTTGATGGCCACCACTCGACCGCAGAGAGCAAGCCGACCTCGCCCTATGGCAGCAACATTGCCGTCGGCAGCGCGATCTTTGGCGTGCGCAACCAGAAGGTCGATTTCACCACCGACATGCCGGTGATCTCGGTCAACATGTATCCGGGGTCGGAAATCACCGCCGCCAACATTCGCCCGGCCGGCAATGCCTTCCGCAATGCCTACATGAAGGACACGATCGACGAAGTGTCGCTCAAGGGCGCCTGGGACTTCGACTCCTCGCTGATCGACAGCCTGGACTTCGGGGTTACCTATACCAACAACGAGGTTCGTTCGGCATTCGGCGTGATCCAGAACGACACCTGGGGTGGCACGCTCTCCGCCGCGCAGACCCCGGATGCGCTTTACGGCATCACTCCGCTTTCGCCCGCTCTGGCCGGAATGGCCGGCTCTGACGGAGCCGGGATCATCCCGAACTATTTCCAGATCGATACCACGGGTCTGATCACGCTCTTGCAGTCGAACCTCAATATCTGCGGTTCGGCGGCAACGGCAGGGACCTGCCTGGCCAAGTACACGACCGATCGGCGCATTCAGGAAAAGACCTGGGCTCCCTATCTCCAGTCGCGCCACAGCTTCGATATCGGCGCCTCGACCGCGCACCTGAACCTTGGACTGCGCTACGAGAAGACCAAGATCGACTCTTCGGCCCTGGTTCCGATCCCGACCGGCACGGTCTGGGTGGCAGACAACGAAATTTCGCTGGTCTTCGGCAACAGCTCGGACTTCACCACGCTGAAGGGTGAATATGACAACTGGCTGCCCGCCATCGACTTCGACGTCTCGCCAATCGACAACGTGAAGCTGCGCGCCTCTTACAGCCACACTGTCACGAAGCCGGACTATGCCAGCATGCAGGGCGGAATCACGCTCGGCCAGCCGCTCCGTCCGAATGGCGGCAGCACGGCCAGCAGCGGCAATCCGGGCCTGCTTCCCTACCTGTCGAAGAACATCGATCTGTCAGCTGAATGGTACTACGGGCGTGATAGCTACGTTTCCGTGGGCTTCTTCCACAAGACGGTCAGCAACTTCATCGCCAACACCACGACCCAGGGGCCGCTGTTCAACCTGACCAATCCGGCACAGGGCGGGGCCGTAGCCGCTGCCCGCACCGCGCTTGGCGGGACTCCCGGCTTTGCCCAGATCCGCGATTGGGTCCGGGTGAACCGTCCGGCATCCTATGATGCTGGCCGCAACGGGATCATCGGCGCAACGTCTGATCCGGCGATGCAGTTCACGATCACCCAGCCGGGCAACAGCACCCAGGTGGCCAAGCTCAACGGTTGGGAATTCGCCGTCCAGCACAGCTTCTGGGAAACCGGCTTCGGGGCGCAGTTGAACTACACGATCGTCAACAGCGATACGCAGTACGACAATACCCTGCGCTACACCGCCACCCAGTTCGCGGTGAACGGGGTCAGCGACAGCGCCAACGCCGTGCTCTACTATGACAAGAACGGCGTCCAGGCCCGTGTCGCCTACAACTGGCGCGACGGTTTCCTGAGCGGCTACGGCTTCGATCCCTATTACATCGATGCCTATGGCCAGTTCGATGTCAGCGCGAGCTGGGAGTTCAAGAAGGGGATGACGGTCTTCGTCGAAGGCATCAACATCACCAAGGCGGATCGTCGCGGCCACATGCGCAACGACCAGACCGTGTTCTTCGCGGCACCGGGCTATGCCCGCTACGCGGCGGGCTTCCGCTACAGCTTCTGATGACCGGAAGCTGATCCTGCCGGGCTGAATTGAAGAGAGCCGCACTGCTTGCCGGTGCGGCTCTCTTTCTTCATGCTGCGTCCGGCGGTTTGATGGTGGCAATGTAATGCAAGGTGCGATCCAGCGTGTGGTCATCGTGGGCGGGGGGACGGCTGGTTGGCTGGCCGCCTGCTTCCTCGCCGCACGCCAGCCATCGCTTGCGATCACCCTGGTCGAAGCGCCCGATATCCCGACCATCGGCGTGGGCGAGGGAACCTGGCCGACCATGCGCGAAACGCTGGCGACCATCGGCATTGCCGAACCGGATTTCCTGTGGGAATGCGATGCCGCCTTCAAGCAGGGCTCACGCTTCGATGGCTGGGTCAGCGGCGCGGCGGGCGACAGCTACCTGCACCCCTTTACCCTTCCGCCGAGCGGCGATCTGCGCGACCTGCTCGCAGCCTGGCAGCAGGCCGAACCAGCCCGCCCCTTTGCCGCGGCCATGACCCCGCAGGGCGCAATCTGCGCTGCCGATCTGGCGCCGCGGCAGCGGGCCATGCCCGACTATGCCGGGGCCCAGAACTATGCCTACCATCTTGATGCCGGCAAGTTTGCGGCCCTGCTCGCCCGCCACGCCACCGGCATGCTGGGCGTCACCCATATCAGTGCCGAGGTCGTGGGCGTGCGGCCCGCCGCGAATGGCGATATCGCCGCCGTGCTGCTGCACGCTGGCGGCGAACTGGCGGGTGACCTGTTTATCGACTGCACCGGCCAGGCCGCCCTGCTGATCGGCGGCCATCGCCAGGTCGACTGGGCCGACCGCTCCCCCGCAGCATTCAACGACCGCGCGCGGGCCGCGCAGGTCCCGGTTCTGTCCGGCAGTCCGGTCGCCTCGCAAACTGTCGGGACCGCGCATGAGGCGGGCTGGCTGTGGGACATCGCCTTGCCGACCCGGCGCGGGATCGGCTGTGTTTATAGCTCGCGGTTTCTCAGCGACGATCGCGCCGAGGCGATCCTGCGCGACTATATCCGGGCCAATGTGCCCGGCGCCGATCCGGCCGCGATCCGGGCGCGCCGGCTGGCCTTCCGCACCGGCCACCGGGCGCGGTTCTGGCAGGGCAATTGCCTGGCGATCGGCCTGTCTGCCGGGTTCATCGAACCGCTGGAAGCCTCGGCCATCGTGCTGATCGAACTGTCGCTCCGGCGGCTGACCGAGGCCTTCCCGGCTGACCGCGAAGGGATGGACCTGCTGGCCCGGCGCTTTAACGACTTGTTCGTGCAACGCTGGGACCGGATCGTCGAATTCCTCAAGCTCCACTACGTGCTGAGCCGCCGGACCGAGCCCTATTGGCTGGCCCAACGCGATCCGGCGACCATTCCGGAACGCCTGGCCGAAAGCCTGGCCATCTGGCGGCACCACCCGCCATCGGCGCGCGACTTCCCCGATTTCGAGGAGATCTTCCCGGCCGCCAGCCAGCATTATGTGCTCTACGGCATGGGCTTTCCCTTGCCGCCGGGCTTGCCGGAACCCACGCCAGTGGCGCTGGCCCGGATTGCTGAGGTAAGGGAACGGGCGCGGGCGATGCAGTCCGTCCTGCCCGGCAACCGCACCTACCTTGATGCCATCGCCGCCCCCCAGCCAGAAAGGCAAGCCGCCGCGCTATGACCAGCCACCAGATCCTGAACCCCGCCGATCATGCCGCGCTGCGGGTGCGCGCCGATGCTGCCGCAGACCTGGGCGATGGCGTGATGTCGTGCCTGGTGGTCCCGGCCGAGTTCCGCAGGTTGGCCTGTGAATATCCGATCCTGTTCCGCTTCGATGCCGAGGCACGCGTTTTTTCGGCCCTGGCCCTGTTCGGCTTCGAACCGGGCGAAAACCTGTATCTGGAGAGCGGGCAATGGGATGCCTCGTGCCGTCCCTTTACCATGGCCGTGCAGCCATTCCTGGTCGGCCGCCCGCGCGATGGGCAGGGTCCGGCGCAGGTCCATATCGACATGGCGCATCCGCGGGTGACCATGGCTGGCGGCGAAGGCGTGCGGGTGTTCGACGATGAAGGCCAGGCCAGCCCCTACCTTGATGAAGTGGCCGGCATGCTCGGCGCGCTGGATGAGGGCTACCGCGCCAGCGGCGAATTCTATGCCGCGCTTGATCGCTATGACCTGCTCGAACCCTTTTCGATGGACGTCACGCTGGACAGCGGGGCCAGCCACCGGCTGGTCGGCCATCATCTGGTGAACGAGGAAAAGCTGCGCGCGCTTGAGCCGGCCGTGCTGGCCGAGCTGCACGGTGCCGGCCACCTTGAACCGATCTTCATGGCGCTAGCCTCGCTCGGCAATCTGGGCAAGCTGGTGCGGCGCAAGAACCGGCGGGTGGATGGCTGATCCCGCGCCTCTGCTGGCTGGATTGCCGCGCATTGCCGAGGAGGCAGTGGCACGAAGCGCGCTCGACGCGCGGCTGCAAGGGGCGGACAAGCCCTTTGTCGTGCGCGGTCTGGCGGCTGATTGGCCGCTGGTGCAGGCTGGCTTGTCCGCTTCCGCAGCGGCGGGCGATTACCTGAAGCGCCACGCGCGGCAGCGGAATTTTCCGGTCAACATCGGTGAGCCGGGCGGGGGCGAAAGGCTGTTCTACGATCAGGCCATGGGGGTGAATTTCCGCATGGCGCAGGGTCCGTTCCCGGCGATCCTGGATGGCATCCTGGCCAATGAAGACAAGCGGGATGCGCCGGTTATCTACCTCTCCTCGATCGACATCGGCGGATATTTCGATGGGCTGGGCGAGGCCAATCGGCTGGCGCTGGGGCCGCGTCAGCCGCTTGAAAGCATCTGGATCGGCAATCGTACCCGGATCGCGGCACACAACGACGTGCCCGACAACATAGCCGTCTGCGCCGTCGGCAAGCGGCGCTTTACAGTGTTCCCGCCCGAACAGATGGCCAATCTCTATCCCGGTCCGCTGGAAAACACGCCAGCGGGGCGGCCGGTCAGCATGGTCGACTTCAGTAACCCGGACCTCGGCGCTTACCCGCGCTTTGCCGAAGCGCTGGCCCATGCCCAGGTGGCAGAGCTTGAGCCCGGCGATGCCGTGTTCATCCCCTCGCTCTGGTGGCACCATGTCGAAGGGCTGGCGCCGTTCAACGTGCTGGTGAACTATTGGTGGCGCGATGGGCCGGCCTTCCTGGGGCACCCCGAAGATGCGCTCTATCACGCGATCCTGGCGATCCGCGACATGCCCGAGCCGGCCAGGCAGCGCTGGCGGGAGCAGTTCGAGCACTATGTCTTCGGTGACGGGACCGATCCGGCTGCCCATCTGCCCGAACATGCCCGGGGCATCCTGGGGCCGCTGACCGCCGAAACCGCAGGCCAGATCAAGGCCAAGCTATTGAGAGGACTTTCGCGATGACAGGCAAGCCGAAGCTGAAGGTCGTGGTGGCCGGTGGCGGTACCGCCGGCTGGATGACCGCCGCGGCGCTGGCCGGAACGCTGGGCGATTGCATCGAGCTGACGCTGGTCGAATCCGATGCGATCGGCACGATCGGGGTAGGGGAAAGCACGATCCCGCCGGTCGTGCTGTTCAACCGCCTGCTCGGCATTGGCGAAGCGGAGTTCATGCGCGCCACCCAGGCGACCTTCAAGCTGGGCATCAATTTCGAGAACTGGAAGGACGTGGGCGAGAGCTATTTCCACTCCTTCGGCACCACCGGCAAGGATCACTGGTCGGCCGGGTTCCAGCATTTCTGGCTGCACGGCCTGACCCAGGGGCAGGAACATAGCTACGATGACTACTGCCTGGAGCTGAAGGCGGCGCTGGCAGGCAAGTTCGCGCACCTGCCTGATGACAAGATGAACTATGCCTACCAGCTCGATTCCGGGCTCTACGCCGCCTTCCTGCGCAAGCGCGCCGAGAGCGACGGGGCGACGCGGATCGAGGGCCGGATCGCCGAGGTCGAATTGGACGGCGCGACCGGCAACATCGCCGCGCTGCGGCTCGATGGCGACCGCCGGATCGAGGGCGACCTGTTTATCGATTGCACCGGTTTCCGCGCACTGCTCATTGAAGGCGCGCTGCACGCCGGGTTCGATGACTGGACCCATTACCTGCCCTGCGATTCGGCCATTGCGGTGCAGACCGCCAGTGTCCGTCCGCCGGTACCCTATACCCGCGCGATCGCGCACGATGCCGGCTGGCAGTGGCGGATCCCGCTGCAGCACCGCCAGGGCAACGGGATCGTCTATTGCAGCCGCTATCTGGATAAGGATGCTGCGCTGGAACGGCTGCTCGGTTCGGTCGAAGGGCAGGTCCTGACGCAGCCCAACGTCATCCGCTATACCACCGGAGTGCGGCGCAAGCAGTGGCATCGCAACTGCGTGGCGATCGGCCTGTCGGGCGGGTTCATGGAGCCGCTCGAATCGACCTCGATCCACCTCATCCAGCGCGCCGTGCTGCGGCTGATCCGGATGCTGCCGGGCGGCCCGGTCAGCGAGCGCGACATTGCCGAATTCAACGACCAGCAGCTGACCGACATGGATCAGATCCGCGACTTCCTGATCCTGCACTACAAGGTGACCGAGCGGCGCGATTCCCCGTTCTGGCGGCACTGTGCTGCGCTGCCGATGCCCGATAGCCTGGAACAGAAGATCGAGCTGTTCCGCGAGACGGGCCGGGTCTTCCGCAAGAACGAGGAGCTGTTTGTCGAGAACAGCTGGGTCCAGGTGATGATGGGGCAGGGGATCATGCCCAAGAGCTATCACCCGATCGCCTCCAAGCTGCGTGCCGAGGAACTCGACAAGTTCCTGTCGATGCTGCGGGATTCGGTGGCCAGGACTGTTGCGGGCCTGCCTGACCACCAGACCTATATCGCCCGCTATTGCGCGGCCCAGGACGCGGAGGCGGCCTGATGCGCGGCCTGGTCCTGGCGCTTGCCATTCTCGCGGCACCGGCTGCTGCTGCAGAGGCTCCCGGCTGGAGCCTGGTCTGGTCGGACGAGTTCGATGGCAACAAGATCGACCGCGCCAAATGGGGCTTCGATGTCGATTGCTGGGGCGGCGGCAACGAAGAGCGCCAGTGCTATACCAAGAGCCCGCGCAATGCCGCGATCGAGAACGGCAAGCTGGTCATCACCGCGCGCCATGAGCGCGTGAC
>JBEGOD010000087.1:0-18055 GCA_041182185.1 Pseudomonadota bacterium
CGATGGGCATCTCCCGAATCCTGATCGCCAACCGCGGCGAGATCGCGCTGCGCATCCACCGCGCGGCCCATGAAATGGGGATCGAGACGGTCGCGGTGCACTCCACCGCCGATGCCGATGCCATGCACGTGCGGCTGGCCGATCATGCCGTCTGCATCGGGCCACCGGCGGCCAAGGATAGCTATCTCAACGTCGCCGCAATCATTTCGGCGGCCGAGATCACCCATGCCGACGCAATCCACCCCGGCTATGGCTTCCTTTCGGAAAACGCCAAATTTGCCGAGATCGTCGAAGCCCATGGCATCACCTGGATCGGTCCCAAGCCCGAACACATCCGCACCATGGGTGACAAGATCGAGGCCAAGCGCACTGCCGGTGCCCTCGGCCTGCCGCTCGTCCCCGGAAGCGACGGCGCAGTCAGCGACATCACCGAAGCGAAGCAAATTGCCGAAGCGGCAGGCTATCCGGTGATCATCAAGGCCGCATCGGGCGGCGGCGGGCGCGGGATGAAGGTCTGCAATGGCCCGGATGAGCTTGAAACGCTGATCCAGCAGGCCGGCAGCGAGGCCAAGGCCGCCTTCGGCGACGCCACGGTCTATATCGAGAAGTACCTCGGCAATCCGCGCCACATCGAGTTTCAGGTATTCGGTGACGGCAACGGCAATGCGATCCACCTGGGTGAGCGCGACTGCTCGCTGCAGCGCCGCCACCAGAAGGTGCTGGAAGAGGCCCCCTCGCCCGTGATCTCGCCCGAAGAGCGCGACCGGATGGGCGGCATCGTCTCCAGGGCAATGGCCGACATGGGCTATCGCGGCGCCGGCACGATCGAGTTCCTGTGGGAAAACGGCGAGTTCTATTTCATCGAAATGAACACCCGCTTGCAGGTGGAGCACCCGGTTACCGAAGCGATCACCGGGGTTGACCTGGTCCGCGAACAGATCCGCGTTGCCGATGGCAAGCCGCTATCGGTCGCCCAGGAAGACATCGAGTTCAACGGCCATGCGATCGAGTGCCGGATCAATGCCGAGGATCCCTGGAACTTCACGCCCTCACCAGGCCTGGTGAGCAGCTATCACGCCGCCGGCGGCATGAATGTCCGCGTCGATTCAGGACTTTACGCCGGCTACAAGATCCCGCCATACTATGATTCGATGATCGCCAAGCTGATCGTCAAGGGCCGCACCCGCGAAGGCTGCATCATGCGCCTGAAGCGCGCACTGGAAGAAATGGTCATTGGCGGCGTCAAGACCAGCATCCCGCTGCACCAGGCACTGATGAGCGAGCCGGACTTCATCCACGGCGATTACACGATCAAGTGGCTGGAGGATTGGCTAGCCAAGCGCGCCAGCTGATTTCCGGACTGGCCAGCCAAGTTCCCGACCAGTGTGCCCGCGACTATTCCAGCGGAACTCCTGGTAACTGCTTCGCCGTGCGGATCGTCAGCGACGTCTTGACGCTTGCCACGTTGGGCGCCGGGGTAAGCTTGCTGGTCAGGAATTCCTGGAAGCTCTGCAAGTCCTTGCTGACGATCTTCAGGATGAAATCGATCTCGCCATTGAGCATATGGCATTCGCGCACTTCGGGCAGCCCCTTCATCGCGTCCTCGAACTGGCGGAGCGAATCCTCGGCCTGGCTCTTCAGGCTGACCATCGCGAAGACGGTGATCGCAAACCCCAGCTTCGAGGCATCGAGATCGGCGTGATAACCGCGGATCACGCCCGATTCTTCCAGGCTGCGCACCCGGCGCAGGCATGGCGGCGCGGTCAGGCCGACGCGCTGCGCCAGCTCGACATTGGTTACGCGTCCCTCGGCCTGCAGCTCGGCAAGCAGGCGCCGGTCGATTCCATCCAGATTTGCCATCACACCCACCCTTTCGCGTCCGTTGCCGCAGGACAATGCCCCGGCACGGCAATATTCACAGTATTCCCTGCGTCCGCGCGATAATTTTATTGTTTCATATCGCAACCGTCCCGCTTTGCAACGCATCAATCGGAACACTATGGTCGGCGCGCCGGTTTGCTATGGCGAGGTGTCACCCGTGCCCCCGTGGGAGCAGAGCGAAGCCCGATGCATTTTGATGATCGCCTGGCCACCGTATTGCGCCTGCGTGCGCAAGGGACGGCGCTGACGCGTATCCAGTATCGCCAGTTGCTCGATCTGCTTGGCACCCAGCCCAGCGAGGCGCGCGGCGAGAATGTCGAAGCGGCCTATGAGCGGCTGGCCGAGCTGGCGGCGACAATCCCCGCGGCCGACCGCGCGGCCATGCTGCGCGACCGGGCGACCCGGCTGCGCTCGCCGCGGCTGGTCGCGATGCTAGGTGCGGACGAGCCCGTCCTGGCCGAGGCAGCGATCGATGCCGCCCGGCTTGAGCCAGCCGAATGGACCGACCTGCTGCCCGCCCTGGCACCGGCAGCCTGGGCGCGGCTTGGCACCCGCAGTGATCTGGGGCCAATTCTGGCGGAACAGCTCGGTCGGCTGGGCATCATGCGACCCGGCCTGCCCCCGGCCGAGGCGATCGGAGCCAGCTCTGCCGCAGCCACCCTGGACATGCCGGGGCCGGCCCCAAGCGAGCCAGTACCCGAACCGGATTCGATCGGCGCCATCGTCCGGCGGATCGAAGCTTATCGCAAGGCCCGAGCGCCCGAGAACCAGGGTGAGGCGCCGCGGCTGCCGCTGGGCGAAGACCATGTCCTGCATGTGCCGGAAACGGCGCGTGCCTTCGACTTTGCGACCAATGCCAATGGCCAGATCATCTGGGCCGATCCCGGCGTTGCGCCAATGGTGATCGGCCAGACACTGGCCGCACCGGCGGCGCACTCTGCCTTGACTGGCGCGCTAGCCCGCCGCCAGCCGATCGCGGCCGCGCGGATCGAGCTGGGCGGCAGCCCGTCAATCGCCGGGGCCTGGCGCATCGATGCCAGCCCGCGCTTCGATCCCCTGACCGGCCAGTTCCTGGGCCACCAGGGGCGGATGCGCCGCTGGCCGGCTGCAGCCGAGGCCGCTGCGAAAACGCCGGAGAGCGAGGCCGACCGGATCCGCCAGCTGCTACATGAACTGCGCACCCCGGTGAATGCCATCCAGGGCTTTGCCGAGGTCATCCAGCAACAACTGTTTGGCCCCACCCCGCACGATTACCGCGCGCTGGCTGCCGGAATTGCCGGTGATGCGGCGCGGATGCTGTCCGCCTTTGAGGAGCTGGAGCGGCTTGCCCGGCTTGAGACCGCCGCGATGACACTCGATCCCGGCGAGGCCGATGTGGCCGAGGTCCTTACCGCCACGGTTGCGCAGCTCGCGGCTTATACCGGCCAGCGCGGCAGCGGCTTTACGGTCAGCGGCCCGGCCGCGCCCTGCCCGGTCCGGCTCGACCGGCTCGAGGTCGAACGGCTTGCCTGGCGATTGCTGGCAACCCTGGCCGGTACCGCGGCCCCCGGTGAACGACTTGAGTTGTCGATCGAGAGCCCGGCTGGCCACCCCCGCATTGCCCTGGCGCTGCCGGCCGCATTGGCGGCCCGTTCGGATAAGGACCTGTTCGAAGCGGGTCCTGGCGCGATCCCGCAGGCCATTGCCGCCGGGGTTTTCGGCGTCGGCTTTGCGCTGCGCCTGGCTCGGGCCGAGGCCAAGGCGGCAGGCGGCCAGCTGGAACGCGATGGTGCGAGGTTGATCCTGACACTACCGGGCTTGACCGCCGCGCCAGAGCGCCATAGCGACGCAGGCTGAAGCCGCTGCATCAGGTAAGCGGGCGGCGAGAAAGGGGAAAACCGCGCCGTGCCGCAGGTTCGCATTACCGACTTGGCGGCGGCTTCCCAGCGGGTGCAGTTCCCCGCCGACTTCGGCCAACGCTTTATCCTGACAGTCGATACCGAAGAGGAATTCGATTGGGGGCTGCCCATCCAGCGCGAAGGCTTCACGCTTCATTCGGTCGCTCGCCTCATCCGATTCCAGGAATTCTGCGAAGGGGCCGGCGTCGTCCCGATCTACCTGGTCGACTATCCCATCGCCACTTCGCCCGCTGCCTGCGAAGCGCTGCGCCCGGCGATTGCAGCTGGCAAGGCCGAAGTAGGCGTGCAGCTCCACCCCTGGGTCAGCCCGCCTCATGACGAAGAGGTCAATGAATTCAATTCCTTCGCAGGAAATCTTCCTGCTTCGCTGGAACGTGAGAAATTCCGCCGCCTGCGCGATGCGATCGAGCAAGGGTTTGGCGCCACCCCGCTGATCTACCGCGCCGGGCGCTATGGCCTTGGTCCGGAAACCGCCAGCATCCTGACCGACCATGGCCTGGCGATCGACAGCTCGGTCCGGTCGCGCTTCGATTACAGCGTCGGCGGCGGGCCGAACTATCGCGATCACCCGGTTGTGCCGTGGTGGGTTGATCGCGAGCGCGGACTGATGGAACTGCCGCTGACCACCGTTTATTGGGGCCTGCTGCGCCAGTTCGGGCCTTGGCTCTACCCCAAGATGTGGCGGGTCCCGCAGCTGCGCGGGCTGCTGGCAAAGATCGCCATGCTCGAGCGGATCCCGCTGACGCCGGAAGGGGTAACCCTGGAAGAGGCCATCCGCGGCATCGACATTGCCATCGATGAAGGCCTGCCGGTCCTGGTCTTTTCCTTCCACAGCCCGTCGCTCGCCCCGGGCTTCACGCCATATGTCCGCAGCGAGGATGATCTCGACGCCTTCTACGACTGGTGGCGCGGGGTCTTCGCCTATCTCCAGCGCCGTCAGGTTGCCCCGACTTCGGTCAAGGGCCTGATGGAAACGGTCACGCTTGCCTAAGGGCGGCGCGCGGGCTAACCCAAAATCCGCCATCGCGCAGATGGGCCTGTAGCTCAGTTGGTTAGAGCTGGCCGCTCATAACGGCTAGGTCGCGGGTTCGAGTCCTGCCGGGCCCACCACCCCCCACAGTCCGTGCGCGACCGGCCGGGAGGGGAAATGAGCATGCGCAAGAAGATCGGATTGGCCGTTTTGCTGGGCCTGGGCGTGGCGGCTGGCGTCGTCGCCTGGAATACGGCCACGTTCCAGCCTGCGGGCCTCGCCACGGCTGAGGACATCAAGTTGGCCGATGCGATCGAGCCCGATCTGAACGCCGCCGCCAACCGACTGGGCGCGGCAATCCGCTTCCAGACGGTGTCCAACCAGGACCCGGCACAGAACCGCATGGATCAGTGGACCGGCTTCCAGGCCTGGCTCCAGACCACTTACCCTGCCGCACACAAGGCCATGCAGCGCGAGATCGTCGGCACGGCCACCTTGCTTTACACTTGGCAAGGCAGCGATCCCGCGCTCCAGCCGATCATCCTGATGGCCCACCAGGATGTCGTGCCGGTCACCCCGGGGACGGAGACGGACTGGAAGCACCCCCCGTTTGCTGGCGTTGTCGCCGATGGCGCGGTCTGGGGGCGCGGGGCGATTGATGACAAGGGCTCGCTGGTCACCCTGTTCGAAGCGGCCGAATTGCTCGCGGCGAAGGGCTTCAAACCCAAGCGCTCGATCATCATCGTATCCGGGCACGACGAGGAAGTCGGCGGAACCGGTGCCCAGGCGGCCGCTGACGTACTGAAGGCCCGGGGCGTCAAATCGCTATTCACGCTCGATGAAGGCAGCGCGATCATCACCGATGCGCCGATCGTCAATGGCCCGGCGATCATGATTGCCGTGGCTGAAAAGGGCTATGCCACCCTGCGGGTGACCGCCAAGGCGCCGGGCGGGCACTCGTCGATGCCGCCGGAAGAGATTGGTACGGTCACCCTGGCCAAGGCGATCACTGCAATCCACGCCAAGCAGTTCCCCTCGCGGCTGGAACAGCCGGGATTTGGCACGGTTGAGGCGCTGGCCTCCGAAAAGGGCGGACTGATGAAGGTCGTCGCGGCCAATCCATGGCTGTTCGGCAGCCTGATCAAGTCGCAGATGGGCGGCACCCCGGCCGGCGCGGCGCAGCTGCACACCACCATCGCGCCGACCATGCTGCAAGGTAGCCCCAAGGAGAACGTCCTGCCGCAAGAGGCATTCGGCCTGGTCAATTACCGCCTGGCCCCGTGGGATCGCACGGAAGACGTGCTGGCCCGCGCAAAGTCGGCTGTCGGCAAGCTGCCCGTCACCTTCAGCTGGGAACGCACCCCGCGCGAGGCGTCACCCGTCTCATCGACCACTTCACAGGGCTGGAAACTGGTCCGCGCCGCAGCCGAAGCCGAAGCACCCGGCGCGCCGGTCGCGCCGTTCATGGTCGTTGGCGGGACGGACAGCCGCTACATGAAGGACGTCTCGCAGGACACTTATCGGTTCCAGGCCATGCGGCTCTCCACGACGGAAACCAAGATGATTCATGGCACCAACGAGCACATCACGACCGAGAATCTGGGCACCATGATCCGTTTCTTCACACGGCTGATTGCCACCAGCGCAAGTTGAGCCTAAGGCCCCGCCCACGGTCGGGGAGTGGCGCAGCCCGGTAGCGCGCTTGCTTTGGGAGCAAGATGTCGCAGGTTCGAATCCTGTCTCCCCGACCAGACCGTCTTTTCCCCAAATAATCAAAACCTTGATAGGCGCTCGGCGTTCGCTCGCGATTCGAGTCCTTGGCGTTCGACCTGGAGCGAGCAGAGTGCTTGAAGTCGTAGGGCCAGTTCTGGCTCAACAATCGATTCAGCCAGTTTTGATCCGTTAAGTTCCGTATTGGTACGCCAGGCGGCGGGGCCGACAAGCCGCTTGTGCCAGCAGCATCCCCCCTTGATCGGCTGGTGCTGCGGCCGAGCGAGGAGCACCGATGGCAGGCTATGTAGCTATGCAGATCAAACAGCCGCATCGCCCCTTGCTGCGGATCGAGCGCGCGATACCCGCGCCTGGTCCGGGCGAGCTGCTGATCGAGGTTGCGGCCTGCGGCGTCTGCCGGACCGATCTGCACGTTCTCGACGGCGAGATCGCCGCGACATACCCCATCGTCCCCGGCCATGAAGTGGTCGGACGGATCAAGGCGCTGGGGCCCGGCGTTGATGGCTTTGCACCGGGGCAGCGGGTTGGCGTGCCCTGGCTGGGCCGGACCTGCGGGCAATGCGACTACTGCCGCGAGGGCCGCGAAAACCTGTGTGACCAGCCCGAATTCACCGGGGCGACCCGCGACGGCGGCTATGCCAGCCATATCCTGGCCCGGGCCGAATTCTGCTTTCCGATCCCGCCGCAGTTCAGCGATGTCGAAGCAGCCCCACTGCTCTGCGCCGGGCTGATCGGCTGGCGGGCCTTGCGCATGGCGGGGGATGCGCCGCGCATCGGCCTCTATGGCTTTGGCGCGGCCGCCCATATCCTCTGCCAGATTGCCTGCTGGCAGGGGCGCGAGGTTCATGCCTTCACGCGCCCGGGCGATACGGCCGGGCAGGCATTTGCCCGCTCACTGGGCTGCACCTGGGCGGGATCGTCGGCCGACCAGCCGCCCGCGCGGCTTGACGCCGCCCTGATCTTCGCCCCGGCCGGCGAGCTCGTGCCAGCAGCGCTGCGGGCAGTCCGCAAGGGCGGCCAAGTGATCTGCGCCGGGATCCACATGAGCGACATCCCCACCTTCCCCTATGCCGACCTGTGGCACGAACGGCAGATCCGCTCGGTCGCGAACCTGACGCGCGAGGATGGCCGCACGTTCTTCGAAATTGCCAGCCAGGCCTCGATCGAGATTCGGACCGAGGTCTTCCCGCTCGACCAGGCGAACGTGGCGCTGGAGCGCCTCCGCGCCGGAACGATCGCCGGCGCGGCGGTGCTGGTACCCTGACGGAGCGCAAGTGGGCAGGAGGCGCGCCTTTTTGGTGCTGACCGTTCCTTTCCGGCTGGCAGGCCAGGTCCAGCCATGACCACGAAGCCCGCGAACGGAGACAGCAATTTCTGGATCGGACCTGCGCCGGACGCGAATCAAGCCGGGCTGACGCAGCGCGAGGCGGTGCGGCGATTGCGCCGGTTTGGCCCAAACAGCGTCGAAACCGGGCAGGCGCGCGGCTGGCTGAACAAGATCCTGCGCCGGCTGGCCCAGCCGCTAGTGCTGATCCTCCTCGTCGCGGCTATCATGACCGGCGTAACCGGCGACCGGGCCAGCCTGCTGATCATCGTCAGCATGGTGCTGATTTCGGTCGCCCTCGACCTGTTCCAGGAGCACGGGGCCGAGCGGGCGATCGCGGCGCTGCGTTCTTCCATCGCGATCAAGGTCACCGTCCTGCGCGATGGCAAGGCGATCGAACTGCCCGCCGAGGCGTTGGTGCCAGGCGACGTGGTCGACCTTAAGCCAGGCGATCTTGTGCCAGCCGACGGCATCGTGCTGTCCAGTCGTTCCGGGCAGGTCAACGAGGCGCTGCTGACCGGTGAACCCTACCCCACTCCCAAGCGGCCCGGACCAAGCCAGGCCAAGGATGCCGCCGCGGCCTATGACGCGGCGTTCGCAGGCACCGCGCTGGTCAGCGGCGAATTGCGCATGGTGGTGGTCGCAACCGGCCGCGCGACCCGGCTTGGCGGGATCGCGGCTGCGCTGGAGGCGGACGAACCACCCACCGAGTTCGAACGGAGCATGCGGTCGCTCGGCTTCCTGATCGTGCGGCTGACGGTATTCCTGGTGCTGTTCGTGCTGCTTGCCCAGATCGTGCTGCATCGTCCGGCGCTGGAGGCGTTCCTGTTTGCAGTGGCCCTTGCGGTCGGGCTTACGCCCGAACTCCTGCCGATGGTGTCGACAGTCACCCTGGCGCGCGGCGCAATGCGAATGGCAGGCCGCAAGGTGATCGTCCGCAAGCTTGCCGCCATCCACGATCTCGGCGCGATGGACGTGCTGTGCACCGACAAGACCGGGACACTGACCGAAGCCCGGATCGAACTGGCAGGCTGGCCGGATTGCGACGGATCGGACAATCCGCGGGTCCTGGAATGGGCCGCGATCAACAGCCATTGGGAGCTCGACGCGGGCAGCCCGCTCGACGCAGCCGTCCTCGCCAGGGCCGGTGATCTGGCATTTACCGATACCCGGTTGCTGGCCGACCTGCCCTTCGATTTCGAGCGCCGGTGCTCATCCGTCCTGGTCGAACGAGCCGGCCAGCGCATGCTGATCGTCAAGGGGGCGCCGGAATTCCTGCTGGCGCAGTGCGCCTCGGCAGAGCGCGCCAGCGGCCGGATCGTTCCACTAGGCACCGCCCTGCGCGCCCGGATTGCAGAAATGCACGAAGACCGCGCGGCACAAGGCTTTCGGCTGCTGGCGATCGCCCGCCGCGCGATGGACCCGGAACGGCAGACGATTCAGCGCAGCGACGAACAAGGCCTGATATTTTGCGGCTTCTGCGCTTTCCTCGATCCGCCCAAGGCCTCGGCGGCAGCGGCGATTGCCAGGCTTCGCGAGCTGAAGGTGAGGGTCAAGATCATTTCCGGCGATGCCGCCCCGGCAGTGCGCCACCTGGTCAAGGCCTTGCAGATCGATTGCCACGGGCTGCTCACCGGCGATCAGGTCGCCCGGCTGTCGGACCATGCGCTGCAGGCCAGGGTGACCGGCACCGACCTCTATGCGCGGATCACGCCTGACCAGAAGACCCGCATCATTCGCGCCTTGGCCGCCAGCGGTGCGACAGTCGGGTTCCTGGGCGACGGGATCAACGATGCCCCGGCGATCAAGGCGGCCAATGCCGGAATCTCGGTCGAAGGCGCCAGCAACGTCGCCCGCGCCGCAGCCGATCTGATCCTGCTGGCCCCGGATCTGGGAGTGCTGGCCGATGGCGTGCTCGAAGGTCGGCGGACCTATGCCAATATCGTCAAATATGTCCGGATGGGCACCAGTTCGAATTTCGGCAACATGCTGTCGATGGCAGTGGCATCACTGGCCCTGCCCTTCCTGCCGATGACGGCAGTGCAGATCCTGCTCAACAACCTGCTCTATGACTTGTCCGAGCTGGGCATCCCGCTCGACGCTGTCGACCAGCAGGACATGGCTTCGCCGCGGCGCTGGGACATGCCGGGCCTGGTGCGTTTCACCTTGATCATGGGCGGGCTCTCCTCGGCCTTCGATCTGGCGACCTTCGGCCTGCTGCTGTTTGCCTTCGGAGCCCGGGCCGGCGAATTCCAGACGGCCTGGTTTGTCGAATCGATGCTGACCCAGGTGCTGGTGATCTTCGTCATCCGCACGCAAGGTCGCTGCTGGACCAGCCGTCCGCACCGGGTGCTGGCAGTCACCAGCCTCACCGCCTTGGCGGCAGCGCTGCTGGTCGCCCTCGGACCATTCGGATCGCTGTTCGGGTTCGTCAGGCTGCCCTGGCCCCTGCTCGCGGCAATCGCGGGCCTGGCGGCAACTTACCTGGCCTGCGCCGAAGCGCTCAAACGCCTGGCGATGGGACCGGCGGGCCGGGCCGGTTCTGCAGGCGCGGCCAGGCGGAATAAGTAGGTTAACCGATTTCAGCCCGGCTGGCGGAATTCTAGCAGGAACTCGGACTGCTTTGGACACCCGCGCGCGCAGTGCTGCTGCGTCCGGACCGGAAGCCCCGCATCTCAAGCTGGAGTACCCTCATGAACGAAATGACGACAATGCCCGCCACCCGCCAACCGGTGAGCCGGTCCCTGTTCGCAGACGATGGGCCGGTTGGCTGGCTGCGTAGTGAAATCGATCGGCTGTTCGATGATTTCGCCCGTCCGGCGAGCAGCATCTTCAATTTCTCGCCCCGCGCGATGGCGCCCGTGCCGGCCATGGAACTGGTCGACAAGGACAAGGAATACCACCTCTCGGTCGAATTGCCGGGCATGACCGACAAGGATGTCGAGATCGCGGTGTCCGAGGGTGTCCTGACGATTTCCGGCGAAAAGAAGGAAGAGAGCGAGCGCAAGGACAATGGCTACCTGCTCAGCGAGCGCCGCTATGGCAGCTTCAAGCGGCAGCTCAGCCTGCCCAGTGACGTCAAGGCCGATGCAATCAAGGCGCGCTTCGCCAACGGCATTCTCGAGGTAACCCTGGGCAAGGACAAGAACGCGCCGGAGCGGCTCCACAAGATCCCGATCGAGACGTGATCGTGGCGGCGGCGGCACGCTGGAATTTCACTGCCGAGCACCCAGGGTGCTGCCGCCATTCCGCTCAGCCCCTGAATAGGTGCGGGCTCAATCGGCCCGTATCGGTCCGGGCTGGTCGATTGGCAACGGAAGCTCGATTTCAGCGTGAGGCGGTCCGGTTGCGACGAGCGGCAGGCTGGTTTGCAGCAACAGGCCTTCTAGATCGGCGAGGGCCATCGGCAGGCCTGCGGCGAAAGCGATCCGCAAGGCGTCGGGGAAATTGTGCACGCCAAGTTTGCGCATCACGTTGGCGCGATGGATTTCCACCGTGCGCGAACTGATCCCCAGATCGTAGCCGATCGTCTTGTTGGGATGCCCGCGCGCCAACTCGTTCAGCACCTGGTATTCGCGCAGGGTCAGTGGCAGCAATTTCTGCCGGGCACTGTCCTGCTGCAAGGCACCGGCTTCCGACTGGCTAAGCCTGCGGTCAGCCTGCGCGATGATATCCAGCAGGTCGCTCCTGGCGAACGGCTTGGTCAGGAAATCGATGGCGCCGGCCTTCATGGCGCGGACTGCCAGGGCGATGTCTCCATGCCCGGTAATGATCACGACCGGAAGGTTCAGGCCCAGATCACGCAGCCTTGATTGCACGCTCAGCCCATCGATGCCCGACAGCTGCACATCGAGCAGGACCACCCCTGGGACCAGTTCCGCCGCCTTGGCCAGAAATGCTTCCCCGCAATCGAAACTGAGCACTTCGCGACCGTTGTTCGCCAACAGGAAGCGCAGCGAATTGCGCAGGCTGGGATCGTCATCGACAACATAGACCGGGTGAGCATGTGGCATGGTGGAATGTCCTCACGGCGGAGAAAGCGGCAGCGTGAAATGAAACGCGGTGCCACCAAGTTGCGATTGTCCCAGCCAGATCCTGCCACCGTGCGCTTCGACGATCATCTGCGTGATCGAAAGCCCCAGGCCCATCCCGGTCGAGGTTGTTGTTCCGAAAGGTTTGAACAGCTGCAATTGCCGATCAGGATGAATCCCGGGACCGATGTCATCAACGACAACCTCGACCATTTCGCCTTGCCGGCAGCTGCCGACCCGGATGAATTTGTGATCCTGCGTTGCCATCGCCTGCAAGGCATTGCGCAGCAGGTTGAAGATCACTTGCTGGACCTGGATGCCATCGACCAGCACGGCATCGCCGCCCGCATCAAGTTCGAGCTTCAGCTCAACCCCCGCACCCTCGCCATCGGCCAGGGCAAGATGGATCGCATTCGTTGCCAGCTTGTGCAGCGATTCATGCGCCCTTTCTGCATTGCCTTGCGACAGGAAGTCACGCAGCCGGCGGATCATTTCCCCGGCCCGCGCCACTTCGCCGCTACAGGCGTCGGCCGCCTCGCGCATTAAACCCGGATCGATCGCACCGGGCCGCTCCGACAGGGCAGACAAGGCTTCGACATAATTGCGGATTGCGGCGAGCGGCTGGTTCAACTCATGCGCGATCGCACTGGCAAGCAGGCCCATTGAGGAAATGCGAGAGGCCTGCGCCAATTGTGCCGAAAGGCTCGCCAGTCGCCGGCGCTGCTGATCGGCTTCGGTGGCATCGTGCAGAAAACCGATGAACAGACGGTTGGTCCCGATCAGCGCTTCCTGAATATTCAGATCCACCGGGACGATCCGGCCATCGCGGCGCAGCGCGCGCACGGTCCGTCCAACCCCGATGATGCGTTTCTCGTCCGTTTCCAGATAGTGTTGAATGTAGCCGGGATGTGCCCGCCGATCCGGTTCCGGCATCAGGATCGAGACGTTTTGGCCAACCAGGTCGGCAGCCGCATAGCCGAGGAGTTTTCCGACCGAATCTCCAAAAGCAACAATGGTCCCGGCCGTGTCGATCACCACCAGAACATCGGGAAAGGCATTGATCAATGTCTGCAGGAATAGCTCGCGCTGGTCGGATTCGACCAGGGGATGCGAGGGGAGCAGCTGAGACCCCGATGTCGGAATATCAATCATCTGCCCCAGATATCATGGCACAAGGGGGGGGCGATAGGGGATATACCCTATTGCCCGCCCTGCCGGCCGGCTTGGCGCAAATTGGACGCGAATCAGCGCAGCCCTGTCACCCGATCACACTGGCGATCGGCGCCACCCTCCTTTCAGACCGTAACGACGATGTTATTGACAACCTCGTTGACTCCAGCGGCCGACCAGGCTGCGTTTTCGGCAGCGCGGCGTTCAGCCCAGCTGTGCACGCGCCCATAGAGGCGGACCTTGTGGCCTTCGGCCTTGACCTCGATCTCGGCCGCATCGAGCGCCGCCAGGCGCTTGATCGCTTCCTCGATCAGCTGGCGCACGTCTCCGCTCGCTGGGGTGGCCTTGATCTGGATCTC
The DNA here is from genome assembly GCA_041182185.1 of Pseudomonadota bacterium. Lineage (GTDB taxonomy): Bacteria > Pseudomonadota > Alphaproteobacteria > Sphingomonadales > Sphingomonadaceae > Novosphingobium. The sequence goes on from JBEGOD010000087.1 coordinate 13,365, forward strand.
GTTGCGGATGCCGACCACACCGGAAATCTTGGCAACGGCATCGCGGGCCGCGATGCTCTGGTAATTCCAGTCGACGCAGCCCGTCAGGGTGACATAGCCCTTCTCGACCTTGACCTGGACGCAGTCATCCGGGACCAGCGTGTTCCAGCCCAGCACATCGGTAATCCGCTTGGCGATTTCGGCATCGGCGTTCTGGCGCTGACGCGGCAGGCGGACGGTCAGTTCCTCGGCAATGGCCTTGACGCCCCTGACCCGCTTGGTGGCACGTTCGGCCGCGTCCTTTTGCGAGAAGCTTTGGACGATGCCCGATAGCGTCACCACGCCTGCGCTGGCCGAAACGCCGATCTCGGTATGATCGACCATCGGATCCCAGCGCAGTTCCTCCATCACGTCATGCTGCAACTGGCTGTCGGTCTTCATTGTCGACCTCCTTGTTCTTCCGGTGGCGCTGCCCCGCAGCCGCTGGCTTTGCGGCGCTAAGGCCTGCGGTGACCGCGATGACTTCGAGCTTGCCCAGGTGCCGGAACCGGATCGGCCGGAGCTCGGCGATGGCGAGCCGAACGAGCGGGGCAAAATGGCTGCCCGGATGAAGCAGCCTCGCTGGCGATCCATCGTGGGCGATCAGGACCAGGGCCTTGCGGCCCAGTTTGCGAACCCGGATCGTCACATTGCGCGGCGGTTGCCCATTTCGGCCAAGACAGCCGATCGCCGTGATCAGGATCTGTTCGAAAGCAGCGCTGTCTGCGCGCCGCAGCGCCATGTCCGGCGCAACGAGATCGAGATTGAGCCAGGTCGAAGGGCCGATCAGTGCGCGCATGCGGCTTGCAGCGGACAACAGCATAGTGGCGGCTTCGACGGGACGGCCAGGGGACCTGGTCGCAGCGCGCCGCTCCTGACCCGCAGCCAAGTGGCGGACGGCATGATGGAAAGCCACGCCGCGCGCCGCGGTGGCGGATCCGGATTGCGGGCTCAGGCTGGTCATTTCGGGCACACCACGGCTTGGTTGATTCTCTTGCCGCTGATCGCTGCCCAAGCGCCGCACCGGATCGAATCCGCAAATCTACGCAGTGCTAGCCGCCCCGGCCGCAGCCTGGGCAAATAACGGCGGCAGACCAGGCATTTGCCCGGCAACAAGTATCTGTCCGTATTTCGCATGGACGGGCTTCGCGGCTGAAGTCGCCAGGTCCGGTTGAAGCACGCGTGGGGCGCGCCAATTCCTGACACTCGCAGGGGCGGTGCAGGCATGTTCTCCGGTCGACCGGGCAAGCTGAAGGCCGTCCGTACAGGAAGCTTGGAACTATGGGCATCTGCGCAAAGCTCGCCACGGAAACCGCCGCGCGGACCATGATCGTCGCCTGCCTCGACGATTCCGACAATGCCCTGAAGGTTGCCGAAGCCGCCCGGCAGTTCGCCGAAGCTTTCGGGGCAGGCCTGACCTTGTTCCAGGTGATCGAACCTGCCACGTCGTTCCTGTTCCATCCCGATCCCGTCGAAACCGAATTCCAGCACCACCAGGCACTGCGCCGGTTGCAGCGGATGCTGGACGGCAACCTCAAGGGGATGGCCGCACCGACGGTCAGGGTCGCCGAAGGCGATCCGGTCGGTGAGATCTGTCGCCTGTCAGCCGAGCCAGGCGTGATCCTGGTCCTGGGGAAATCCGGTTCGCTCCCGAGCACCTCGGCCTGCGGCGCGCTGCTGGATCGGATTGTCGAACAGGCCCCCGGACCGGTCCTGCTGGTGCCGACCGGCCAGGCAAGCGCGAGCCGTCCGATCGACCGGATCATGGTGCCGCTGGATGGTTCGTGCTTTGGCGAGGCGGCGCTGGCTTCGGCCTGTCAGATCGCCCATCATACCGGAGCAGAGGTGGTGCTGGTCCACGTCATCCCCGAAGCCGTACTTACGCAAGTCGGCCCCTTGGACCCGGTCGACCTCAAACTGCGCGACCAGCTTGTCGAGCGCAACGAGCGCGTTGGCCGGGCCTATCTGGAGCGCCAGCGACGGCACCTGATCGATCACGGGATATCGGCCCGGACCAGCTGCCTTTCCGGGGATGTCCGAACCGTTCTGGCCCGCGCCTGCCGCGAGACCGGCAGTGACCTGACGATCCTTTCGGCCCGTGGGCAAAGCGCCCGCCGCGGGGTCGAACTGGCGATCGGCAGCGTCGCTTCCTACCTGGCATCGACCACCACCCAACCGCTGCTGGTCGTCCGACCGGTGGCAGGCAATCCGCCGCCAAGCGAGGTCGGCCTCCAGCATCAGCCATTGCGCATGCAGTTCGGTTGACGGTGAACGAAGACGCCAGCCCGATCCACGCGGCGGCCCGCGAAACCAGCCTGCAACACGCCGCATGGTCTCCCGCTGCCCGGCCCCGCCCCCTGCCCGTACGCGAGCGCATTGCCGAACTGGCATCCTGGCTGAATGAGGCAACCAGGGCAGCCGCCAAGGCCGAAGCCGACTGCCGCTCCGCCGCCGAATGGCTGCTCGACAACGCCTATCAGGTACAACGCGCGGCCTTACTGATCGAAGATGACCTGCCGGCCGGCTTCTATCGCCGCCTGATCGCGTTTGACGCGGGCGAACAAGCCGGAACGACGCGGGTCTTTGCCCTGGCGCACGATCTGCTGCGCACAGTCCACAACCAGCTCTCGCGCGAAGCCGTGCTCTCCTATCTCGAAGGCTATCAAGCGGCGGCCGCCCTGACGATCGCCGAGCTGTGGGCCTTGCCGGTAATGCTGCGGCTGGCCTGCATCGAACGGCTGGCGCAGGGATTCGCCCAGCTCTTCCCGGCCGTCCCCGTGCCATTTGCGCTCAGCGCCTGTGCGAAAACAGCTGTATCGGGTGCCGATCCCAGCGACGATGTCGCCCATGGCCTGGCCAATCTCGGCGTCATCTCGGCCATCGCCTGGAATGACATCTTCGATGCGGCAAGCGCGGTGGAGGCGGTGCTCAAGCGCGATCCGGCGCAAGCCTATGCGGCGATGGATTTCGAATCGCGCGACCAGTATCGCCGTTCGGTCGAGCGGCTTTCCGCGCGCAGCTCGATGGCGGAATCCGCCGGCGCCGAACGGGCAGTCGCCATGGCCGCCGACGGGATCGCGCCGGACTGCCGCCATGTCGGCTATTGGCTGGCCGGGTTTGGCCTGCCCGAGTTCGAGCGTGCGATCGGCGCGCGTCCAACGCTGGCGACCATGGCGGGGCGGTTCATGCTGGCCCATCCGGGGTTCTTCTATGGCTGCGCGCTGACCCTGGTCGGCCTGGCAGGCGTGTTCGTCCCGGCGCTCTACTTGTGGCAGGTCACTGCCAGCCCGGCGCAGCTGGCGTTCGGTATCTTGCTGGCCTTGCTGCCGGCATCGGTATTGAGTGTTACCTTCGTCAACTGGCTGGTGACGCTGATCGCCCGTCCGCGGCAGTTGCCCAAGTTCGATTTCGCCGCATCGATCGATCCGCAGTGGCGCACTGTCGTGGTCGTCCCGGTGATTGTCGGGCGTCCCGATGATGCAGCGCCGCTGCTCAACAGGCTTGAATCGCACTACCTCGCCAATCCCCAGGCCAGCCACTTCGTCTTGCTCAGCGATCCGGTCGATGCCCCCGAACAGTGCCTTGCCAGCGACGATGCGGTCGAAGCAGCCCTGGTGGACGGCATCCGGCAGCTCAACCGCCGCTACGGGAAGAGCCCGAATGACGGGCCGTTCTGCTTGCTGCACCGGCCCCGAGCCTACAATCCCCAGCAGCGCTGCTGGATGGCGCGCGAGCGCAAGCGCGGCAAACTGGAGGATTTCGACGCTTTCCTGCTGACCGGTGACAGGCGAGCCTTCAGCCTGAGCAGCGGACCGGTGGCGCGCCTGGCCGGAGCGCCCTTCGTAGTCACGGCCGATGCCGATACGCGCCTACCGCCGGGCTCGGTCCAGCGCCTCGCCGGAACCCTGGCGCACCCGCTGAACCGGCCGCAGTTCGATGCCCGCGGCCGGGTCATCCGCGGCTATACGGTATTGCAGCCGCGGATCGAGATTGTCCCATCCCCCGCCGGAGTTTCCCGGTTTGCGCGACTGTTCGGCGGCGATACCGCGATCGACATCTATTCGCGCGCGGTCAGCGATGTTTACCAGGACCTGACCGGAACCGGCAACTATGCCGGCAAGGGCATCTACGATGTCGCTGCCTTCGAAGCCAGCCTGGCCGGGCGGGTGCCGGACAATGCCCTGCTCAGCCATGACCTGTGGGAAGGCCTCCATGGCCGTGCCGCGCTAGTCAGCGACGTGATCTTCTATGAAGGGTTCCCGGCCAACTACCTCGAATACGCGCGGCGCAGCCATCGCTGGATCAGGGGGGACTGGCAGCTGCTGCCATGGCTGTTTACCCGCGTCCCGGGGGCAAACGACACCCGGCTCGTCAACCGCCTGACCCTGTTCGACCGGCTGCGGATCATCGACAACCTGCGCCGCAGCCTGATCCCGCCGAGCATTGTCGCACTGCTGCTGGCGGGCTGGCTCCTGTTGCCCGGCGCGCCGTGGCTCTGGACCTTGCTCGCGGTCACGGCGCCAAGCGCCTATCTCTTTACCGATCTGGTCACCGGGCTTGCCCGCGGCCGGCGGCGCGGTGTCCTGACGGGGACCCTGCGCAAGCTGTCCGAACACCTCGCGCGCTGGCTGCTGCTGGTCGCCTTCCTGATCGCCGACAGCGTCATTTCGCTC
>JBEGOD010000088.1:0-11984 GCA_041182185.1 Pseudomonadota bacterium
GCCCCGACCCTGCCGGACTGGCCGCGTCCGGGCATGGGGCCGCTGGGCGGTTTGGCGGCCGCGCTCCGCCTGGCTCAGGACGAAGGCTATGAGGCGGTGCTGACCTGCGGTGTCGATGCACCGCACTTGCCCGAAGACCTGCCCGTGCTGCTGGCTCCGGCCCCGGCCTATCTGGCCGCGCAGCCTGGGATCGGGCTCTGGCCTGCCAGTGCTGCCGCAGCGATCGAAGCCATCCTCCACGGGACCGGCAAGCACTCGATGCGGGCCCTGGCCGAAGCGATTGGCGCGCGGCCCGTGCAACTTGAATCGGCTCCTGCTAATATCAACTCGCCCGACGACTTGCGGGCGGTGGAGACGCACCATGGGCTATGAGCGGCAGGCCGATTTCGGCACGCCTGCGGTCCAATCGGACGAAGCGGTAACGCTGCGCATCGATGGCCGCGACGTCACTGTGCCCGCCGGGACCAGCGTGATGCGCGCGGCGGCGGAATGCGGCGGCGCGATCCCCAGCCTCTGCGCGACCGACAGCGTCAAAGCCTTCGGTTCGTGCCGGATGTGCCTGGTGGAGATCGAGGGACGCCGCGGCACCCCCGCCAGCTGCACCACACCGGTTGAGCCGGGCATGGTCGTCCAGACCCAGACGCCGTTGCTGCAGAAGCTGCGCAAGGGGGTGATGGAGCTCTACATCTCCGACCACCCGCTCGATTGCCTGACCTGCAGTGCCAACAACGATTGCGAGCTTCAGGATACCGCCGCCGAAGTGGGCCTGCGCGACGTGCGCTATGGCTATGCGGGTGAAAGCCACCTTGGCCTGCCGACCGATAGCTCCAATCCCTATTTCGATTTCGATCCTTCCAAGTGCATCGCCTGCTCGCGCTGCGTGCGTGCCTGCGATGAAGTTCAAGGGACTTTCGCCCTGACGATCGAAGGGCGGGGTTTCGATTCGAAGATCAGCGCCGGGCAATCGGGCGACGATTTCCTCTCCAGCGAATGCGTTTCGTGCGGGGCCTGCGTCCAGGCCTGCCCCACCGCGACGCTACAGGAAAAGGCGGTAGCGGAGATCGGCAAGCCCGAGCGTGCGGTGATCACCACCTGCGCCTATTGCGGGGTCGGCTGTACCTTCCGCGCGGAAATGCGCGGCGAACAACTGGTGCGGATGGTGCCGTGGAAGGACGGCAAGGCCAACCGCGGCCACTCCTGCGTCAAGGGCCGCTTCGCCTGGGGCTATGCCCACCACCAGGACCGCATCCTTGACCCGATGATCCGGGAATCGACCGACGAGCCCTGGCGGGTGGTGAGCTGGGACGAGGCGCTGGCCTACACCGCCGCACGGCTGTCCGCGATCAAGGATGAGTATGGCGCACGGGCGCTGGGTGGCATCACCTCCAGCCGTTGCACCAACGAGGAAACCTTCCTGGTCCAGAAACTGGTCCGCGCCGGCTTCGGATCGAACAATGTCGATACCTGCGCGCGGGTCTGCCACTCGCCAACCGGCTACGGGCTCAAGACCACCTTCGGCACCTCGGCCGGCACGCAGGATTTCGACAGCGTAATGGCCGCCGACGTGATCCTGGTGATCGGCGCCAACCCGACCGACGCGCACCCGGTTTTCGCCAGCCGGATGAAGCGCCGCTTGCGGCAGGGTGCGAAACTGATCGTGATCGACCCGCGCCGGATTGACCTGGTCCGCTCGCCGCACGTTCAGGCGGCACATCATCTGCCGCTCCAGCCCGGCACCAATGTCGCGGTGCTGACTGCGATGGCCCACGTGATCGTCTCCGAGGGCCTCGCCAACGAAGAGTTCATCCGCGCGCGCTGTGATTGGGATGAGTACCAGGACTGGGCGCGGTTCGTTTCCGATGCGAGGCACAGCCCGGAAGTGCTGGAGGCAGTGACCCGCGTGCCCGCTGCCGAATTGCGCGGCGCCGCACGGCTCTATGCCACCGGCGGCAACGGGGCGATCTACTACGGGCTTGGCGTGACCGAGCATTCGCAAGGCTCCTCGACCGTAATGGCGATCGCCAACCTCGCCATGGCCACCGGAAACATCGGCCGCCCCGGGGTCGGCGTGAACCCGCTGCGCGGGCAGAACAATGTCCAGGGTGCCTGCGACATGGGCTCGTTCCCGCACGAGCTTTCGGGCTACCGCCACATCTCCGATACCGCGGCCCGCAGCCTGTTCGAGCAGGACTGGGGCGTGACGCTTGACGCAGAACCGGGCCTCCGCATCCCCAACATGCTCGACGCCGCGCTCGATGGTTCGTTCCGCGCAATCTATATCCAAGGAGAGGATATCCTCCAGTCCGATCCCAACACGCATCATGTCGCCGCCGGGCTCAAGGCGATGGATGTGGTGATCGTCCACGACCTGTTCCTCAACGAGACCGCCAACTACGCCCATGTCTTCCTGCCGGGTTCGACCTTCCTTGAGAAGAACGGCACCTTCACCAATGCCGAGCGCCGGATCCAGCTGGTTCGCAAAGTGATGGAGCCGGCTAATGGCCTTGAGGACTGGCAGGTCACGCAGGAGCTAGCCCGCGCGATGGGGCTGGATTGGAACTACAGCCACCCCAGCGAAATCATGGACGAGATCGCCCGCCTGACCCCGACCTTTGCCGGAGTTTCGTTCGAGCGGCTCGACCGCGAAGGCTCGCTGCAGTGGCCGGTCAACGACAAGGCTCCCAATGGCAGCCCGATCATGCACGTTGATGGTTTCGTGCGTGGCCCAGATGGCAAAGGGAAGGGCAAGTTCGTGGTGACCGATTATGTGCCGACCGACGAGCGCACCGGTCCGCGCTTCCCACTGCTGCTCACCACCGGACGCATCCTCAGCCAGTATAACGTGGGGGCGCAGACCCGGCGGACTGGCAACACCGTCTGGCACGATGAGGACCTGCTCGAGATCCATCCGACCGATGCCGAAAACCGCGGGCTCAAGACCGGCGACTGGGTCCGCCTGGCCAGTCGCACCGGCGAAACCACCCTGCGCGCTGAAGTGACCGAGCGGGTTGCCCCGGGCGTGGTCTATACCACCTTCCACCACCCCGCGACCCAGGCCAATGTCGTCACCACCGAGTTTTCCGATTGGGCGACCAATTGCCCGGAATACAAGGTGACGGCGGTTCAGGTGGCGCCCAGCAATGGGCCGACCGAATGGCAGGAAAGCTATGCCAGCTGGTCGGAAAAGAGCCGCCGCATCGCACCTGGGCCAGCGGAATAGCAATGGATCCCGCGCGCCTGATCTACATGGCCAACCAGATCGCCCGCAACCTGGCCGCGCAGGGTGAGGCAGCGGCCATTGCGGCGACGGCGCAGCATCTGCGTGACTTCTGGGACCCGCGAATGAAGGCCGCGATCCTGGCGGCCGATCATGGCGCGCTGGAGCCAATTGCGCGCGCTGCGGTAGAGCTATTACGGAATTAGAACTGCGGGAGAGATGGTAGCGGAGGAGGGACTCGAACCCCCGACACGCGGATTATGATTCCGATATAAAATACACAGATTCAAACATAATATCTCAAACTCGCCTCATTTTGTGGAACCTTGCCGTGCCCTGCAGGGAGGAAATTTCCAACCATAGGGATAGCAGAATCCGCCCTTACCTTCCGGACAGCGTTTCCCCGGCGGCCGCCTTGTTAACCAGCAGTTGCGCCGGCTCGATCCCCATCGCGCGCAGACCCGAGACGATCTTCTCCAGCCCGATCGTGTCGGCCCAGAACATCGGACCACCAGTGTATACTGGCCAGTTGTAACCGAGGATGCAGGCTACATCGATATCGCTCGCACGGATGGCAATGCCCTCTTCAAGGACCTTCGCGCCTTCGTTGACCACAGGGTAGAGCAAACGCCCGATAATGGCGTCTGCGGCCAAGGGGCCCTTCTGTTCGATCCCTTTCGATGCTGCGAAGTCGGCGATCACTTTTGCTGCAACCGGGCTGGGTGTTGCCGTGCGCCTTTCGTCATAATCGTAGAAGCCGCCGCCCGACTTCTGGCCAAGCCTACCGAGCTTGACGAGATCCCCTTGCAAGGTGCGCTCGTTCAAACCGCGACCGATCACGTCCAGGCCGACCAGATCGCCCATCGCGAAGGGCCCCATGGCAAAGCCATAGTCGAAGACTGCCTGGTCGATTTCCTGCGGACTTGGACCTTCCAGCACCAGTTCCATTGCCTGGCGGCTGCGCGGGCTCATCACGCGATTGGCAATGAAACCTGGACCGACGCGGCTGACTACCGGAACCTTGGCAATGGTTTTGGCAATCTTGAGTGCGGTCGCCAGCACCGCATTCGAGGTCTTCGCGCCGCGCACGATTTCCAGCAGGCGCATGACATTCGCAGGCGAGAAGAAATGCAGGCCGACCACACTCTCCGGCCGCGCGGTAGCCGAGGCGATCTCGTCAACGTCAAGGAACGAGGTGTTGGTGGCCAGGATCGCGCCGGGCTTGGCGATCTGGTCGAGCCCGCCAAATACGTCCTGCTTGATCCCCATGTCCTCGAACACGGCCTCGATGATGAGGTCGACCTGACCCAGCGCCTCCAGATCAAGCGACGGCGTCAGCAGCGCCATACGCTGCTTAACCTGCTCAGGGGTCATCCGCCCCTTGGCTGCAGACCCCTCGTAGTTCTTGCGGATTACCTCGACTCCCCGGTCCAGCGCGGCCTGTTCTCGCTCGACGATCGTCACCGGCACGCCAGTGTTTAGGAAGTTCATGGCGATCCCGCCGCCCATGGTGCCGGCGCCGATCACACCGACAGTCGTGACCGGCACAACTTCGGTATCCTTGGGCAGGTCTGGAACCTTCGCCCCCTCGCGCTCGGCAAAGAAGTAATACCGCTGGGCGGCGCTTTCGGTGCTGGTGACCAGTTCCTGGAACAGTTCGCGCTCACGGGCGATGCCAGCATCGAAATCTAGCTCGGCCGCAGCCTCGATCGCCTTGACGATGTTGAACGGTGCCTTGAAGCCCCGGAACTGGCGTGCATTCTTCTTCAAGTAGTTCGCATAGATTTCATGCTGGCCGCGGTAGGGTTCGACCTTGTCCTGCCGGTCGCGGACCCGAAGTAGCGGCCCGCCCAGCTCCACCAGCTTGCGGGCGAAGGCGATCGCGTCCTCGCGCAGCTTGCCCTCTTCGGCCAGGGCATCGATCATGCCCAGTTCCAGCGCCTTCTTCGCCCCCACCGGGGCACCGCCGGTGATCAGGTCGAGTGCCGCCGGAATCCCGACGATGCGTGGCAAGCGCTGCGTGCCTCCTGCCCCAGGCAGCAGGCCCAGCGCCACTTCGGGCAGCCCGACCTTCGCTGATGGTACTGCGATCCGGTAATGGCAGATAAGAGCCAGTTCGTAACCGCCGCCCAGCGCCGTACCGTGAATCGCCGCAACGACCGGCTTGGTGCCGTTCTCGATAATGTCGAACACTTCCTGAAGGTTTGGTCCGCCTAGGTTCTTGCCGAATTCCGAAATGTCAGCCCCGGCGATGAAAGTCCGCCCTGCACAGATCAGCACGATTGCCTTGACGTCGTCGTCAGCAGCGAACTGCCGAAACCCTTCATCCAGTGCCTTGCGGGTATGGACGGACAGTGCGTTGACCGGCGGATAGTCGATGGTGAGGATGCCGATCCCGTCGATAACTTCAGTGGAGCCAACCTGATGCATGTTCCGTTCCCTGGCTTGCACCGTTCAGGCGCTTATACGTTCAATGATGATTGCTGGAGCCATGCCACCAAATGCGCACATGGTGATCAGGCCATAGCGTCCCCCGGATCGCTCCAGTTCGTCAAGCGCCATCCCGATCAGGATTGATCCGGTGGCGCCAATCGGGTGCCCCAGCGCAATCGCGCCGCCGTTGATGTTCACCTTGCTCCGATCAATGCCCAGATCGCGGATCGCCTTCTCAGTTACGACGGCAAAAGCCTCGTTGATCTCCCAGACATCGATATCGGCCACGGTCAGGCCGGCGCGCTCCAGTGCCTTCTTGGCGGCCGGTACCGGCGCATTGAGAATCAGGGTCGGGCAGTCGCCGGCGTTGACCGCAGTCACGATCCGCCCGCGCGGCTTCCAGCCGTTGTCCTTCAGCCCCTGCTCGGACGCCAGCAGCAGGGCTGCCGAACCATCCACGACCCCTGAACTGGTTCCGACATGGTGTACTGGCTCCCACTTCAGATCAGGATACTTGCGCTCGATCATCTGTCGCATGGTGGTCCCGTCGGACGCCGCTGGCACCTGCTCCATCGCCACGAAAGCCGGCTTCAGCGCGGCGAGCCCTTCTGCGGTGGTTTCTGGGCGGGGATATTCATCGTGGTCCAAAGCCAGGCTGCCATCGCGGTTTTGCACCGGGATGATGCTTCTCGCGAAGCGGCCTTCGTCGATTGCCGCCTTGGCTTTGCGCTGGCTGTCGGCGCCCAGCGCTTCAAGGTCGGCCCGGCTGATGCCTTCCATCCCGGCAATCGCATCGGCGGCGACGCCCACTGCCGAGATCGGATGCGTTTCATAGAGCGCCTCGTTGCCGCGTGCCCGGCCCAACTGGCCGAGCTCAGTCTGGCCTTCCAGTGCGTCGAGTTCGAAATGATAGCTCATCATCTCGGTCCCGCCGGCAATGAGCACGTCTTCGAATCCGGCCATGATCTGCCCGGCGGCGAAGCTCACGCTGCTGATTCCACCGCCGCAGAACCGGTCGATCGTGGTGCCGCTGGCCTTCACATCATAGCCTGCCCAGAGCGCCGAGAGGCGTCCCAGGTCCCCGCCCTGCTTGCCGCGCTGCTGACTGCACGACCAGACGATGTCATCGACCTTGGCCGTGTCCAGGCTGTTGCGGTCACGGATCGCGCGCAGGACGGACGCACCCAGATCCTGCGGGTGCAAATGAGCTAGTGCACCCTTCCCGGGCTTGCCAATGCCGCGGGGGGTTCGAACGGCATCAACGATGTAGGCTTCGGCCATGGTCTGGTCCTTTCGAGACTTAGCGAGGTGCCATGCGGATTGCGCCGTCAAGACGGATCGCCTGGCCGTTGAAATAGGAATTGCGAACCAGCTCCATGGCGAGCGAGGCATATTCCTCGGGCTTACCCAGACGCTTGGGGAAAGGCACCGAGGCATTCAGGTTGTCCAGCACCTTTTCCGGCAGGCGCCCTAGCAGTGGCGTGCCAAAAATGCCCGGCATGATCGAATTGACGCGGATTCCCAGATCCATCAGGTCGCGCGCCATTGGCAGGACGAGGCCATTGACCCCGGCCTTGAGCGAACCATAAGCCACCTGGCCGATCTGGGCGTCCTGGGCCGCCACCGAGGCAGTCAGCGTGATGCAACCGCGCTCGCCATCTTCCAGCGGTTCCAGGCTGGCCATGCCGAGCGCCGAAAGCGAGGCGACGCGGTAGCTCGAAATCAGGATGCCCTGTGCTGCGAACTCGTAATCCTCGGTCGAGAAGCGGACGAATTCGCCAGTTTCCTTGTTACGGCCGACAGTCTTGCCCTTGCGGTTTGCCATGGCGCAATGGACCAAAATGCGCTCCTGCCCGTGGGCTGCGCGGGCCTTTTCGAAGCCGGCGACGACCGACTCCTCGCTCATGATGTCGACCTTGCAGAACAGGCCGCCGATGGCTTTTGCCACTTCCTCGCCCAGTCCCTCGTTCAGATCGAAAATGGCGACCTTGACCCCGGCTGCAGCAAGCGCCTCGGCCGTCGCGCGGCCAAGGCCCGAGGCTGCCCCGGTCACCACTGCAGCGGTTGTATTGTCGATCTTCATCGGTTTTTCCCGTGTCAGGCCAGCATGCCGGCAAGGCGCTGGCGGATAATGGTTTCGGCTTCGGCCACGATCCGGTCGATAAGGACCTGGCAAGTTGGAATGTCATGGATCAGGCCCTGGACCATCCCTGCCCAGAATACGCCCTTGGACAGATCACCGGTCTGCAGCATTTCGCGCCCGGCGGCACCGGCGACCAGTTCTTTGACCGCGTCGAAAGTCGCACCGGGCACGGCAAGTCGGCGGGCGACCTCTTCCGACACGGCACTGCGGCCGACGCGGGCCGTGTTCTTCAGGCTGCGGAAGATCAGGACCGAGCCGCGCTCATCATTATCGAGGTAGGCCTGCTTAACGTTGTCGTGGATTGGTGCCTCGACTGTCGCACAGAACCGCGTGCCCATGTTGATCCCCTCAGCCCCGAGAGCCAGGGCGGCGGCCAGCCCGCGCCCATCGCCAAAACCGCCGCTGGCGAGCAGCGGGATCTTCACCTTGTCGGCGGCGGCGGGGATCAGGATCAGGCCGGGAATGTCATCCTCACCGGGGTGGCCGGCGCACTCGAAGCCGTCGATCGAAATCACGTCCACCCCGGCCTTCTCGGCCGAGACCGCGTGGCGCACGGCCGTGCATTTGTGGAGAATCTTGATGCCGTGGGGCCTCAACATTTCCCAGATCTCGCGCACGGCAGGCGTTCCGGCAGTCTCGACGATCTTCACACCACTGTCGATTATCGCCTGGGCATATGCCTTATAATCTGGTGAGTTTATTGTCGGGAACACTGTCATGTTCACGCCGAACGGCTTGTCGGTCATCCTACGGCAACGTTCGATTTCGGCGGAGAGCGCAGCAGGCGAAGGCTGAGTCAGGGCCGTCAAGATCCCCAACCCGCCGGCGTTGGATACCGCGCTTGCCATCTCGGCAATGCCGACGCCCTGCATGCCGCCCTGAACGATAGGATGCTCGATTCCAAGCATCTCAGTGATGCGCGTTTTGAACGCCATGGCCTTCTCCTATATGTCCGGGCGACTGACCCCGCTCAGCGGGATTGACTAGCCCGGTCGAACGGCTCAATAGAACTGTCAGTTATATAACTAGGTGATACAGATCAAGCCGCGATTCACACTGCCCGGCAGGTAGGCAGGTGGATCGAACCAGTTGCAGGGATGCCAGGATGATGGATGGGTGCGAAAGTGGGGCGATGCAAACGCGCTCCGCCTCATGCGTCCCGCGTCTGTTCGGCCAGGTTGCGACGCAGTTCGGCCTTCTGGATCTTGCCCGAGGGCGTGCGGGGAAAGTCATCGACCACAACCAGCAACTCTGGCGTTTTCTGACGAGCGACCCCAAGGTCGCTGAATATGGCGCCAATCGCGCCGATCGTGGGACGCGCTCCGGCACCAACCCGTACGACCGCACAAATCCGTTCGCCAAGCCGGGCGTCGGGCGCACCGATTGCGGCTGCTTCGACAATGCCGGGCACTTGCAGCAACAGCTCCTCAACCTCGCGGCTGGAGATGTTCTCACCGCCGCGAATGATTATATCCTTCTTGCGGTCTGTGATCGCCAGGAACCCTTCGGCATCAAGCCTTCCGATGTCTCCGGTCAGAAACCAGCCTCCGGAGAGGAAGCTGGCAGCATCGAGTACGGGGTCGGTGTACCCGATGAATCGCTCTGCCCCCCGCACGGCCACTTCGCCTTCGCAACCGACGGGCAAATCGCGCCCTTCATCATCAACGATGCGGACTTCAACGCCCGCATTTGGCCGGCCATCTGTGCTAAGCCGCTTGTCCAGCGGATCGTCCGGGACACACTGCGAAACCGTGGGCATTTCGGTAGAGCCGTAACACCGACAGCAGCGAATTCCAGCGGCCTCACTGGCCGCTACGAGGGCTGGCGGGACGGTGGTCGCACCGATCACGAACTGACGAAAGCTGGTGATATCGCGCCCGTCTCGGGCCGCTTCTTCAAGCAGCCCGGAAAGGTGGAACGGCGTGCCGGACATCTGCCGAACCTTGAAGCGCTCAACCAGTTCGGCGGCGAGTTGCGCGTCCCAGGCCTCAAGGATCACCATCGGCCGACCCAGCAAGGCATGGCCCATCACCCCGAGCGTCCCGGCAATGTGCCCCGATGGCCAGGGCGAAAGGCCGTATTCATCGGCCGGGCTATCCTGCCGCTGGGCCAGAAGTTCCGCCAGGAGGCTGCGCGATGTATGACGGACGCCCTTTGGGGCGGCGGTCGTTCCCGAGGTATAGAGCAACAGCGCCAGCGCATCGGGTGCCACGCTGATTTCCGGAAGGTCGCCAACTGGCAGCGCATCCAGCGCCAGCATCCCCTCCGGCACAAGGCTACCCATCACGATGCGGTGCTTGAGTTCGGGCAGTTCAGGCAGGCGCTCCAATCGCTCCAGGTAATCGATCGACCGCCACCTGTCCGGCACGATCAGCGCCTTTGCCCTGCTATCGGCCAGGATATGAGCCAATTCGTGTGGGCCATAGATGTGCACGATCGGCAACAGCGTGCAGCCAAGCGCCGCTGCCGCTTGGAACAACACCGCGTTTTCGAGGCCATTGGGCAATTGCATGGCGATCGTATCGCCGGTCCGCAGGCCAAGCGCGTGGAACGAGCCCGCCAGCTTCAGGCCAGCTGCGTGAACCTCGCCCAGAGTGGTCACGCGCTCTCCGTTGGCCCCGAAGAAATGCAGGGGCGCTTCGGGACGATCGGCCGCCGCCTGCGCCATGGCCTGGGCCAGCGAAACCTCGTGCCACAACCGGGCCGTGCGCCATCTCCCTTCCAGTTCGTGCGGCATTTGAGCTGGTGTGTCGGTCATGTCTCGTTCCCTGCGCGTGTACGTGCGTGCGATCGTGGGACGCTTGTTTGCCGCCCGTCAATCCCGGAGGTCAGAAGCCGATGCACGTAGCCTTTTCCCTCGATGATGAGCGGTTCCGGGCCGAGTGCCGGGATTGGCTGCACGACAATGTCACGGCTGAACGTCGTCCAATGGATGCCGCCGCCGCGATCGATTTCGACAAGGCCTGGCAACGCCAACTATTCGACGCTGGCTGGGCCGGGATCAACTGGCCCGTCGAATATGGCGGTCGCGGTCTTTCAATTCTGCGCCAGGTCATCTGGCTGGAAGAGTATGCCAAGGCCCACGCCCCGTGGATCGGCGCCAACTTCGTAGGCATCAACCATGGCGGACCGACCCTGATCCTCAACGCCAGCAATGACCAAAAGGCCTACCACCTGCCCCGTATCCTGCGCGGCGACGCGATCTGGTGCCAGGGCTTTTCCGAACCTGGTGCCGGTTCCGATCTGGCCGGGATCCGAACCCGCGGCCGGATCGAGGGCAATGAACTGGTGGTCAATGGCACCAAGATCTGGACCAGCTTCGCCCATGTAGCGGACTGGCAGGAACTGGTGGTCCGGACCGAGGAGGGATCTCAGCGCCACAAGGGGCTGTCATGGGTGATCTGTCCAATGCACGCCCCGGGGATCGAAGTGCGGCCCATCCGCAAGATGTCGGGTCAGGTTGAGTTCGCCCAGGTGTTCTATGACGACGTCCGAATTCCATTGGAGAACGTTGTCGGTGGCCTTGGTAATGGCTGGAAGGTGGCGATGTCGACGCTCAGTTTCGAGCGCGGCACTGGCTTCATCGCCGACCAGGTCAAGCAGAGCCAGGAAGTCGAGGAATTACTCGAGCGCGCCCGCACCACCGGGGCGATGCGTGACGACCGAATCGCCGAGCAGCTGGCCCAGCTCCGGGTCGAAGTCGCGGCGCTGCGGGCGATGACCTATCGCAATATCTCGGAAGTAGTCCGCACCGGGCAGCCTGGGCCAGAAGCTTCAGTGATCCGGTTGTTCACCTCGGAACTGGGCCAGCGGCTCGAGCGCATGGCGATGCTGCTGGCCGGCGAGGAAGTGCTCGACTTCCGCTATGGCGACGATGACCTGGTGGCTGACTATCTGCGTGGCTTCGCAGCGACGATCGCCGGCGGCACCGCACAGATCCAGCGCGACATCATTGCCGAGCGACTGCTCGGCCTGCCAAAATCGAGGTAAGCGCGATGGATCTGACCCCGAACACCGAACAACTTGCCCTGGTTGCTGCCACCGCCGATTGGTGCCGCGAAAACATGCCGCTGGAACAAGCCCGCCAACGCCCCGCAGAGCTTTGGCACCAGCTCGAGGAAATGGGCTGGACCGCCATGACTGGCCTGGAGATGGGGCTTGATCACGCCACCGAGGCGCTCGTCTTTGCCG
>JBEGOD010000089.1:0-8085 GCA_041182185.1 Pseudomonadota bacterium
TATGTCCGTGCCAGCTGGTTCCTCAACCAACTCAGCTGCACCAATGCACGGGTGTTGTGCAGCGCCAGCGCGGACCGGTTGGCCGGCTTGGCCCTGCTCGAACCCGATCCGGCCAAGCGCGCCGACCTGTTTGCCCAGGCCGAAGCGCAATTGACCATCGCCAACAGCTTCATTCCGTTCGGCGTGCCGATCCGCTGGTCGCTGGTCAGCGGGCAAACCACCGGCTTCTTGCCCAATCCCTGGAACGCCCATCCCTTGATGCCGCTGGCCATGCTCCCCAAATAGGGGCCGCGGCCCGCATGGTCCGCGCTATTGACGGGATTGCCGATGAACGCGCCCAAGCCTGCCACCCGCCTCCAGCGGCCCGAACGGATGCCGGTGGACTTGCCGCTGGGCACCGATGCGTTGTCGGTGCGCCGCCGGATTGAGGCGCTGGAGCGGCTGCTTGAAGGGATCATCGAAATTCCGGGCCTGCGCCGCAAGGTCGGACTGGATGCGATTGCCGGGGTGATCCCGGTCGCCGGGGACCTGCTGACGGCCGCCATGGGGCTCTATCTGGTCTGGGAAGCCCGCAACCTGGGCCTGCCGCGCTGGCAGCTATGGCGGATGATCGCCAATATCGGGATTGATACGGCGATTGGCGCAGTGCCGCTTGCCGGTGACCTGTTTGACCTGCTCTATCGCTCCAATACGCGGAATCTTCGGATCATTCGGGGGCACCTTGATCGGCATCATCCGGCCACCCGGGTTATCGAGAGCTGAAGCCCCCCTCCGCGACTCGCCGGATTTCTGCCGTTTACGAGAAATTAACCTTTCCTCTTCATTGGTCATATGGTTAATGACAGGTACTGACCCCGCTGAGGGGGTCATTGCCGGACCAAGGGGCAAAGGGGGATACCCATGCGCGTATTGCTGATCGAGGATGAGCCGACCACGGCACGGGCCATCGAACTGATGCTGACCACTGAAGGCTTCAATGTCTATTCGACCGACCTGGGCGAAGAGGGCTTGGACCTGGGCAAGCTCTATGACTACGACATCATCCTCCTCGACCTCAACCTGCCCGACATGCACGGGTATGATGTGCTCAAGAAGCTGCGCGTCGCCAAGGTCCAGACCCCGGTGCTGATCCTGTCGGGCATTTCGGAAATGGATTCGAAGGTCCGCTCCTTCGGCTTCGGCGCGGATGACTATGTCACCAAGCCGTTCCACCGCGAGGAACTGGTCGCCCGCATCCACGCCGTGGTGCGCCGCTCGAAGGGCCATTCGCAGTCGATCATCCGCACCGGCAAGCTGGCCGTGAACCTGGATGCCAAGACCGTCGAGGTCGATGGCGCCCGCGTCCACCTGACCGGCAAGGAATATGCGATGCTGGAACTGCTCTCGCTGCGCAAGGGCACCACGCTGACCAAGGAAATGTTCCTCAACCATCTCTACGGCGGGATGGACGAACCCGAACTCAAGATCATCGACGTGTTCATCTGCAAGCTGCGCAAGAAGCTGGCGCATGCCTGCGGCGGTGAGAACTACATCGAAACCGTCTGGGGCCGCGGCTATGTGCTGCGCGATCCGGGCGAAGAGGCAGTAGCCGCCTGATCTATCGCACCCGTTGGTTTGAATGCGGCCCGCTTCCTTGGAAGCGGGCCGTTTTCGTTTTGGCCGGACGGTTCAGCCGACCCGGCTGAAGCTGGTCGTTTCCAGTTTTGGCATGGCATTGCCCGCCCAGACGATGGTTTCGGTCATCGACTTCCGGTCTTTCGCCACGGCATAGACCCGCGTGGAGACGGGCGCACCGTTCTTGCCCAGTGTCATGACCAGGGTGTTCGGGGCCGGCTGGCGCAGCGAGACCGTGTCGATGAAGTCCATGCTGCCGCTGACGGGGACGGGAACGCCATCCAGCGCGGCCGTCGATTCTGCCCGGCGGGTTGTGCCATCGGGACCGACGATTTCGACTACGGTCGTCCACTTCTGATCGTCGCTGACCCGGAAGGAAATGGTGACCTGGCGCGGGCGCTCTTCGGCCGGGATGCGCTCAACGTCGAGCGACCAGCGCCCGACCAGCGGGCTCGACTTGGGGGCAGCAGTGAGCGCCGACGGCGCAGGCGCGGAATGCTGCAGCGGGTTGTTGGCCGCGAGCATCAGGCCAAGCGCGGCGGCTGGCAGGGTAAGTAGCATGGCAATCGTTCCTTTCGACCATGGGCGCCCCATGCGGGGCCGTCCCGGAGCCTTGGCCAGGGAGCGCGGGCTCGCCAGATCGATATTCTTGTCCCAGATTTTCTGGGTATCGAGCAGCCGCGCCAGTTCCCGGCTGCTGCCCACGCCGGTCTTGCGCCGCGCGTCGCGCAGCCGCTCGTTGATCGAGGCTTCCGACCGTCCCAGGTGCGCGGCGATCGATTTGACGGTGTGACCCGCCGCCAGCAGGCGCAGGATTTCCCTTTCCTTGTCCGTCAGCGCGGCCATTTCAACTGGGAAGGGGAGCTGGACCGTCATGCTGTTTGATCACCACAAGCGCTGCGGAGCGTCCATCCCAATTTTCTTGTGAGGAGCGCTGACGGGGCAGGGCGCCGCTGCGCTTGACCCCTGTTGACCCGGCTGCCAGAGGCACCGCCCATGACCGCGCACAAATCCGGCGATCCGACCACGATCAACCGCCTCTACGGCCGCTCCAAGGGCAAACCCCTGCGCGCGGGCCAGCAGGACCTGGTCGATCAACTGCTTCCGCAGATTGCGGTGCCGGCGCAAGGACCGGTCACGGCCGTTGGCCTGTTCGGGCAGGATTGTCCGCTCCATTTCGAGATCGGCTTCGGCGGGGGCGAGCACATGGCGGCGCGGGCCGACATGCTGCCGCATCACGGCTTCATCGGTGCCGAGCCATTCCTGAATGGTGTTGCCCAGGCATTGACCCACGTGGCGGGAGACAACGGGGCCCACCCCCCGCTCGGCAATGTGCGGATCTTTCACGGCGATGCGCTCGACGTACTACGGCGCATTCCGGACGGTTCGCTCGCATTCCTTTACCTGCTGCACCCGGATCCCTGGCCCAAGGCCCGCCATGCCAAGCGGCGGATGATGAACGACGGCCCGGTCGATCTGTTTGCGGCGAAATTGAAGCCCGGCGGCGAGTTTCGTTTCGGCACCGATCACGCGGTCTATGTCCGCCATGCGCTGATGGTCATGCGCCGCCACACCGACCAGTTCGAATGGCTGATCGACAAACCGCAGGACTTCCAGAAGCGGCCAGGCGGCTGGCCCGAAACCCGTTACGAGACCAAGGCGCGCACGGTCTATGGGCACGAGGTCTGGTACTTCCGCTACCGCCGCCGCTAAAAACTGTGCCGATCTGGCGCGCGGTGCAAACCTCCCGCCACGGCGCTGCGATCCGGGTTAAGCTGCCTGATCGGCAACGCGAAAGGTCGGCCCCGGATGTTCAGAACTCTTGGAATGGTCCTGGCCCTGACCGCGGCAGGCCCGGCGGCGGCCATGATCGACAGCGGCTGGCCGATCCTGGCCCAGGCCAGCGACGCTGACTGCGAATTGACCGTCACCGGCAACGGCCGCTTCATGCTGATCGCGGCAGAAGGCCTGGGTGCCGGGCAGCCCGCGCACTACCGACTGGAGAATGGCACCATGAAGCCGATCGACTGGTCCGTCCGGGCTGACGCCAGCGGGCGCTTTGCGCGCTACTACGTACCGTTCCGGTGGGGCGAGCAGGGCGGAGTGGTGCAGGTCGAAGTCGCCAGCGCTTCCTGCCGGCTGTCGGCCAGCTTCCCTTGGCGGCGCTACACCGACTGAAACTCGTCCGGCTCGCCAGCATCGGACCGGCAAATTGCCGCAGGATAATTTCGCTTCGGCGCGGGCGCGAAAAACTTTGTGGCGCACGCGGCCACTTAACTCTAGTTTTTTGATCGACAAAAGCCGCAACGGAGTCGGTCATGGATCTTGGCACTATCGATCTGGTCTACCTGCTCCCGTTTATCGGGGTCGGCTTTGCCGCGCAGCTGGTCGATGGCGCGCTGGGCATGGCCTTCGGGGTGATTTCCAATACGTTGCTGGTCGGTGTGCTGGGGGTGCCGCCCGCACTGGCATCGCAGCGCGTTCACGTGGTCGAATGCTTCACGACGGCGACTTCCGGCATCAGCCACCTGCTCCACGGCAATGTCGACAAGACACTGTTTTTCCGCCTGCTGGTCCCAGGGATGATTGGGGGCATCGCCGGGGCGTACGTCCTCACCTCGCTCGATGCCGAAGTGGTCAAGCCCTTCGTGCTGACTTACCTCGCCGGGATCGGGCTATACTTGCTGTGGCGCGGGCTGTTCTATCCCCCCAAGCTGCGCGAGGCGGGCCTCGTTGCACCGCTGGGCCTGGTCGGGGGTTTCCTCGATGCTGCCGGCGGCGGCGGCTGGGGGCCAGTGGTCACCTCGAACCTGCTGATCCAGGGGGCCGATCCGCGCAAGGTGGTCGGTACGGTCAACACGGTCGAGTTCTTCCTGACGCTGACGATCAGCGCCACCTTCATTTATCACCTGGGCTTCGCTGATGTCGCCGGGGCCACGCTGGGCCTGCTGATTGGCGGTGTCGCCGCAGCCCCGCTGGGCGCCTGGGCGGCCAAGCATTTCCCGCCAAAGGCCATGCTGATCATGGTCGGGATCGTGTTGACCCTGACCAGCAGCTACGGGGTCTACCGCGCCTGGGGGTAAGTGGACCTACCCCCGGGGCGCGGCTGATGCGGATCAGCCCGCCACGCCCGCCGCAGCCAGCACCGCCAGGGTGAGGATATCCGGAGCGATCGCCGTCATCGGGATCACCTGTACCGGCTTTTCCATCCCGATCAGCATCGGCCCGATCGTGGCGTTACCCGCCAGCTCGCGCAGCAGCTTGGCCGAGATATGGGCAGATTGCAGCCCGGGCATGACCCGCACGGTGGCTGGCGCGGTCAGGCGGCTGAACGGGTAGTTCTTCATCACCGTCGGGTTGAGCGCTGCATCGGGGGCCACTTCGCCTTCGTATTCGAAGCCGGGATTCTCGGCATCGAGGATCGCCACGGCTCCGCGGATCGATTCGAGCCAGCGCCCCGGCGGGTTGCCGAAGGTCGAATAGGACAGGAAGGCCACGCGCGGTTCATGGCCCAGGCGCCGCGCCACGGCGGCGGTTTCCTTGGCAATCACGGCCAGCTCGGCCGCGCTGGGGCGCTCGTTGACGGTCGTATCGGCCAGGAACACGGTGTAGTTCTTGCCGATCATCAGGTGGATGCCAAAGGGCAGGCGCCCTTCCTGCGGTTCCAGCACCTGGCGCACTTCGCGCATGGTCTGGGCAAAGGTGCGGGTCTTGCCGGTGACCATCGCATCGCCCACGCCCAGCTTCAACAGCAGCGAAGCAAAGACATTGCGGTCCTGGTTGACCATGCGGCGCACGTCGCGTTCCAGGAAGCCGCGCCGCTGCAGCTTGCCATAGAGCAGCTCGACCATCGCCGGGACATGCGCGCTGACCGCGGAATTCTCGATCTCGTAGCTGTCCGGGTTTTCGACGCCCAGTTCGACCAGCTTGGCCTTGACCTGCTCGGTCCGTCCGACCAGCACCGGCTCGCCATAGCCGAAATCGCGGTACTGGATTGCCGCGCGCAGCACGATCTCGTCTTCCGCCTCGGCAAAGATTACCCGCTTGGGGCTGGCCTTCACTGCCTCGTAAACCTGGGTCAGAACCGAGGTGGTCGGGTTCAGGCGGGCCTTGAGGCTGTGACGATAGGCGTCGAAATCCTCGATCGGCTTCTGCGCCACACCGGTATCCATCGCCGCCTTGGCGACGGCGGAGGACACCATCTCCATCAGCCGCGGATCGAACGGCGCGGGAATGATGTAATCGGGTCCGAATTGGTACTTCTGTCCGTAAGCTGCGGCGACTTCCTCGGGCACCTGTTCGCGCGCGAGCTCGGCAATCGCCTTGGCGGCGGCGATCTTCATCTCTTCGTTGATCGTGGTCGCCCGCACATCGAGCGCGCCGCGGAAGATGAACGGGAAGCCCAGCACGTTGTTGACTTGATTGGGATAGTCGCTGCGCCCTGTGGCGATGATCGCATCGGGCCGCACTGCCCTGGCATCGGGCGGAGTTATTTCGGGGTCCGGATTGGCCATCGCAAAGATGATCGGCTTGGCGGCCATGCCCATGACCATGTCCTGCGTGATCGCGCCTGCCGCAGACAGCCCAAGGACGATATCGGCACCGACCAGGGCCTCTTTCAGCGTGCGCTTTTCGGTGACGATGGCATGGGCCGACTTGAACTGGTCCACCCCTTCGCGCCCGACATAGATCACGCCCTTGGTATCGCAGACGGTCACGTTCTCGTGGCGCACGCCCATCGACTTGATCAGCGCGGTGCAGGCCAGGGCCGAAGCGCCGGCACCGTTGACCACCACCTTGACGTCCTTGAACTCGCGTCCGGTCAGGTAGCAGGCGTTGACCAGGCCGGCGGCGGCGATGATCGCCGTGCCGTGCTGGTCATCGTGCATCACCGGGATCTTCATGCGTTCGCGCAGGGCCTGCTCGATCACGAAGCATTCGGGCGCCTTGATGTCTTCCAGGTTGATGCCGCCGAAGGTCGGCTCCATCATCGCCACGGCCTCGATGATCGCATCGGGGTCTTCGCTGTTGAGTTCGATGTCGATCGAATCCACGTCGGCAAAGCGCTTGAACAGCACCGCCTTGCCTTCCATCACCGGCTTTGATGCCAGTGCCCCCAGGTTGCCCATGCCCAGGATCGCCGTGCCGTTCGAGATCACGGCCACCAGGTTGCCCTTGGCAGTGTACTCATAGGCATCGGCCGGATTGTCGGCGATCGCCTGGACCGGCACCGCCACCCCCGGCGAATAGGCCAGGCTCAGGTCGCGTTGGGTCGCCATCGGCTTGGAGGCGATGATCTCGATTTTCCCGGGCCGGATCGTCTTGTGATAGAACAGGGCTTCACGCTCGGTGAAGCTCACCCTGTTGTTCTCGTCGCGCGGGCTCGTTTCGTCGGACACCGGTACCTCCCTGGATCGAGGGCAGCCCTAACGGAACTCGCCGCCACGGGATAGGGGAAAGCTGGCCCCGGGCGCTTGGGCGAATCGTATTCAAGCGGCTAACCGGTTGACGATGAGCGGCCCCGCCACCCCGATGATGACGCAGTACCTTGCGCTCAAGGCCGAAGCGGCGGATTGCCTGCTGTTCTACCGGATGGGCGATTTCTTCGAACTGTTCTTCGATGATGCCAAGCAGGCCGCCCAGATCCTCGATATCGCGCTTACCAGCCGGGGCGAGCACTTGGGCCTCCCGATCCCGATGTGCGGCGTCCCGGTCCATTCGGCGGAAGGCTATCTAGCGCGGCTGATCAAGGCCGGCTGCCGGGTGGCCATCGCCGAGCAGGTCGAGACGCCCGAGGAAGCGAAGAAGCGCGGCGGATCGAAGGCCCTGGTCGCGCGCGATATCGTCCGTTTCGTCACCGCCGGCACCTTGACCGAGGAAGCCTTGCTTGAGCCGCGCCGCGCCAATGTGCTGGCCGCGATCTGCGAGCTTCGGGGGACCTGCGGGATTGCTGCCTGCGATATCTCGACCGGACGCATGGAGCTGGAGGAATGCCCGCCCAACCGCCTTGGCGCGGCCCTGGCCCGGCTGGGGGCGAGCGAAGTGGTCGCCCCGGAGGGCTGGGACGAGGTTCCGGGCGATGCCATTACGCGCCCTGCCGGCACCTTTTCCAGCGAGGGCGGCGAAGCCCGGCTGAAGGCGATTCATGGCGTCGCCACGCTTGATGGCTTCGGCCAGTTCTCGCGCGCCATGCTGGCGGCGGCTGGCGGGCTGATCGCCTATCTTGACCATGCCGGACGTGGGCGGCTGCCGCTGCTGTTGCCGCCGGTGGTGCTTGGGCAGGCCGCGCATCTCGCGATGGACGAGGCGACCCGGGCGAGCCTGGAGATTCTCGTTTCCAGCCAGGGGAGCCGCAAGGGCAGCCTGGTCGAGGCGCTCGACCGCTGCGTCACCGGCGCAGGGGCGCGGCAGCTGGCCGAAGACCTGGCCGCGCCCTTGACCGACGCCGCCGTGATCGAAGCGCGGCTCGAC
>JBEGOD010000090.1:0-3574 GCA_041182185.1 Pseudomonadota bacterium
GCCTTGCGTTAAGGCGCGGCGCGCAATGCGCCGCTAGCTGGCCAGCACTTTGCCGACGGCCTTGATGAAGTCCAGGCCAAGCCTGGACGGCGGTCGGTCTTCCAGCCAGGCGGCCTGGACCCCGAACCGCATTTCCGGCCGCAGCGGGATCCGCTCCAAACCCTCGCTGACCATCGAGCGCGCCGTGAACTGATCGACGATGGCAGTCCCAGAACCTGAGCGGACCAGGGCGGCAGCGACATAATAGGTGCTGACCGAGACAATCTCTTGCACGGTCACCTGGGCGCTGGCCAAGGCCGCTTCGATCCTGTCACCAATCGGGCCTGAGCCGCTGACGCTGACGACTTCCCGGCCCGCCAGGTCCGCGATGCCAAGCGCTGCGGTGCCCGATGGAAAAGTCTCTGGCCGGGCAATCAGCACAAGGCTGGCGGTTGTCAATTGCCGGCACTTCAGCCGGGGCTGGCTGGGCAGGTCATAAGCGATCGCCAGATCGCAATCACGTTCATACAGTGCACGCAGCACCTCAGAATGGTGCAGGGTCTTGATATCGAAGGTTACACCGGGATGGCTGCTGCGAAATGCGGCGATGGCTGCCGGGGCGACTTCCAGCCCCAGCGACGGCACCACCCCGATCCGCAAGTGCCCGGCGCCGGAATTGCGCAGATTGGCTGCCGTCGCCTGGAGCGAGGCAATCCGTCCGAACACCTCATCGACTTCGCGGAACAGGGCATGAGCCTCGTCCGTCGCGACCAGCCGCCCCCGCACCAGTTCGAACAGGGTGATGCCAAGCTGCGTTTCGGTGTGCCGCAAGACCTTGCTGACGGCTGGCTGCGACACATTCAGCGCCCGCGAAGCCGCGCTGATCGAGCCGTTTGCGTAGACCGCGTGGAAAACTTCGATCTGGCGCAGCCTCACCGGGGCGCTCCGGACAGATCGTTCCAAGAGCGCCCCTGCATGTTCATCCTGGCAGGGTCCAGTCGGCTCAAAACTCTTTCGAGAGTTCGAAGTAGATGAACCGGCCGACCGCATCATGCAGCGATCCCAGGAAGCCGAAGTTGTTCGAGGCCAGCGGCGGGGCCTGGTCGAACAGGTTGCGCGCGCCAACCCGGAAGCGGGTGCCCGAAAGCGCGCCGCTATCCTTGGGCACGCGGTACTGGGCATAGGCATTGACCGTCGTGAAGCTGGGCAGCTCATAGAACTGGCCGTTGACCTGCTGGGTGCCGGTGTCGAAGACCGAGCCAACATAGTTGACCAGCACGCCGGCCGAGACCGGGCCGGACCGCCAGGTCAGGTTGCCGCTGAGGCGCCATTCCGGATTGCCGTTAACCTGGATCTGGCTGCCGGCCTGGGTGATCGTCACGCCCGTACCCAGCGTACCGGCCGCGTTGGCGGCGATCAGCAGGGCCTGCAGTTCCGACGGGGTCTGCTCATACTTGAGCAGCTTGGATGCTGCGAGATCGATGTTGAAGTTGCCGAGCGGCGTGTCCTTCAGATCGAGGTTGAGCGCGAAATCGAGCCCCCGCAGCCTGCGTGGTCCCAGGTTGAAGTAGTTGTCCTGGACATAGTCGATCGTGCCCACAACCTGCGTGCCGACCGGTGCCAGGCGCACGACATTGGGGTTGCTGCGGCCAGACAACCGCTCAAGCAGGTCGAACAGGATCTGGTTCTGCGCGCCCTGGATGCCGATCACGCCGTCGGACCGCAGCGACCAGTAATCCGCCGTGAAGGTCAGGTTGCGGATTGGCTGAAGAATGATCCCAGCCGAGAAGGTCTCGGCGTTCTCGGGCTCCAGGTTGTTGTTCCCGGCGCGCACTTCCAGCGTTCCGACCCCGGTGCAGGTGGTGGCCGGGTTGAGCCGACAGGCCGCGAAGTCGGTCCGGGTGTTCGAAACCTGGGTGCCGGCACTATAGAACTGGGCCAGGTTCGGCGCGCGGAAGCTTTGCGAGTACGCCGCCCGGAACTTGATGCCGTCCAGCATTTCCCAGGCCCCGGCGACCTTGGACTTCAGCACATTGCCGAAATCGGAATAGTGCTCATCGCGGGCTGCCAGCTGCAGATCGAGCGACCGAATCAGCGGTACGTCCATGTCATCCGAGATCAGCGGCACGGCGAATTCGAGGTAGGCCGAAGTGACGGTCCGGCGGGCCTTCACGTCGGGCGCGGGGCTTGCCCCCATGATGTCCGTGCCATAGCGGATACCGGTGACGCTGTCGGTATAGGTGGTCGTCCCGTCCAGCCGGGCGTCGCGGTTGTCCTCATAGGTTTCCCGGCGAACCTCGACCCCGCCGGCGAAGCCGACCCCGCCCGCCGGCAAGGCGAAGATATCGGAATTGGAGATCCGGAAATCGACCGTCCCGAGCGAGGTCTTGCTGATCCGGTGGACATCGACCAGGAACGACTGGATCGTAGCCGCGCTGTTCGGCGTGCCATCCCCCAGCGAATAGTCCGGCTGGCTACCGCCGTTGAAGGGGTTGTAGGCATCGGGCGTGGACCGGGCCAGTGCCGCCTGGAACAGCGTATTGCTGATCGCGTTGCGGGTGTGATCATCGGTCCGGGCCCAGGAATAGGTTGCCGCGGCATCCCACTTGAAATTGCCCCAGGCCCCGCGCAGCCCCAGCAGCGTGCGGAAGCTGTCATCGGTCACGGTGAATTGGCGCGGTCCGGTATCGACCGGGCGATAGGTCGTGATCCGCAGCGGCAAACCGGTTATCGGCACGTTCACCAATCCGGCCAGGCGATTGGGATTGGCCACGCCATTGATCGTGGTTGCGCCCAGCGGGTTCCAATAGTTGCTGGCGGGCACGGTGATAACCGCGCTTGAAATGGGCGCCGATTGTTCGCGCTGTCCATCAAGCGCGGCGTGATAATAGCCAGCCTCGGCGAACAGTTCGACCGAGCCGATTTCCTGGCGGAAGGTGCTGAACAGGTTGACGCGATCAAGCCCGCCGCGGATCGTGCGGTCCGGGTTCTCGTCATAGCGCAGGACCCGGCTGGTAGCGCCGGTGATCGTGCCGCTGCGCAGGCACAGGTTGCCGTTGATGACCGTGCTGGAACAGCCGGCGGCCGTATTGGCCGTCGGCTGGATGTTGAACACGCCGGTGGTCGTCAGCGCGACCGTCCCCTGGCGCACGGCAGTGACCGGCACGGTGGTGAAGCTGCCCCAGGGCGAGGAAGTGGAGCGGTTATCGAACGAAGTATCGTTTTCCCAAGGCGTCCCGACCAGGTCCGGCATGTGGTTTTCGCTGGCCGAGAACGGGCGTTCGCTCGCAAACAGCGGGGTCCGGTGCGTATAGCTGCCGAAGAAGGTCAGGTGGCCGCCGGAGCCGGTCTTGATCCCGGCCTTGAGCGCGCCGGTGGATTCGCTGGTGCCATCGGCAAAGCCATGGCGCGCATCAAGCCGCAGCCCGGTGTACTTGTCATCGGTCACCACGTTGATCACGCCGGCCACGGCATCGGCGCCATAGATCGCTGCCGCGCCATCGCGCAGCACTTCGACCCGGCGGGTCGCGCCGACCGGCAGCGAGTTGGTGTTGGCGGTCTGCACTGGTACGAAGTTTTCGGTCTGCGTGCCCGG
>JBEGOD010000091.1:0-4662 GCA_041182185.1 Pseudomonadota bacterium
TTGTCAGCCCGCGACGGCTTGCGCGGCAGCCAGGCTTCAAGCTGCCAGTCGTCGGGCTGGTCCTCGGCAATCTCGCTGCCGGAAATGACGATCTCGGGATCCCAGTCCCAGGCGTCCTCATGCGCCAGCAGCGCCGCGTCGATAACGGCACGCGGGGCGAGGGCGGTGAGTTTCCAGCTGGTCATCGCGGCGGGTTCGTTTTGCTGGTCAGCCGCTGGGCAAGGCGCTTGTCGGCGGCTTTGGCATCGGCTGCGCCGGCCGTGGCCAGGGCGCGCTCGGCCAGCGGGCGGGGAATCGTCATCTGCGGCGCGGCCGGTGCCGTCAGGCAAGCGGCCGCCAGCATCATGAGCACCGGCTTAGCGAACAAAGCTGGCTCCATTCGCGTCCAGCACCGCGCCGGTCATGCTTTCGGGCGCATCGAGCGCGCAGAACACGGCCATCGTCGCGATCTCTTCGGGCGAGGCGACGCGGCCGAGCGGGATGTCCGCCAGCAGGCCCGGCCCGCCGCGGCTCGACAAGTAGTCCCCGGCCATTGCCGTATCGGTAAAGCCCGGGCAGATCGCATAGCTCATGATGCCCTTGGCCGGATAATGCCGGGCGATGGTCTTGTGCAGGCCGATCATCCCGGCCTTGGCCGCGGCATAGTGCCAGTGATCGGGCGAATCGCCCCGATAGGCGGCGCGGCTGGCGACGTGGACGATTCGGCCCGGCTGCTGCCCCTCCAGCCAGTGCCGCACGGCAAAGCGCGAAAGTTCGGCCGCCGCGGTCAGGTTGATCCGCAGGGTATCTTCCCAGTTGTCGAGCCATTCGATGTCGGACAGGGTGATCGGGTTGGCCTGGAACAGCCCGGCGTTGTTGACGAGGATATCGATCCGGCCACCGCTGCGGTCCAGCGCGGCTTCCCAGATTTTCGCGGCGGCCGTGGGGTCGGCCAGGTCGGCGCCGATTGTATCGGCATCGTGGGCCTTGCTGGCATGGCCGATCACCCGGACGCCGCGCGCGGTGAGGGCGGACTTGATGGCAGCGCCGATCCCGCGCGAGGATCCGGTGACGAGAGCTGTAACTTGGGTCATGCCGCCCGCTCTAGGACTTTGGTGCAGGTGCGCCAAGCCGCCGCTTGCACGGCCTCGCGTTTTGACTATGGGATGGGCGCGAAGGTGGCACGCGCCACTGCACGAGAAGATAGGGGAACGCACGCATGGCCGGAGCCAGCAACCGTCCGATTTCGCCGCACCTGCAGATCTGGAAGTGGGGGCCGGCCATGCTGGTCTCGATCCTCCACCGCGTTTCGGGCGATGGCCTGGCCCTGGTCGGCCTGTCCGTGCTGCTGTGGTGGCTGGGGGCCCTGGCTGGCGGCGATGGCAGCTACCTGACCTTCACCCGCCACATGGGCGAATGGTATGGGCAGGTCGTCCTGATCGGGCTGACCTGGGCCTTCTTCAATCACATGGCTTCGGGCCTGCGCCACTTCGTGCTGGATATCGGCGCAGGGTATGAGCTCAAGAACAACGCGGTGTGGTCGATGGTGACCCCACTGATCGCCCTGGCGCTGACTGGTGCCACCTGGGCCTACATCCTGCTGCGCTGAGGGAACGAGCGATGGGTAACGGAACCAATATCGGCCGCGTCCGGGCGCTGGGTTCAGCGCATTCGGGCACGCACCACTGGATGCTGCAGCGCTTCACCGCGATCGGCAACCTGATCACGGGGCTGTGGCTGCTGTTCGCGCTGGTCGGGCTGCCGGACCTGGCCTTCAAGACGGTCAAGGCCTGGGCGGCCCAGCCGCTCAGCGCCACTGGCCTCACGCTGTTCGTACTCTGCACCTTCTGGCACGCCCGGTTGGGGCTGCAGGTGCTGGTCGAGGACTATGTCCACGAACACGGTAACAAGTTTGCCGTGATGACGCTGCTTAACTTCGCCGCGTTCGGCGGGGCGGCATTTGGCGTCTTCGCGATTGTCCGTATTGCTCTGGGAGCTGCCGCATGACCGCCTCTGTTACTGGGCAAGCCTACAAGATCATCGACCACACCTATGACACCGTGGTCGTCGGCGCGGGCGGTTCGGGTCTGCGCGCCACGATGGGCAGCGCCGAAGCCGGCCTGCGCACCGCCTGCATCACCAAGGTCTTCCCGACCCGTTCGCACACCGTTGCCGCGCAGGGCGGGATCGCCGCTTCGCTGTGCAACAACACGCCCGACCACTGGACCTGGCACATGTACGATACCGTCAAGGGATCGGACTGGCTGGGTGACCAGGACGCGATCGAATACATGGTCCGCGAAGCCCCCCAGGCGGTTTACGAGCTGGAGCATGCCGGCGTGCCGTTTTCACGCAACGCCGATGGCACGATCTACCAGCGCCCGTTCGGCGGCCACATGCAGAACATGGGCGAAGGCCCGCCGGTGCAGCGCACCTGCGCCGCGGCCGACCGGACCGGTCACGCCATGCTGCATGCGCTCTACCAGCAGAGCCTGAAGTACAATTCGGACTTCTTCATCGAATACTTCGCGATCGACCTGATCATGGAAAACGGGGAATGCCGCGGCGTGATCGCGCTGTGCATGGACGATGGCTCGATCCACCGCTTCCGCTCGAAGGCCGTGGTCCTGGCGACCGGCGGCTATGGCCGCAGCTATTACACCGCCACTTCGGCCCATACCTGCACCGGTGACGGCGGCGGCATGGTGCTGCGCGCCGGCCTGCCGCTGCAGGACATGGAATTCGTGCAGTTCCACCCGACCGGCATCTATGGCGCGGGTGTGCTGATCACCGAAGGCGCGCGCGGCGAGGGCGGCTACCTGACCAACTCCGAGGGCGAGCGCTTCATGGAGCGCTATGCCCCTTCGGCCAAGGACCTGGCCAGCCGCGATGTCGTTTCGCGCTCGATGGCGCTGGAAATCCGCGAAGGCCGCGGCGTTGGCCCGAACAAGGACCACATCTTCCTGCACCTCGACCACATCGATCCCAAGGTGCTGGGCGAACGCCTGCCGGGCATCACCGAAAGCGGCAAGATCTTCGCCGGCGTCGACCTGACCCGCCAGCCGCTGCCCGTGGTGCCGACCGTGCACTACAACATGGGCGGCATCCCGTGCGACTTTAACGGCCGCGTGATGACGATTGGCCCAGATGGCGATCCGGAAACCCCGGTGCCGGGCCTGTTCGCGGTCGGCGAAGCGGCCTGCGTCTCGGTCCATGGCGCCAACCGCCTGGGCTCGAACTCGTTGATCGACCTCGTGGTCTTCGGCCGGGCGACCGGGCATTACCTGCGCGATACCATCAAGCCGGGTACGGCCCATGCCGAACTGCCCAAGGACAGTGCTGACCTGGCGCTGGGCCGGCTCGATCACTTCCGCCATGCCAACGGCGGCTCGCCCACGGCCGAAGTCCGCACCGAAATGCAGCGCACGATGTCGATGCACGCCGCCGTATTCCGCAATGATGAGCTGATGGCCGAAGGCAAGCAGAAGCTGGCGGCGACTTATACCCGGATGGCCGACATCAAGGTCCATGATCGCTCGCTGATCTGGAACTCGGACCTGGTCGAAACGCTGGAGCTCGACAACCTGATCAGCCAGGCCGCCGTCACGCTGCACAGCGCCCACAACCGCAAGGAAAGCCGCGGCGCCCACGCGCACGAAGACTTCCCCGAGCGCGACGACAAGCAGTGGATGAAGCACACCGCCGCCTGGTTCGACGGCTGGGGCGGCCAGGGCGGCGCGGTCAAGATCGACTACCGCCCGGTCCACGAATACACGCTGACCGACGACGTCGAGTACATCAAGCCGAAGAAGCGGGTGTATTGAGTTAGACGACAGCATCGAAACCAAAGGGCCGGGGCTGCGATGCTCCGGCCCTTTTCGTTCAGTTTCGTTCATCCAGGCTTCATGTTTACATCCGTAGTCGATTACAGGTGTAGACATTGAGAGGCTGCGACATGGCGGATGATAACCCGCAAGGCGAACGGATCAGCGAGGCCGAACAGGCGGTGATGGAGGCGTTGTGGGCGCGCGCGCCGCTGACCGCCAATGAGGTGGCCGATGCGGTGGCCCCGGCGCGGGGCTGGACGCTGGCCACGGTCAAGACGCTGCTCTCGCGGCTGGTCGCCAAGCAGGCGCTGGAAACCGCGCCCGATGGCAAGCGCTTCCTCTATTCACCCCGCGTCGCCCGCGCCGATTTCGCCACGGGCGAATCGAAGCGGCTGGTTGACCGGCTGTTCGGCGGGTCCGCCGCCGGCCTGTTCGCCCACCTGGCCGAGGCCGAAGCCCTGACCGACAAGGACCTGACCCAGATCGAGGCGTTGCTGAAGGAGCTGCGCAAGTGACCTGGCTGGTCGATACGCTGGTCACCACCGGGGCGCTGATTGCCCTGGTATTGGTGCTGCGCCGCCCGGTCTCGCGCCATTTTGGGCCGGGCATGGCCTATGCGCTGTGGGCGCTGCCGCTGCTGCGGCTGTTCCTGCCGCCGCTGGTCCTGCCGGCCGCGCCGGCTGCGCTCCCCGCTAGCGGGATGGTGGTCCTGACCGATGTGGCGGCCGCTCCCGCACCGGCCGCCGCGTTCGCCTGGGTCGAACCACTGCTGATCGGCCTGTGGCTGGCGGGGGCGATCGGCTTTCTGGCCTGGCGCGTGCTTGGCTACCGTGCGCTGCGCCGCGCAGTGCTGGAC
>JBEGOD010000092.1:0-5198 GCA_041182185.1 Pseudomonadota bacterium
GCTTGAGACCGAAACATATTCGCCCGCCGCCATCGACATCGCGCCGGCCACCAGTCCCGCCATCCCGGCGACCAGGATCGGGGCCTTGTCGGCCGTACTCGCCGCCACGCCGACACTCAGGCTGGCGGTCGAGACGATCCCATCGTTCGCGCCCAGCACGGCGGCGCGCAACCAGCCGATCCGCGCCACAGTATGCCGTTCGGGGTGGTGTGAGAGCATCGCCATGAAGCCGTTCTCCTGATTAGCGGGTGCCCCACCCTGTCCCGGTTCGCGCCGCAAAGCAATTCCCGCTTCCGCGCCTGCCGCGCCCCGGCTATGGAACAGGCCTACCCGGCGGCCTGTGGCCCCAAAGGAAAAGCAGCTGGCCGCTTCGTGAAGTCCCTTCCCGCCATTGACCGTTATATCTTCCGGCTCGTGCTGATGCCGATGTGCGGCGTCTTCGTGATCGCTGCCTCGCTGCTCGTGCTCGACAAGATGCTCAAGCTGTTCGACTTCGTGGCGACCGAAGGCGGGCCGGTTTCGGTGGTGTTCCGGATGCTGGCCAACCTGCTGCCCGAATATGCCAGCCTGGCGATTCCGCTGGGGCTGCTGCTGGGCATCCTGCTGGCCTTCCGCAAGCTGGCGACCACCAGCGAGCTCGATACCATGCGCGCGGTCGGCCTCAGCTATACCCGGCTGCTGCGGGTGCCCTACATGATCACCCTGGTGCTGGCCGCGCTCAACCTGGTGATCGTCAGCTATCTCCAGCCGCTGTCGCGCTATTACTACGAGCAGCTCCAATTCGAGCTGCGTTCGGGCGCACTGGGCGCCTCGATCAAGGTGGGCGAGTTCACCACCCTGCAGGACAAGATGGCGCTGCGGATCGAGCAAAGCCGCGAGGAAGGCCGCCAGCTGATCGGGATCTTCGCGCGCGTTGCCTCGCCGCAGGGCCAGGTTCTCTCGATCTCGGCGCGCGAGGGACGCTTCCTGGCACTCAAGGACAATCCCGATACGATCATCCTGCGCCTGACCGATGGCCAGATCGTGCAGGATGCGCCCGGCCAGGCGCCCCGGGTGCTGAGCTTCTCCCGCCACGACCTGCCGATCGACCTGCCGGCGGTCGAGGAATTCCGCCAGCGCGGCGGCAAGGAGCGCGAATACTTCCTGCCCGAACTGCTGCGGATCACCTGGAACGACCGGGTGAGCGAGCAACTGCGCAATGAAACCAGCGCCAGCCTGAACTTCCGGCTGGTCGAAGTGGCGATGATGTTGCTGCTGCCGCTGCTGGCCGTGGCCCTGGCGATCCCGCCCAAGCGCTCGACCTCGGCGCTCGGACTGTTCCTGTCGATCGTGATGGTGGTCGCCTATCACAAGGTCAACGAATACGGGATGGCCGTCGGCGCACTGGGCCGGGTTTCAACACTGGTGGCGCTGTGGGGCCCATTCGTGATCTTTGCCGCGCTGATCCTGTGGATGTACTGGCGGATCGCCTATGTCCCCGGCGGCCAGCCGATCGGCGCACTTGAACGGTTTGCCGAGAACCTGGGCAAATGGGGCCGCAAGCTAGCCGCGCGGCTTAGCCGCAACCGGATCGCGGGGACATGATGCAGCTCGAATTCTTCCCCTCGCCCTCGCTGACGCGCTACCTCGCCAAGCTGTTCATCGTCCGCATCCTGGCGGTGCTGGTGATGCTGGTGCTGGTGCTGCAAACGCTCGACCTCCTGTCCGAGAGCGGCAAGATCCTGGGCGTTCCCGGCAACGGTCAAGCCGAGCTGTGGCAATATGTCTGGCTGCGCACGCCGCAGCTGATCGCCCGGTTCCTGCCCTATTCGGTGCTGCTGGCGACGATCATCACGCTGGCCACCCTGAACCAGAACAGCGAAGTCGTGGCGATGAAGGCCGCGGGCCTTTCGGCGCACCAGGTGCTGGCCCCGCTACTGCTGACGGCTGCGGCAATCTCGGTCATCAGCTTCGCCTTCAATGAGCGGGTCGTGACGCGCTCGACCGCAACGCTGAAGGCCTGGACCGCAGTCGAATTCAAGCAGATCCCGCCCGACGCCAAGGTGCGCAACAACGTGTACCTGCCCGATGGCCCGCACATCCTGGCCGCGGGCGCGGTCAGCGGCACGGGCAAGCTGACACGGATGGACAACGTCACCTGGTACCGCCGCGATGCCACCGGCATGGTGCTCGAACAGATCCGCGCGCCCCACGCGACCTATGCCGGTCCCGGCTGGCGGCTGGACAAGCCGGTGCAGTTCGACGTGGCCGGAACGCGGCGCGTGGACCTGGGCCCGACGGTTGTCGCGGCCGGCATCACTCCGGCGCAGGTCGCAATCAGCAAGGTCGATCCCGATGGGCAGAACTTCATCGAGCTCTACCAGTCGATCCAGGCATTGAAGGCCCAGGGCCGCCGCACCAGCGAGCTGGAAGGCAAGTGGTGGCACAAGTTCTCCGGCCCGCTGGCGGCCTTGCTGATGCCGCTGCTCGGCGCAGTCGCCGCTTTCGGCCTGGCCCGTTCGGGCCAGCTGCTGATCCGCGCGATCATCGGCATGGCGCTGGGCTTTGCCTATTTCGTGATCGACAATGCCGCGCTGGCGATGGGCAACTTCGGCGGCTACCCGCCGCTGATCGCGGCCTGGGCGCCGTTCCTACTGTTCGCCCTGGTGGGTGAAACCGTGCTGGTGCGGACCGAAGAGTAACGCCTCAGCGCGGCTTCATCGTGCTCTTGGCCAGATAACCGACCAACGGCAGCAGGCCCGGATAATTTGCCTTGGCATAGGTCGATTCCCTGCCAAGCTGCGCGGCCAATCGCCGATGTGCCTCAGGCAGCGCGTGATAAGGCAGGCTCGGCAGCAGGTGGTGCAGCGCGTGATAGCGCAGGCCGACCGGCGCCCACAGTTCGGCCCAGAGGCCCGGCGGCGGGACATTGACCGAATCGAGGTACTGCGCGGTCACCGTCATCGGCTCGCCCTCGTTCTGCCAAAGGTGCGCCACCAGCGTGCGGACCTGGTTGAGCACGGCCGTGACCGAGATCACCGCAAGGCCAATGGCAAGCGGATGCCAGTCCTGCGTTACCGCAAACCCGACCAGGAACAGCGCCCAGGCCGAGGCCCCCAGTTCCTGCCAGAACACCTGGCGGGCGAATTCACCCTCGGCCGGACGGCGGCGGAACTCCGGGTTAATCGACAGCGACGAGGCCCGCTCCCACACCAGCCGGCGCAGCGGCGGAATGATGACGCCCAAGGGCACCAGCACCGCCGAACGGATAAGCAGCCCGATCGGCAGCAGCAGCGCGACCAGGATGAACATGGGCAGCGACCACGGCTTCATCAGCGCCAGCGGCAGGTATTCCGGATCCTCCACCGTGCCGTAGCGGGTCCGGGCATGGTGCAGGGTATGGACGTTCTCGTACATCAGCGAGGGCATCATCATCGGCACGCCGACGAGCAGGTTCCAGCCGAGGCGGAAGCCCGGCAAGGCATCGCGGTGAATATGGGTCAGCTCGTGAATGAACAGCAGCGCGCGGTAGAAGGCCAGCGCCGAGACCACCCCGGCCAGCACCGCCTGCCAGGTCACGTCCAGCAGGATCGCGCCTGCCAGGCCGGCATAGCCAATCGCCGCCGAGACCAGCATGTCAGGCCAGTAGATGCCGGCCTTTGCCGCCGAAATATCCCGGGTCTGCTCGACCGCCGCGCGCAGCATCGCCATGTCATCTGGGATGCCGACGCCGCGAGCCGCGCCCTTGGTGGTATCGTTGATGGCTTCGTAGGCAGTCATGCTGGTTCCGTAATTCACTTGTCCGTGGCCCGCCAAGCTTGGCTAACCGGGCCGTGCGGGGCATAGGTGGGCCCACATGCGATAAAACAAAGGCAAGATCGTGGCCCAGTCGGAAATTGTGATCACAGAAGTCAGCGACAAGCCCGGGCGTGAGGCCTTTGTCGACGTGCAATACCACCTCAATGCCGACGATCCCAATTTCGTGCCGCAGCTCCGGTCTGAAGAGCTCGAGCGCTATACCCCCGGCGGCAATCCCTATTTCGACCATGCCCGTTGCCAGCTGTTCCTGGCGAGGCGCGGCGGCAAGGTGGTCGGCCGGATCGCCGCCCATATCGACGAGCTGGCGCTGGCCCAGCCGCCCGAACAGGGCATGGGCCCTGGCACCGGCATGTGGGGCGCGCTTCAGGCCGAGGACGGCGAAGTGGCTGCCGCGCTGATCCACCAGGCCGAACAATGGCTGCGTGGCCAGGCGATGACCCGCGTGCTGGCGCCGATGACGCTGTCGGTCTGGGAAGAGCCCGGCCTGCTGGTCAAGGGCCATGACCATCCGCCGATGATCATGATGGGGCACAATCCGCCGCACCACCAGGGCTGGATCGAAGGCGCGGGCTATGCCGCGGTCAAGAAGCTGGCGACCTATGACCTGGAAATCGCCAAGCCCTTCCCGCCGCTGATCCAGCGGATCGTCCAGTCGGGTGAGAAGAACGCGCGAATCCGCATCCGCGATGTCGACCTCAAGCACTTCGACCGCGAGGTGGAGATCATCTGCTCGATCCTCAACGATGCCTGGTCGGACAATTGGGGCTTCGTGCCCTTTACGCCCAAGGAAATCAGCTACACCGCCAAGAAGATGAAGCCGCTGGTCAAGCCCGACCTGGTCCGGATCGCGGAATACGATGGTGAGCCGGTGGCCTTCATGATCACCCTGCCCGATCTTAACCGGGTGCAAATCAAGGCGGTGGGCCGCCATGGCAAGCCGTCATTGCTGGGCTGGATCAAGCTCGGCTGGTGGCTGCTGCGGACCAAGCCGGCTGACATGCGCGTGCCGCTGATGGGCGTGGTCAAGCGCCTGCAATCGACCCGCATGGCCAGCCAGCTGGCTTTCATGATGATCGAGACGATCCGCCATGCCGCGGCCACCCGCTATGACGGCAAGCGCGGCGAGATCGGCTGGGTGCTGGACGACAACCAGGGCATGAACGCGATCGCCGATGCGATCGACGCCAAGGTCAACAAGGAATACGTGGTCTACGCCAAGGCGCTCTGATCGGCCGGCTCCTCGGTCCGCTCGTCGACTGTCGCGGCGACCGCCACGTCCATCGTCACGTTGCCGACCGTGCGCATGATGTCAGGCAGCACCTCGACCGCGACCAGCAGCGCCAGCGGGCCGACCGGCACGCCCATTGCGATCGCAATCGGACCGATCGCGGTGACAAAGC
>JBEGOD010000093.1:0-5284 GCA_041182185.1 Pseudomonadota bacterium
CGCGCCTGGCGGAGCAACCTTCCTGGATAGCGCCGCCCTGGCCCGCGCAGGCGCGAGACCAGCCGGGCTGTTCTCATACCAACCGATTGTCGAGGACTGGTCGCGGCTGCTCGACGGGGTAGTGGTCTTCCCCGTTGAGGCAGCCGCAGCCGATATTCGCAAGCCGGGCTAGAGCTTCATCGGCTGGCGCTCCCAATAGGTCAGCGAGCGCCACAACCACTCGAACGGACCGAAGCGGAAGTATTTCAGCCAGATCACGCTCCAGATGAATTCGGCCACCCAGATTCCGCCGACAACATAGTAGAGCTGGTGGCGTTCAAGCTGCCCGAACAGGCCCAGACCCGGACCGAAGCTATAGAACAGCCAGGTGCAGATGATCGTCTGCATCAGGTAGTTGCTCAGCGCCATGGTCCCGACGGCAGCCATCCCGCGCTGGAACGCCTTGAACGGCCCAGCCTTGATGAAGGCAAGCAGCAGCCCGAGATGGCCGATCACCATCGCGAGGCGGCTGATTTCATAGGTTGTATCGGACTGGCGCGATGCGACCAGATCGAAGCTGGAGGCGACCACCAGGTTCATCTCGTAAAAGCCCAGCGGAATGCCCACTGCGTAACCCGCCACGACCATGCCGAGATAGAACCGCATGGATCGCTGTGCCCCCAGCACGCCCAGCTTCAGCAGGGCCATGCCGATCAGCATGAACGGCACCATGTCGAAGAAGAAAAAGAACGGCAGGCCGTCCCACTGGAACTCAAAGCTACCCGGCAATTGCCCGCCCACCGCATCAAGGTAGGATCCACTGTGCCAGGCTTCCTGCTGAGCCGCATTCTCCGGAGTCGGCGCCCAGTGGCCCAGCGCTTCCTTCCAGCCTTCGACGGCTTCCTGCTGCTCGGTGGTCAGCTTGGTTCCCGCTGCTTCAGCGGCCATGGCAGCAGTGGCCGCTTCCTTCGTCTCGGCAATGCTCAGATAGCCACTATAGGACATGACCGTCGCAACGAGCAGCAGCGCGCCGCCGATGGTCAGCAGCCGGCGCGGCGCGAGCTTGCGGAACGAGAACAGCACCAGCCCGCAGAGCGAATAGGCAAACAGGATTTCCCCGGTCCACAACAGCAGCGTCCAGTGGATCACCCCGAACAGCATCATCCACAACATCCGCCGGAAGTGGATTTCCGCCGCCATGATCCCGGCCCCGGCCTGCTCCATCCGCTCGGTCAGCAAGACGATGCCAGCCCCGAACAACAGCGAGAAGATGCCCCGCATCGTCCCTTCAAAGCCGACATTGATGATCTTGTAGGCCAGCAGGTTCGACCCCTCGGCCCCGCCGGCCACGGTCGGGTTACCATAAGCCTGGAACAGCAGGCCAAACGCTGTGATGTTCATTGCCAGAATGCCGAACACGGCTATCCCGCGCAGGATATCGAGCGATTCGACCCGCGCGGCCTTGGTAACCGGCGCTACTGCGCCCTGGCCATCGGCCAATCCACTCTCTTCAGCCATCGGACTTTCCCCCGGGCGGGGATCGTGCGACCCGATAACTGCCCCTTCGGCCGGCCCACCCTTCCGGCTGCGGACGCGGAGAGGTTACGCGGCAAGGGTTTATCCGGCAAGGGTTGATAGGCGGGGCCGCTTCTGCTTGAGGCTGACGCCATGAGCGAACACCCCCACGACAAGCTTCAGCAGGAAGAAGCCCCCCGCCGCGCCGGACTGGCGCTGGTCAAGGACGGCCGCTGGGCCGGCTGGTATCACTGGGAACCGGTTGACCATTTCGAGGAACACGCCGGACCCTTCTATTGCCAGCCCGAAGGGGACAGCGTCCTCTGCGGCTTCGTCCCCGAGGCCAAGAACCGCAACGGCGGCGGCAATATCCATGGCGGGGCGCTGATGACCTTTGCCGACTATGCCCTGTTCATGATCGCCGGCGGCATGGATACCTCGGTCCACGGGGTGACGATGAACATGAATTGCGACTTCGTCGGCGCGGCCGAGCCAGGACAGCTGTTGACCGCGCGGGGCGAGGTGGTCCGGGCCGGGGGCAGCGTGGTCTTCGTGCGCGGGATCATCGACGATGCCGGGCGCAACGTCCTGTCGTTCTCAGCCTCGATCAAGCGCTTCAAGCCGCGCTGATCAGCCCTTCCACTCACGCCGTTCCTCGGCCTGGCGAAGCACTTCATAGGCCAGTTGCAGCGCCTGGAAGGCCTTGGCAGCATCGTCATCTCCAGGGCGCAGGTCAGGATGAACCAGCTTGGCCTTGGTCCGGTAGCTCTTCTTGATCGCCTCAAAATCGGCGTCGGGATCGAGCTCCAGCAGATCGAGCGCGCGCAGTTCGTCGCGGCTGCGGGTGCCATCGCCCGAGCCGGCCCACTCGTAATGCGCGGACTCCTTGAACCCTTCGTGGGTCTGGCGCTCGGCCGCCTCGCGCTCGGCCGCTTCCTCGGCGGTCAGGCCGGCGAAATAGTCCCAACCACGGTTATATTCAGCCGCGTGTTCCTGGCAGAACATCCAGCGGTCCGGGTTGTTGGGAGACTTGGGCGCGGGGCAGGTGCCCGGTTCGGTGCAGCCGGACCGGTCGCAGAGCCGGACCTGCACCGCATCGCGCGCGCCGCCGTATCCGCCCCAGCGCGGAAAGCCCCAGCTATCTGATCGGCGCACCCTGCTCATCGCCCGCCGATAGGCCCTGCCACCGAGTCCGCGCAAGCGAAAGCACCATACATGGAAGATTCAGGAATGGCGGGCAAAAGACCGTATTGCGCTGCAACATGCCAAGGGCCACATAGGTTCCGGATAATCCGCTGGAGTTCCACCCTGATGAGCAAGCAACTGGCCCTGTCGATTGCCGCCTCGGTGCTGGCCATGGCGGCGTTTGTCCTGCTGGGGCACGAAACGCCCGGCGCAGGCCTGGTGGATCATGGCCCGCGCTGGTCGGTCCAGGCCGATGCCACCGCGCTCCCCGACCTTGGCCAGCTGCTGCCGACGCTACAGTAAGCAGCGCCGGCTGCAATCCGCCTCAATCGCGGGCGCTAATCGATTGTGATCGTTACCGCGCGGCGGTTCTTGGCCCAGCTTTCCTCATCCGAACCGAGCGCCAGCGGGCGTTCCTTGCCGTAGCTGACCGTGGTCAACCGACTGGCATCGACGCCCAGCGAGACCAGGTAATTCTTGGCCGCATTGGCGCGGCGCTCGCCCAGCGCCAGGTTGTATTCGCGCGTGCCGCGTTCGTCGGCATGGCCCTCGATCGAGGCCCGCTTGCCAGGATACTTCTGCAGCCAGCTAGCCTGGGCCTGGAGCGCGGCCTGGTCGGCCCCGTCGACATTGAACTTGTCGGTATCGAAATAGATTGTGTCCTGCCCCATCATCTGGGCGAGGAAATCGGCCTGGCTGCCAGGCGCGGGCGCAGAACTATCACCCTGGGTTGAGCCGGTCGAAACTGCCGGACCCGGGTCGGGCGGCAGCTGCTTGGGAGCCTTCGAAGCGCAGGCGCCCAGCGCCAGCGAAGCCGCAATTGCGGCGGCGAGGGTCAGGCGGGAATGGGCCATGGAACTCTCCTTTGGTGCTCAGCAGTTTGATGGGAACAATGGTGCGGAAGTCAACGCCAATCAGGGACGAAGCGGTCCCCAGGCGGGATCGGAGCCATCGACCGGGGTCTGCAGGCGGCGCTCATTGCGCCCGGTCAGGTCGACTTGCCAGAGCGAGGCCTTGCCGCTGCCGCGGGCCGTGCGGAAGAACTGGATGATCCGGCCGTTCGGGGCCCAGGTCGGGGCCTCGTCCTGCCACGAATCGGTCAGATAGCGCAGCTCACCACCGCCTGGGCTCATGACCGCGATGCGGAAATTGCCGGCAATGTGCGTAAAGGCGATCTGATCGCCGCGCGGGCTCCATTCGGGCGTTGCGGCGCGGCCGCCGAAGAAGCTGATCCGCTTCTGGCCCGAACCATCGGCGTTCATCACATAGACCTGCTGGCTGCCCGAGCGGTCGCTTTCGAACACGATCCGGCTGCCATCGGGCGAGAACGAGCCGCCGATGTCGATCCCCGGCGTGTCGGTCAGCCGCACCGAGGCGCCGCCGCCCGAAGGCATCTTGTAGATGTCGGTATTCCCGGCGATCGCCATCGAATAGAGTACCCACTTGCCATCGGGCGACCAACGCGGCGCGAACAGCGGATTGGTCCCTTGCAGCAGCAGCCGCTGGGTATTGCGCTCCAGATCGTAGATGTAGATTCGCGGCTGGCCGTTGAAGTAGCTGAGGTAGAGGATCGACTTGTAATCGGGCGAATAACGCGGGGTCAGGGCGGTCGATTGCCCGGTGGTCAGATAGCGGTGGTTGGCACCGTCCGAGTCCATGATGGCGAGACGCTTGAGCCGCCGGTCCTTGGGCCCGGTTTCGGCGATATAGGCGATGCGGCTGTCGAAGAACGGGCTCTCGCCCGAAAGGCGGGCATAGACCATGTCAGCGCATTTGTGCGCAGCGCGGCGCCAGTCGGCCGGGGCAACCTGCCAGGCCGCGCTGGCGAGTTGCTGCTTCAGCGAGACATCATAAAGATAGCAGCCAACCAGCAGCTGGTCGCCATCGCCGGGGCGGACAAAGCCCTGGACCAGCATTTCGGCGCTGCGCCCGGACCAGGTCGCGAAGGCGGGGGTGCGGACTTCCTCAAAGGCCGGGCGCGGCAAGCTGTCCGGCCCGACTGGCTTGAACAGGCCGTTGTTGCGCAGGTTCGCGGTGATCACCTGGGCCAGGCTGTACCCCAGCGCCCCGGTCGAACCGGCGCTGGTTGCGGTCGGCACGTCGGCATTGGTGGCAAAGGCCGGGATCGCAATGCCCAGATCCTGCCAGTCGCTTTCGTCGGAAACTTGGAGCGACAAGCCCTCTTCCTGCGCCGGCACCGCGACTGTGGGCTGCGGAGTTGGCGTGGACTGCTGCCCGATTGCCGGCGACGCAAAAATAGCGGCTGCAGCGAGCATGATGGCTGGGATTCTCATTGGGCCAACTTTCTATCGAACCTTGAATTGGATATCAGGCGCCAAGCGGGATAATACTCTTCCGGCAAGTTGAACG
Organism: Pseudomonadota bacterium; assembly: GCA_041182185.1. GTDB lineage: Bacteria > Pseudomonadota > Alphaproteobacteria > Sphingomonadales > Sphingomonadaceae > Novosphingobium. The sequence goes on from JBEGOD010000093.1 coordinate 5,050, forward strand.
GCGCTGCCAGCCGTACGGCGCGAATTGCCTGCTCGGCATGGCGCGCAGCTTGCGCGCGGTTGGCATCGGTTATGCCTTCCTGACGGACAACTCTGGGTGCACCATCAAGCGAGCCGTCAGGCTTGAGCCGCCACTCGAGCACGGTAACCAAGAGCTCGGCCTCCGCCCCTTGCGGAATTTTCCAGTGCGGCTTGAGCTGTCTGGCAATCGCCCCTGACAGCGCCGAGCGCACCGC
>JBEGOD010000094.1:0-5395 GCA_041182185.1 Pseudomonadota bacterium
GTGCAGGACGTGCCAGCACTGTCCGCCCTCGCCCACGAGCGCGGGATCGTGGTGGTGCTGGACAATACCTGGGCCGGCCCGCTGGCCTTCCCCGCACTGGCACGCGGCGCGGACATTGCGGTGATGAGCCTGACCAAGCACGTTGGCGGCCATTCCGACCTGATGCTGGGCAGCGCGGCTGCGGGCGAGAAGCTCTACACCAAGCTGCGCAAGACCGCGCAGGGCCTTGGCCAGGTGGTCTCGCCAGACGATGCCTCGCTGGCCCTGCGCGGCCTCAGGACCATGGGCCTGCGGCTGGAGCGCGAGACCGCCAGCTCGCTGGCATTGGCGCAGTGGCTGGATGCCCGGCCCGAAGTGGCCCGGGTGCTCTCCCCCATGCTGCCGGGATCGCCAGGGCATGAGCTGTGGCGGCGCGACTTCAGCGGCGGCTGCGGCCTGTTCAGCCTGGTCTTCAAGGGCAAGGACAGCGCGGCGCGCGATGCCTTTATCGATGCCCTGGCGTTGTTCGGGATCGGCTATTCCTGGGGCGGGTTCGAAAGCCTGGTCACCCCGATTGATCCGGCCGCCTTGCGCACCGCAACCCCGTGGCCGCTTTCCGGCATGGCTGCAGCGGACCGCTTCGGCGTGCGCCTGTCGATCGGGCTGGAAGAACCGGCTGACCTGATCGCCGACCTGGAACGCGGCCTCGTCGCCTGGGCCGCCGCATGAGCTGGCCCGAATTCCTCGGCTGGCTTGACACCATCGGGTTCGACCTGGGCGGCTATCACATCTCGCTGCTCGGCGGGTTCAAGATCCTGACTGTCGTCATCGGAGTGCTCGTCATCGGCTGGACGCTGACCCGGCTGGTCCGGCGGCTGTTCCGCCAGATGACCCGGCTTGAGCTGGGCCAGCAAGTGCTCGGCGAAAAGCTGGTCAGTATCGCGGTCTGGACGGCGCTGGTGCTGATCGGGATCGACATCCTGGGGATCAACCTGACCGCGCTGACGGTGTTCTCCGGCGCCTTTGGCCTCGCCATCGGGTTTGGCCTGCAAAAGACGTTGGGCAATCTGATTTCGGGCATCATCCTGCTGATGGACCGCTCGATCGAGCCGGGTGATGTGATCGCGGTCGGCACCGGCACGGACAAGACCGTGGGCAAGGTCAACCGCATCGGCATCCGCGCGGTCGCGGTTACCACGCGCGACAACATCAGGTACCTGATCCCCAACGAGCTGCTGATGACCTCGGCGGTCGAAAACTGGACCGCCAGCACCAAGGACGAGCGGATGAAGGTGCCGGTGCCAGTTGCCTACGGCACTGACCTTGAGCTCGCCGAGCAGCTGATGCTGCAGGCGATCGAGGGCGTGGAGCGGGTCCAGCCCGAGCCCAAGCCAGCCGTCTGGCTGGTCAATTTCGCCGAGCGCGGGATCGAATTCGAACTCCAGGTCTCTATCCGCCAGCCCGAAATCGGCACTGGCGCGATCCGTTCGGCGATCCTGCGCAATGTCTGGCGGCTTTTCGGTGAGCACGGTGTGGCACTGCCGACTCCGTCCGAGCAGACGCTGCCGCAAAAGCTATCCTAATCCCCTGCAAAGGCATTCTGGCTGGCAGGTCGGCCCCCAAGCGCGCAGTTGGGCAGGATGAGCAATGCTGCCCCTTTCCCCGCCGCCAGTGGCAAGGTCTGGCTGGTCGGCGCCGGTCCCGGCGATCCTGACCTGCTGACACTGCGCGCCGCGCGGCTGATCATGCGTGCCCGGCTGATCGTCCACGATGGCCTGGTCGATCCCGCGATCCTCGCGCTCGCCCGGCCCGAGGCCAAGCTGGTCTCCGTTGCCAAGCGCCGCTCGCGCCACACCATGCCGCAGGACGAGATCAACGCCCTGCTGGTGCGTGAAGCGCAAGCCGGCACCGAGGTCGTGCGCCTCAAGGGCGGCGATCCCTTCATCTTCGGACGCGGCGGGGAAGAGGCCGAGGCCTGCCATGCCGCCGGCGTGGACGTGGAAGTCGTTCCCGGAATCAGCGCTGCGATCGGCGGCGCCGCCGCGGCGCAGATCCCGCTGACCCACCGCCGCTCGGCCTCGATCGTCAGCTTCGTCGCGGGCCAGTGCAAGGGCCTGAGCGAACAGAACTGGTCGGGCCTCGCCGGACAGGGGCGCACCCTGGTGATCTACATGGGCCTGGCCACGGCCGAGGCGATTGCCGATAAGCTGATCGAGGATGGCCTGGCCCCTGACATGCCCGTCGCCGTGATCGAGAACGCCACCCGCCCGCAGATGCGCGTCCTGCGCGCCGCGCTGGCCGGCCTGCCGGACCTCGTCGCGCGCGAAAAGGTCAAGAGCCCGGCCGTGATCGTGATAGGTGAAGTTACCGCCGAACCCCAAGTCGAACAGTTGCGCGCGCTGGCGCTGGAGGCTGCAGAGTGAAGATCCTGACCGGCAATGATTTGAAGACCGGCGCCGTTACCTGGTGGGACGGCGTGCAATGGTCGCTCCATGTCGAGGACGCGGTCGATGTTGGCGATCATGCCGACACGATCCTGGCCCGCGAACTGGCCGCGCGCCGCGTCAACGCGGCCTATGCGATCGATGCGGTCAAGGACGAACAGGGCGTTCGTCCCGGCCACATCAAGGAACGCATTCGCGCGCTCGGCCCGACCGTGCGCCCCGACCTGACTTTGAAGCCGGCCGATCCCGCCGCTGGCGATTGGGTGATCTGATGTACAAGTATGATAGCTATGACCAGGCGATGGTCGACACCCGCGTCGAGGGATTCCGCGACCAGGTGCGCCGCCGCCTTGAAGGCCACATTACCGAGGACCAGTTCAAGCCGCTGCGGCTGATGAACGGGCTCTATCTCCAGCTCCACGCCTATATGCTGCGCGTCGCCATTCCTTATGGCACGCTCAGTTCGGCGCAAATGCGGATGCTGGGCGATATCGCCGATAAGTATGACCGCGGCTATGGCCACTTCACCACCCGCCAGAACATCCAGTACAACTGGATCAAGCTGGAAGACGCGGCCGATATCCTGGCCGACCTCGCCTCGGTCGAGATGCACGCGATCCAGACCAGCGGCAATTGCATCCGCAACACCACGTCTGACCAGTATGCCGGCGCGGCGGCGGACGAGGTGGTCGATCCCCGGCCCTATGCCGAGTTGATCCGCCAGTGGTCGACCTTCCACCCGGAATTCAGCTTCCTGCCGCGCAAGTTCAAGATGGCGGTGATCGCCTCTGACATCGACCGCGCAGCGATGAAGCTGCACGATATCGGCGTGCAGATCGTGCGGAACGCCTCGGGCGAAATCGGCGCGGCCTTCTACGTCGGCGGCGGCATGGGCCGCACCCCGATGATCGCGCCCTGCATCAATCCCTTCGTGCCGATTGACCAGTTCATCACCTATTCGGAGGCTTGCCTGCGGGTCTACAACCGCCACGGCCGCCGCGACAACAAGTACAAGGCGCGGATCAAGATCCTGGTCCATGAGCTTGGCAAGGAAGAATATACCCGCCAGGTCGAGGCCGAGTTCGCCCACTTGCTGAGCCAGAACATCGAACCCCCGCTGGCCGAGCTGGAGCGGATCAAGGCGATGTTTGCCGACCCGCCGTTCGAAGCCGGCGCGCCGGACGAACTGGATCGCAGCGATCCCGATTTCGCGCTGTGGGTGGACAACAACTGCCTCGCCCACAAGCAACCGGGCTACATTGCCGCGACGATCAGCCTGAAGCCGGTCGGCGGCATTCCGGGTGACGCCACGGGCGAACAGATCCGGCTGATGGGCGACCTCGCCAAGCAGTACTCGTTCGATGAATTGCGCGTTACCCACGCCCAGAACATCGTCCTGCCGCATGTGAAGAAGGCCGATCTCTATACCCTGTGGCAGGTGCTGGACGCGAATGGCCTGGGCACGGCTAACCTTGACCTGGTCGGCGATATCATCGCCTGCCCGGGGCTCGACTATTGCAGCCTGGCCAATGCCCGCTCGATCCCGGTCGCGCAGAAGATCAGCCAGCGGCTGGCGGGCCAGCAGCAGGAGATCGGCGAGCTCAAGCTGAAGATCTCGGGCTGCATCAACGCCTGCGGCCACCACCACGCTGGCCACATCGGCATCCTCGGTGTCGACCGCAAGGGGGTGGAAAACTACCAGCTCCTGCTCGGCGGCAGCGAGGCAGCCGACACTTCGCTTGGCACGATCACCGGCCCCGGCTTTGACGAGGACGGGATTGTCGATGCGGTTGAGAAGGCCACTCAAGTCTATCTTGCAAACCGTTCGGATAACGAGCGTTTCCTCGATACATACCGCCGCATCGGCATGACCCCGTTCAAGGAGGCGCTTTATGGCTGAGGTCCAGTTCCGCTTCCGCGATGACGAACCGGTGGCCGATCCCGGCGTGACGGTCGATGCCTTTGGCGAGCAGACCAATGCCGCTGCCGTCCGGCTCGAACCCGGCGACGATGCGCGCGATCTGATCCCGCACCTTGGCCGGATCCAGCTGATCGAGGTGAACTTCCCGGTCTTCGGCGATGGCCGCGGCTATTCCGCCGCGCGCATCCTGCGCGAAGCCGGCTACCAGGGCGAATTGCGCGCGGTGGGTGACGTGCTGGTCGATCAGCTCGCCTACCTGCGCCGCTGCGGCTTCGATGCCTTCGCCCCCGAAGTGCCGCTTGATCCGGCTGACGCAGAGAACGCCTTTGGCCGCTATGCCGAGGTCTATCAGCCCACCACCGACGGCCGCGCAGCCATTTGGGCGAAACGTCATGGCTGAACCGGCGCGGCGCATCGATCTGCTCGACACCGGCCCGCGCTTTACTGCGGACGATGTCGCGGCGCTCAATGCCCGCTTCGCCGACGTTCCCACCATTGCCATGCTGCGCGCCGTGCTGCGCGAAGGGCTGGCGGGCGATGTTGCCGCCGTGTCCAGCTTTGGGGCGGAAAGCGCGGTACTGCTGCACCTGATCGCCACGATCGACCGCTCGGTCCCGGTGCTGTTCCTCGATACCGGCAAGCATTTCCCCGAAACGCTGGCCTACCGCGATGAGATCATGCAACGGCTCGGCATGACCAACCTGGTCAACCTGGCCCCCAGCCCCGCCGCGCTGACCGCGAGCGACGGCACTGGCCTGCGCTGGTCCTATGATCCCGATGGCTGCTGCGAGATCCGCAAGGTCCAGCCGCTTGCGGCCGCGCTCACGCATTTCGACGCCAGCTTTACCGGCCGCAAGGGCTTCCAGAGCGCGACCCGGGCGGGCCTGCAGACCTTCGAGCTTGACCAGACCGACGCCCAGGGCCGGCTGAAGATCAACCCGCTTGCCACCTGGTCGAGCGGCCAGGTCCGCGCCTATTTTGACGCAACCGGCCTTCCGGCCCACCCGCTGGTGGAGCAGGGCTATCCCTCGATCGGCTGCTCGCCCTGCAC
>JBEGOD010000095.1:0-7192 GCA_041182185.1 Pseudomonadota bacterium
CACAAGTTGCACGCCGACCTCAATGCGGCCCGGAACGTCAGGGAGCGCCGTGCGCTCCCCAGTGGTTCCCGGTTCGAGGGCAAGGCGGCCATCCTTGCCGAACTCGTGTGCGGGTTCGGGGCGCGAACGGTCACGGCCCAGCGCCGTGGCCGAACGGGGGACCAGGGCGCCTCCGCCGACCCGCGTCTGACCAATCCCTACTTTGGTTGGGCCAGATCAGCCGCGGTAAGATCTACCGGCAGTCGCAAGACTGCCAAGTCGCCAGAACTACCAGCCCTCAAGGCTGGCTGAGTTAAAGCGATAAGTCCCTTTTCTCGCCCCACGATCGCAGCCAGAAAACGCCGCAGGCGCGCGGCCGAAGCCGACCGTCCCGTACCTTCAAACACGGAATGGCCGTTCGCGGAAAACGAAAACTCCACCCGTTCAAGCGGCACGCGGGAATGAGTGATTCCGTGCCGCGTCGCCAATGCCGGGGTGGCAAGATCATGATAGCCGCCGTAGACCAGCAATCGGGCCTCCGGGCGAGCCTTCAGCAGATCGCCCAGGTAATCGGCCACGTTGATTGTGAAAGGCGGGCGTGGGTCTGCCAGGCGAAAGTCCCATGCGAAGTTCACATCCAGTGTCAGCGAATGATACGGCCGCTTGGTCGGCACTCTCAGATTCTCGCGCAGATACCTGCCGATCGGCGCGGAAGCGATCACGTTGCTGCGCCCCAGACCCAACGCCGGGTCGTTGGCGGCGACGGGGCGATCCGGCATGGCGGCGGGTGGCGGCAAGGGGGCGATGACCCGCGTGTCGAGCCGACCGACGATCTGCCCTGGCACCAGCTGTTCGAGGAATTGCTGCACCGGGACGCGCAAGTTTGCTGCAAGAATTGTTGCACCTGGCAAATGCAGCATTTCCGCAATCCGATCGGCGATCCGGCGCGCCTGCTGCGGCTCAAGCGCCGTGCCGTGCTGAAGCGCAGCCGCATATTCGTCTTGCGCGAAAGTACGCGCCTGATCCCAGACCTCGGCAGCGGTGCGGGCGTCATCTGCGACCTTGCGATGGTGCCAGGCTGCCACCGCCATGCTTGGCAAGGCATTGATGGCTTGCTGATCGGCGTGTTGGGACATTTCAAGCGCGGGGGATAGCAGCACCAATCCCGCCACGTTGAGGTCGGCCATGTCCCGCGCCATCAACCCCAGCCGATAGCCGCCATAACTCTCCCCGACGAAGATCAGCGGCGATTGGCCGCGTCCTTCGCGCTGCAGCCAGCCGCGCACCAGCGCCAGCACTGCCGCTGCATCCCCCGGCCCGGACCAGTATGGCAGACCGCCCCCGGCGCGCAGCGGACGGCTGAACCCCGTACCAACCGGATCGATGACCACCAGGTCCGCCACGTCCAGCAGCGTATCCGGATTACTTTCCAGCGTCCGCTCCCCTGACGCATCGCGCGCGCCGAGCAGTTTCGGACCGATACCGTTCATATGTAGGGGTGACGATGACGCCCCCGGCCCGCCGTTGAACAGGAACAGTACCGGCCGCCCGGCACCGGCGGTGCGCGTACCTTCCCGGACATAGGCCGTGGCGGAAATCGTTGCCTGCGGATTGCCGGCGGAATCATTGAGCACATGCTCAAACCAAGTCGCGCGATAGGGAAACGAGCCGTCAGTCAAGGTCAACGTGTGCCGGGTCGTGACGGCCGGCAGGGGGCCGTCTTCTGCCAGCGGAACAGGCGCAGCGGTCTGGGCCGCCAGCGGAGCGGCCATCAGCAACGCCGCCGCTGCCGCAATTATCCACTTGCACTCCATGTCGTGCCGCTCCTTCGCTCAGCAGTTTAAGGAACGCACCGGGATTGTCATGCCCCCCCAACCAACCGGCACTGCTTGCCGTGCAAGATCAAGTCGACATTGGTCGGATCAAAGGCATAAATTTCGCCTGCACCTGGCGCATAGTGTCGTACATGATGCGATTTTTTGATGCTGCTGCAATTCATCGGCTGCTCGACATGCCGAGTTGTATCGCTGCCGTTCGCGCGGCAATGGCGGCGTTCAGCGCGGACGGTACGCCGCAACCGCTGCGCTCGATCACCACGATAGTCCCCGGCAAGCTGTTCGCGTTGATGCCAGGTAGCCTCACCGCGCCGGATGGCATGGGGGCAAAAGTCATCACCGCCTATGCCGAGCCTGATCGGCCTGGTCGGTCGCGGCACCGGGGTATTGTCGTGTTATTCGACCGGGAGAGCGGTGAGCCGGTTGCGCTGGGCGATGCCGAGGCGATAACCCTGATCCGCACAGCGGCTGCTTCGGCCGTGGCAACCGATGCGCTGGCGCGCCCCGATGCGCGCCGTGCGGCGATATTCGGCACCGGTGAACAGGCGCGCACGCACATTCTGGCGATGGCGGCGGCGCGCCCCTTTGCCGAAATCGTGGTCTGGGGGCGGTCACCGGATGCGGCGCAGTCACTGGTTGATGAACTTGCCCCGCAGATCCCCATGCGGCTGCGCGCCGAACCCGATCCACGGATCGCGGCAGCCGGTGCGGACGTAGTCTGCACGGTAACCGGCGCCGCCACGCCGATCTTGCTCAACCAGTGGGTGCAGGATGGCACGCATCTGAATATCGTCGGCTCCAGCCACGCGGGGCCAGTCGAAATCGACAGTGCGCTCGTTGCCCGTGCCCGCTTTATTGCCGACAGCCGGGCATCTGCCCTGGCTGCGGCCGCTGAATTCTTGAACGCCAAGGCTGCCGGCCTGATTGATGACGCCCACATTGCCGGCGAAATCGGCGAAGTGCTCAATGGCACTTTGCCTGGACGAGAAAATCCCCAGCAGGTCACGCTTTACAAGTCGCTGGGACACATCGTTCAGGACCTCGCCGCACTTACGGTGGTGTCACAAGGCCTATACCGCTAGTGATAGAGCGCGCGCGCCGAAGGAGCCATACTCCGCCGCACCAACCAATGAGTGGGATAAGAGGTGCCAGCCTGCTGCGAAACGTTCTCTGCCGGTCAAGCGCCCCCTTACCCGCGCAGCCGCTCAGGCCATGAGGTTTTGCCGCTTACCGCAGAGTATGTGAAATCCCGGGCAAGGTGGGAGCCGCTCTATGAGACCACGCAGGTCAAGGGTGATGGCGAGGCGCACCCATTGCTCTCGACCGATGATGAATTTGCCGATTTCGAGACCTGGGATGCTACCAACATCGGCGGGACCGCCAAGCCCACCGATCCGGACCAGCTGCGAGAGGTTGTTCGGGGTGAATATGCCCGTGAAGGCCTGAAACAGGGTCTGGAAATCCAGAACCGCCTCGGCACTAACCCTTACAAGTTCGGATTGATCGGCAGCACCGACTCCCACACCGGGCTTTCCACCGCAGACGACAAAAACTTCTGGGGCAAGTTTCCCGATTCCGAACCAAGTGCCAAGCGCATGAAGGCCAAGATGGGCGGCAACCTCTGGGAAAACTGGCGCTTGGCCAGTTCGGGTTACGTCGGGGTGTGGGCGCGGGCCAATACGCGCGAAGAGATATTCGCCGCCCTGAAACGCAAGGAAGTTTACGCGACGACCGGACCACGGATGACCGTGCGGCTGTTTGCAGGTTGGGATTTCGCGGCGAGCGATCTCAAGGGAAACGGCTGGGCTGCAGCCGCCTATGCCAAGGGTGTCCCATGGGCGGGACCATCAAGGCGGCTAAGCCAGGTCAGGCGCCGCGCCTGCTGGTAAGTGTTATGAAGGACCCAGACGGTGCCAATCTTGACCGGGTGCAGGTTATCAAAGGCTGGCGCGGCAGCGATGGCAAGCTCCATGAGAAGGTTTACGATGTAGCCTTTGCCGGCAACCGCAAGCCCGATCCCAAGACCGGCAAGCTCCCGCCGATCGGCTCAACCGTGAACCTGCAGGATGCGACATTCACCAACGCGATTGGCGTACCGGTTCTCAGCGTCGCCTGGACCGACCCCGACTTCGATGCCAGCGTTTCCGCATTCTACTACGTCCGCGCGCTCGAAATCCTGACACCGCGCTGGACCCTGTACGATGCGGTCCGGTACAAGGTGGCCCTTCTCAAGGGCGTGCCGCTGGTTACCCAGGAACGGATATACAGCTCTCCGATCTGGTATGAGCCGAAGGGCTGAGCTTATGCTGGTACGCTGCAAAGGATGAACCGAGGACAGCTTGGGCAGGTTCTTGCTCCAAAAGCAGGCGTTCCGGATTGTCAGCAACATCGGAAATATTCCCGCACCAGCCGATGCATTTAGTATGGCAACGCCCTAGAACCGCATACCGTAACCGAACGGATAGAGGGTCCCTTCAGCGTCGTAACCTGGAGCATCAGGATGTTGCCGCTCCACCGCTTTGCGCGAAGCCGGCAAGGCAAAGGGCAGGCGACCGGCGGGGGCCGCCTTACCGGTGATGATGTCGAACTGGGCGCGGTCGCTGACACCAAAGGTCGCGATCAAAGCGCCAGCGCTGCGCAGGCCGCTTGCTTCATCGATCACATAGGGATTGCGGAAGTAGATCGAGACAACCACCCGCGCCGGACCGCCAATTTCGCGCATCGCAGCCTGGATCTCTGGCAGGGCAGGCGTCATCGTCCAGCTTTCCGCCTTGGCCAATTCCGACAGGGCCAGCAGGTTCGCCTCCCAGGGGAAGGCTCCGCCAAAGATCAGATTGCTGTCGAGACAGCCGTCGGGTGCTTCCGCGGTGCTGGGCTTGCCAGGTTCGTAAACGCAAGGGTCCTGCGCACCCCAGGTTGACTGCCGCTGGCCGGTGCGCGGGTCGATCAGCGGGAATTCAGGTCCTACCGCCCTGCCCCCTGTCTTCGGATCGCGCGAGGAATAGGCGCGTGCTCCAGCATTGTTGACCTGCATCTTGATCAGCAAGGCATCAGTTCCGGCGGAGACCGGCGGCCGTTGGCTGGCATTGCCGTCAATCACGTCCAGCCCGGCAGCTTTGGCGGCAGCGGCATCAAAGCCCAGGACATAGACCTTGGCTCCTGCCTTCAGTGGCAGCAGATTGTCCTGGTTCTTGAGCAGCACCACCGAACGGCGTTGCACGTCAAAGCCCAGCGCACGATCCTCCGGGCGGCCGATCGCTCCCTTCGCCGCTACCGCATCGACATAGGGATTCTCGAACAGACCAAGCTGGAACTGCTCGGTCAGCAGCCGCTGCACGGGGGGATCGATATGTTTGCGCTCGTCCAGCTTTCTGGCCTTTACCAGATCGATGATCGTCTGGTTGCGGGAAAATTCGGACAGAACATCGGTGCCGCTGCGGATCGAGATCGCAGTCCGGTCCGCTGGGGTATACGGCTCGCCCGTCTCCGGATTGGTGCGGAAGCTCTCCAGCCCCCAGCCGCGGTTCTCGATCACGCCGCTGTCGGAATTGACGTTACCCTTGAACCCAAGCTTGCCACGCAGCAGGTCGGTAACAATCTGCTTCGAGAAGGCCATACCGAGTTCGTCATAGCGCACACCCTCGTACGTCACCCCAATCGGCACCCCGTAATAGGGCATGATCGACGAGACCCCGCCCGCGATTGCGCGGCGGAAGGGCTTCAAGTGATAGCCAAAGCCGAACTTGGGGCGTGGATCGGTGTAGAGCTGGTTCTTGCCGAAGGTGTAATGCGGATCCCAGCCCATTTCCTGTGGACCGCCGCCCGGGAAATGCTTGATCGTCAAGGCGACCGACGATTTGGGCGAAAGCGAGGTCCCATCCTTGCGCACCGGCCCCTGCAAGCCTTCGACCAGCGTGCCGATGATGTCGCTCATCAGGTCGGCATCTTCGGTAAAGGTCTCGTGGAACCGGGCCCAGCGCGGCTCCGTGCCGAGATCGGCCATGTAGCCGTACATGCCGCGTAGCCCGACTGACCGCCATTCTCGCCCCATCACATCGGTGAACTGGCGCAGCGCAGTCATGTCACCCCTGAGCTTGGCGGGGATCGTGCCCGTCACATCGACCGGGGCCCCTGCACCAAGCGCAGCAGCAGCCAGACCCGCTTCCTTCGGGAATTCGGTAAAGGCCCCGGCACCGGCGGCAATCCCGAACATCGGGTTGGTTTCGACGTGGTTCCGAGCATTGTCCTTGAACAGCGCAGGAATGCCTAGACGGCCACTTTCAAGCCGTTCCTGCACCGCATTCGTGAAGCCCGCCATCTGGCGCGGCGTCTGCGGATAGCCGCCGCGCAGGGCAAAGCCGGTCAGCTTGACAGTGCAGTCCGGAGCCTCTGCAACCACCTTGGCGCGCAGGATGAAGCGGGTCATCCGCTGATTGTCGATCAGGTCGCGCCCGCGTTCGGAAATGCCGCCGCCGCAATCGGGATTGTTGGTAGCGATCAGCATCATCCCGGCCTTTTCGGCCAAGGTCATGCGCTTCACCAGATCGGCCGCACGCCGTGCCGGGGGTAGCCGCCAGTCCTCATAGGCATCAAGTCGGCCATTGGAATTGAGGTCTTTGAAGCGCAGCGCACCGCGCTCGATCACTGGCTTGGTGCGCACGCCCAGCTCCGGTTGAGCCGGCGGCTTGGCTGCCCCGGTCAGAACTAGTGCGGCACCTGCAAGCAGGACATGGCGGACAAGTGGCATAGATCACCTGGTTCTAGGAGAGGAGCGATGCGATCACCTTGCTGTCGGCCGGGGTCGGGTGCCAGGTCGCGCCCATCAGGCCGCCCGGGCAGAACAGTGTCTCGACCGGATCGGGACTTGCTGCAGCTGTACCAAGTTCAACCGCGCGCGGGTCATCAACCGGGCCGTTAGCGCCGCGCAAGTGGCGGATCCAGGCGGCGATCCCTTGCAGGATCACCGGGCATTCCCGGCCCAAGGCCTGGTTGGCGGCCAGGGTCTCAAGCCAGCGTTGCGGCAGCTTCTGGCTGCCGTCCATGGCGATCTGGATCAGCCGGTGATTGAGCGCCGGGTTGGCGAAGCGCTTGATCAGGGCGGTGGCATAGGCGGCAAGGTCCTGCCCTGCCCCGGCAGCGATGGTGGGCGCGGCCTCTTCGCGCAGGAGGGCCTCGACCAGCGGGCGGAGCTCCGGGTCGGTGATCGCTTCGTGGACATAGGTATGGCCATGCGCCAGCCCGACATAGGCCAGGAACGAGTGCGCCCCGTTGAGCATCCGCAGCTTGGCGGTCTCATAGGGGCGGACATCGCTGACCAGCTCGGCGCCCACCGCGTGCCAGCGCGGGCGCGGGCCGGCGAAGCGGTCCTCGATCACCCA
>JBEGOD010000096.1:0-7302 GCA_041182185.1 Pseudomonadota bacterium
ATACCCTGGCGCCCGACCAGTGGCGCGCCAAGCTGGGCGAGTTCGATTGGGTGATCCTGGCCGTGCCCGCCACGCCCGAAACCGATGGCATGATCGGTGCGGCGGAACTGGCGGCGATGAAAAGCGATGCCGTGCTGGTCAACATCGCCCGCGGGACCGTGGTCGACCAGGATGCGCTGGTCGAGGCGCTAAAGGCCAATCGGATCCACTCGGCCTTCCTCGATGTCACCACGCCTGAGCCGCTGCCGGCCGATCATCCACTGTGGGACCTGCCCAACGCTCACGTCACCATGCACCTGTCGGGCCGGGCGCAGGACAAGATGTTCATCCGCGCGGTCGAGCGCTTCCTCGTGAACCTTGAACGGTATCGCACAGGTCAGCCGCTTGAGCCCGCTGTGGACCTGCTGCGCGGCTACTAGCCTTCCTCCAGCAGCAGCAATTCCAGCTCCACCAGTATCCGGGGCTCGGGCAGCAAGGCCTGCTCGACCGAAACCACCGCGGCATCGGCTACGATCTGGCCGGGGATGGCGAATTCGTGATCGGGCAGGGCGGCAATCAGGGCCTCGCCGGCTGCGATCGCTTCCGTGCCGTTGAAGGCCAGGGCCACGGTGTGGCGGGTGCCGGCAAAGGTGGCGCTGGCCCAGTTGCGTTCGGAATGGCGCAGCAGCTCGGCCTGGCCCTGGCCCAGGTCGAACAGCGCCGAAAGCAGCGATAGCCATGGGCGGCGGCCCTTGCGCTGGGCCGAGGCGGCCAGGGTGCGGAGGATGGCCGGATCATGCTGCACGGTGATTCTCCCGAAAGGTGTTCATGAAATGTTCTACTCGTGATTCCGTCGCGGGGCGGGGGCTACGGCCATTGCGCAGGTCTTGCACAAAGCGCGGATCGTGCGCGGCCAGGCGACCGAACTTGGTCCACGGCATTCCCGTTTCGCGCAGGAAGTGCTCGATCCGGCGTATCAGCATGGCAGCGTCTCCATTGGTTTGGCTTGGTCCCGATCCGGCGAATCGAGCAGTAGGAATAATCCTGTTCTCTCTGGCGAAATCCTACTTGTCTAGGAAAAATACATCGTGTAGGAACAAATCATGGTTACTGCCGATCCGCGCCAGCGTTTGCTGCAACTCGCCACCGAGCGGGGTGCCAGCTTGTCTGCCCTGTCCGACCTGATCGGACGAAATTCGACCTATCTTCAACAGTTCATCCGCAAGGGCAGTCCGCGCAAGCTGGAAGAAACCGATCGGCGCACGCTGGCCCGGTTCTTCGGCGTCGACGAATCGGAGCTGGGCGCGCCAGAGGAATTTTCCTCTCCGCAGCCGATCAAGCCAGCGCGCAGTGACTGGGTCGATGTGCCACGCCTGCCGCTGGGCGCTTCGGCCGGTCCGGGTGCGCTGGCGCTGGAGGAGCTGCCGATCGGGGCCTTCCGCTTCTCGGCGCGGTGGCTGCGCGAACAGGGGCTCGATCCGCGGATGCTCTCGGCGATCCGGGTCGAGGGCGATTCAATGGAAGGCACCCTGCGCGATGGCGACGAGATCCTGGTCGATCGCAGCCCGCGCCCCTTGCGCGATGGGATCCACGTGGTCCGGACTGGCGATGCCCTGCTGGTCAAGCGGGTCGACCTGGGCCGGCCGGGGGCGATTACGCTGGTTAGCGACAACCCGGCCTATCGCCCGCTCGAACTGCCGCCCGAGGAGGTGCAGGTGATCGGCCGCGTCGTTTGGAAGAGCGGGCGACTTTAACCGCCGAACCCGAACAGGCTGGGGGCCAGGCCGTTCCACCAGGCGGTGCGAGCCACGAGTGGCTCGGCGATGTGGATCGGCACCAGCACGGCGGCGGCGAGCCAGGTGACCGGATGGACCCGGCCCAGGGTTCGGCGGTCGTGCAGTGCCAGCACGATCAGCGCGGCATCGGCGAACAGGTTGGGCATCATGTCGAGCCAGGGGAAGGGGATCGGCATGTTCAGGAACCAGCGCGAGGCGGCCGGCCCCATCAGGTTCAGGATCGCGATGAAGGCCAGGCGCCGGTGCCAGTCGATCCGGCGGCGGGTTTCGAAGATTGCCCAGGCCATGAACAGGCTGAACACCAGGATATCGACCAGGTTATAGATCGCCCATTCGAACGGCAGGGGAAAGCCTTTTGCGATCCGTCCCTCGATTGCGGCCACGGCCAGCCACAGGCCTAGCGGCAGCATCGCGCCGGCCAGCGCAATCCCGACCAGGCCGACCTCGCGGTGCAGCCGAACATGGCCGCGCGCGGCCAGCTGCGTCTGCAGCACGTAAAGCCCGGTCCAGGCGAAGAAGGCCAGGCCGTGCAGGTGCCGCAGCAGCGAGAAGGTCTTCGTTCCGGTGGCGAGCGGGATGTAATAGGTCAGCGGAAAGCTGAGCAGGATCACGGCGGCGATGACCAGGCCGGATCGGGCAAAGAACTGGTCGCGGCGCGCTCCGGCGTTGTCACTGGCTGTCGTCGTCATGCTTGATCCCCCATTGCCCAAGGGCAGCGTAACAAAACCGTCAGGCCCGCGATAGTGCGCGGGTCTTGCAATGAACCGGCCTGCCGTGCACATCCCGCTCATGACCGAAACCAAAGCCGAACCGCCGATGCGCGTGGGCATCGTGCCCGTCACGCCGCTCCAGCAGAACTGCTCGCTGATCTGGTGCACCAAAACGATGAAGGGTGCGCTGGTCGATCCGGGCGGCGATCTGGACCAGCTCAAGGCCGCGGTCGCCAAGTGCGGCGTGACGATCGAGAAGCTGCTCGTCACTCACGGCCACCTCGACCACTGCGGGCAGACCGGGATCCTGGCCAGGGAACTGGGCGTGCCGATCGAGGGCCCGCATGAAGATGACCGCTTCTGGATCGAGAAACTGGCCGACGATGGCGGGAAATACGGCATGCATGCCGAGAGCTTCGAGCCGGACCGCTGGCTGCACGATGGTGACAAGGTGACGGTGGGCGAGCTTGAGCTCGACGTTATCCACTGCCCAGGCCACACGCCGGGCCACGTGGTGTTTTATCACGCGCCCTCGCACTTCGCGATCGTGGGCGACGTGCTGTTTGCCGGTTCAATCGGACGGACTGATTTTCCGAGGGGCAATCACCAGCAACTGGTCGATTCAATCACCCAGAAGCTCTGGCCGCTGGGTGAGGACGTGACCTTCGTTCCGGGTCACGGCCCCACCAGCACCTTTGGCGCCGAACGCAAGACCAACGCTTACGTCAGCGACTACGTCCTGAGCTGATTACATCTGGCCCAGCACGATCAGCACGGCCACCACGGCCAGGCCCAGCTGGCTGAGCATGGTGATCAGGGTGCCGACCATCCGGCCCTTGGCAAGGCTTGCCCCGTCCATCCCCAGGCCGTGCGCGACCCGGCCCAGCATGTAGACCGCGCCGACAATGGCCAGCCACTGGCCGCCCTTGCTGGCCAGTTCGATCCCGGCGATCAGCAGCAGCACCCAGGGGGTGTTCTCCGCGAAGTTCAGCTGGGCGCGCATCCGCCGTTCCAGCAGCTCGTTTCCGCCGGTGCCGATGCTGATGCCGGCCTTGCCGCGGACTTGTCCGCAGCGGATCCCAAGCCACAGGTTGATGATCGCCGCGGCAGCGGCCAGTGACAGCGTAGTGGGTAGCAACATAACTCTCTCCCCTGTTAGTGCCGCCAAGGGCAGGACGGCGCTTGCAACGCCCGCCAAATTCGCTATAGGCGCGCCTTCGCAGCCGCCGGCCCCTTGGTTCAGCGCGGCATCTTTAGTCGACCATACGAAATTCAGGAACAGGTGCCGCGATGGCTGTCCCCAAAAGAAAAACGAGCCCGTCCCGCCGGGGCATGCGCCGCAGCCACGATGCACTGTCGGTGGACGCGTTCCACGAGTGCTCGAATTGCGGCGAGCTGAAGCGTCCGCACAACCTCTGCACTGCCTGTGGCCACTACAACGGTCGCGAAGTCATCGCTGTCGGGCTCTAAGCCCAGTTAGCGGGGGGATAACGCGATGAGCTTGCCGCGTATCGCCGTCGATGCGATGGGCGGCGACGAAGGCGTTCGCGTGATGATCGAAGGCGCGGCGCTTGCGCGCCGGCGCCACGATCGCTTCAAGTTCCTGCTGGTCGGTGATGAAGTGCGGATCAACGCCGCGCTGGAAAACCACCCGAACCTGCGGGCCGCATCCGAAATTCTGCATTGCGACGATGTCGTGGCCGGCGATGAAAAGCCGACCCAGGCCTTGCGCCGTGCCAAGACCACCTCGATGGGCCTTGCGATCAACGCGGTGAAGACCGGCGCCGCGGGCGCTGCGGTCAGTGCCGGCAATACCGGCGCGCTGATGGCCATGGCCAAATTGGCGCTGCGGACCATGCCGGGGATCGATCGGCCGGCGCTGTCGGCGCTGATGCCCACCCTGGGCGAGAATGATGTCGTCATGCTCGACCTTGGCGCCAATACGGATTGCGATGCCCGCAACCTGGTGCAGTTCTCGATCATGGGCGCAGCCTATTCGCGGATCATCACCGGGCGTGACCGCCCGCGGGTGCGCCTGCTGAACATCGGCAGCGAGGAGAACAAGGGCACCGAGGCACTGCGCGAAGCGGCTGCCCAGCTCAATTTCCACAGCGAGCTGTCGCTGCAGTTCGATGGTTTCACCGAAGCGGACAAGATCAACCGCGGCGATGTCGACGTGGTGGTGACCGATGGGTTTTCCGGCAATATCGCCTTGAAGGCGATTGAGGGCACGGCCCGCTTCGTGGCCGATCTGCTGCGCCGCTCCTTTGCCTCGTCGCTGCGCTCCAAGGTCGGCTTCCTGATCTCGCGCCCGGCGACCGAGTTGCTCAAGCACCATCTCGATCCCAACAATCACAACGGCGCGGTGTTCCTGGGCCTGAACGGCATTGTCGTGAAGAGCCACGGCTCGGCCTCGGCCGTGGGCGTGGCCAATGCCGTGGCCGTGGCCGCGCGCCTGCTGGAAGTGAAGCTGACCGAGCGGATCTCCGCCGAGCTTGAGCATTTCGGCGCCGAATCGATCCGCCGCGGCGGCAAGGCGGCCGGATGATGCGCCGCTCGGTTCTTGTTGGCACGGGCTCGGCCCTGCCGGTTCATGCCGTTTCCAACCAGGAACTGTCCGAGCGCATCGACACCAGCGACGAATGGATCGTCGAGCGCACCGGCATTCGCTCGCGTCATATTGCGGGTGAGGGTGAGACCACCGCCAGCCTGGCCACCGATGCGGCCCGCGCAGCCCTTGCGGCAGCGGGTCTGCAGCCGTCCGATATTGGCCTGATCATCTTGGCGACCTGCACGCCCGACCAGACCTTCCCGGCCTCGGCCACGATTGTCCAGGACCGGCTGGGCTGCCACGGCGGCATCGCCTTCGATGTCGGTGCGGTCTGTTCCGGCTTTCTCTATGCCGTCAGCGTGGCCGATGCGATGCTCAAGACTGGCGCAGCCGACCGCGCGCTGGTGATCGGCGCGGAAACGATGAGCCGGATCCTCGACTGGGAAGATCGCACCACCTGCGTCTTGTTTGGCGACGGAGCGGGGGCAATCGTGCTCGAAGCGCGCGAAGTGGCCGAAGACGGCCCGGGCATCATCGCCAGCCGGCTCCACGCCGATGGCGCGCATAACGAATTGCTCTATGTCGATGGCGGCCCGTCGAGCACCGGCACGGTCGGCCATATCCGCATGAAGGGCCGCGAGGTCTTTCGCCATGCCGTGGTGAACCTGGCCGAAGTGCTGGGCGAGGTCCTGGGCGATACCGGCTTCGTGGCCGAGGATATCGACTGGGTCGTTCCGCACCAGGCCAACCAGCGGATTCTCGATGCCACGGCCAGAAAGCTGGGCTTGCCGCCGGAGAAGGTGGTGGTCACGGTCGATCGCCACGCCAACACTTCCGCGGCCTCGGTCCCGCTCGCGCTTGACGCCGCGATCCGCGATGGCCGGATCCAGCCAGGCCACCTGGTAATGCTCGAAGCCATGGGCGGCGGCTTCACTTGGGGCGCCAGCCTGCTGCGGGTCTGAGCTTTCCCCAAATCAAAGCGGCGATTTTCAGGGGCTTTGATTGCATTCCTGTGACAATGCGCTATGACGGTCTGGTTGGGTCGCGCTTTGAGTTCTTCGAGGGGAGAAAGGCGCAATGCGCTCTATGCACACGTTGACCCGAGCTGACCTTGCCGAAGCAATCAACCGGAAAGTGGGCCTGTCCCGCTCGGAATCGCTTGGCATGGTCGAGTCGATCCTCGATCACATGAGCAACGCTCTGGAAAAGGGTGAGAATGTGAAGATTTCCGGGTTCGGAACCTTCCTGCTGCGCGACAAGGCCCAGCGGATCGGCCGCAATCCGAAGACCGGTGTGGAAGTGCCAATCACCCCGCGCCGGGTCCTCACGTTCCGCGCCAGCCAGATGCTGAAGGACCGGATTGCCAAAGGGTGAGCGGGACTGACCTCTTCTCGAGCGATTCGCAGACCCCTGGGCTGGCCGTCCAGGGGCTTGTCGATGGCAAGGAAGAGGGCGCGCTGCGCACAATCGGTGAGGTCGCCAAGGCGCTGGGTATCCGCCAGCACGTGCTGCGCTATTGGGAAGAGCAATTCCCGATGCTCAAACCGCTCAAGCGCAGCGGCGGTCGCCGCTATTACCGCCCGGAAGACATTGCCCTGGTCGAAACGATCGACCGGCTGGTGCACCGCGAGGGGTTTACCCTGCGCGGTGCGCGCCAGGCGCTGTCCAAGGGCAAGCTGCCCAAAGCAGAGCGGCCGGCCGAGCCGGTTCGGGCAACAGCGCCAGGGCAAAGCGCCCCACTGACTAACAACTTTGCCTACCGCGCCCGGTTGATTGCCCTGCGCGCCACACTGGTCAAGGCGCTGCACGACAGCTAATCCTTCGCCCAGAGAGCGAGGATTCCCATGACCAAGACTTATGACGCCGACCTGGCGCTGTTCATCAATGGCAGCTGGAAGATCGGGGAAGGGCGCGACCTGTTCCCTGTCGTCGATCCGGCCAGCGGTGAGACCATCGCCGAAGTGCCGCTGGCCAGCCCCGCCGACCTGGACGAAGCCCTGGCGGCGGCCGAGCGCGGCTTTGCACTGTGGAAGGCCGCCCCGGTCGAGCAGCGCGCCGCCGTGCTCAACAAGGCGGCCGCGCTGCTGCGCGAGCGCGCCGATGGGATCGCCCGGATCCTGACCATGGAGCAGGGCAAGCCGCTGGCCGAGGCGCGCGGCGAAGGCATGTCCAGCGCCAGCCTGTTCGAATGGTGCGCGGCCGACGCCGCGCGCATTTACGGCCGGGTGCTGGTCCGCCCGACCGGGCAGCGCGCGCTGGTCACCAA
>JBEGOD010000097.1:0-3947 GCA_041182185.1 Pseudomonadota bacterium
TCGCAGAGCGAGGCCGGCCTGCTGCCGCTGGTGCGCGAGGAGGTTGAACTCTATCCGCTGGTCACGCGCCTGGTCGAGGACCGCGCCGCCCGCATCCGCGAGGCCGGGTTGGCGCTCGACCTGCGCGGGGACAAGGGTATTGGCCGGATCACCGGCGATACCCGGCGGCTGGCGCGGGCGATCGGCCATGTGCTCGATAATGCCATTGCCGCAACGCCCCCGGGCGGGCGCGTCCTGGTCGAACTGTCGGGCCGCAAGGGCCGGGCGCGGATCGTCGTTTCCGATAATGGCCCTGGCATGGACGCCGCGACACTGGCGCGCGCGCTGGAAGGGATCAAGCTGTCCGCCGATGGCAAGGCGATCGAGCGCCGCCAGGGCATAGGCCTGCCATTGGCGCGACAACTGGTCGAAGCCCATGGCGGGACACTGGAGCTGCTGTCCGAGCCGGGGCAGGGCACTGCCGCGATCATCGACCTGCCGTGAGGATCGCCCTGCCGGACCTGGCCGCGACCGAGGCGCTGGGCGCGCGGATCGCCGCTGTGCTCCAGCCCGGTGACGTGGTTGCCCTGTCTGGCGGGCTTGGTGCCGGCAAGACTACGCTGACCCGCGCAATCATCGCCGCGCTGGGCCATGGGGGAGAGGTCCCTTCGCCGAGCTTTGCGATCATCGAGACCTACGATCCGCCGGCGGTGCGCCTGCCCGTGGTCCATGCCGATTTCTACCGGCTGGAGCGGCCTGAAGAGGCCGAGGAAATCGGGCTGGACGACTACCGCGAAGGCGCGGCGCTGATTGCCGAATGGCCCGATCATGCCGGCGGCTTCGCCCATGAACCGGCCTGCCTGTCGATCACAATCGAAACTGCGGAAACGGAGCGGTCTGCGATTGTCGAGCCGGGGGCGGATTTGGTTGGGCGTATGGGATGGTCGTGAAATTTCCCGAAGGCCTTGAAGCCTTTCTGGCCAGTGCCGGCTGGAGCGGTGCGGCGATCGAACCCTTGGCCGGCGATGCCTCGTTCCGCCGCTATTTCCGCATTCGCCTGGGGACACGCAGCGCCATGCTGATGGACGCGCCGCCGCCGAACGAGGATCCGGCTCCGTTCCTGCGCGCCGCCAAGTGGCTCGATGCCAACGGCCTGCGCGCGCCGCGGATCCTGGCCGAGGATGCCTCGCGCGGGCTGGTTCTGCTCGAAGACTTCGGCGAAGTGCGGATGCGCGAATATCTGGACCAGTGGCCGGATGATGAGCGCCAGGTCTATGAAGCCGCGATCGATGCGCTGGTCGAGCTGCATCGCATGCCGCCGGGCCCCTTCATCGACTATTCGCTGGCCGAGTACCAGCGCGAGGCCAAGCTGTTCGTTGACTGGTACTGCCCGGCGCAGAACCTCTACATCGACGGGGCGGGCTATGCCGCGGCCTGGGAAGAGGTGCTCGGCCCGCTGTTGCCGCGCCAGCGCCCCGGGGTGGTGGTGCTGCGCGATTACCATGCCGAGAATATCATGCTGCTGGGCGCGCTGCACGATCAGGGCCTGCTCGATTTCCAGGACGCGCTGGTTGGCCATCCGGCCTATGACCTGGTCTCGCTGCTGCAGGATGCGCGCCGTGACGTGTCGCCCGAACTGGAAGCGGCGATGTTCGACTATTACGTGAGCAAGGCCGATCCAGGTGCTGATTTTGCTGCGGATTATGCCCGGCTTGGGGCGCAGCGGAATGCCAAGATCGTTGGCATCTTCGTGCGGCTGTGGAAGCGCGATGGCAAGCCGCGCTACCTCGATTACATCCCGCGCGTCTGGGCGCTGCTGGAACGCGACCTGGCCCACCCGGCGCTTGAGCCGGTCGCGCGCTGGTTCGATGCGAATATTCCCGCGGAACTGCGGACGAGCGGCGGGGGCATCTGGCAGCCGTGACAGAAATGCCCGGCACTGCGATGATCATGGCCGCGGGCAAGGGCACGCGGATGATGCCGCTTACCGCCACCCGGCCCAAGCCGTTGGTCAAGGTGGCGGGCGAGACCCTGCTCGATCACGTGCTTGACCTGCTGGCCGATGCCGGGGTGGGGCGGATCGTGGTCAATGTCCACTACCTGCCCGACCAGATCGAGGCGCACCTGGCGGGGCAAACTGATCGCTTTGACGTGACGATCTCGGACGAGCGCGAACTGCTGCGCGATACCGGCGGCGGGCTGGTCCAGGCCCTGCCACTGATCCGCGACGATCCATTCTTCTGCATCAACGCCGACAACTGGTTCACCTGGGAGGGCACCAATCCGCTGGTCCGCCTGGCCCAGGCCTGGGACGCGGCGCGGATGGACGTGCTGATGCTGCTCATCCCGCATGAGCGCGCCAACAACACCAAGGGCATCGGCGATTTCGATCTCGACGCAGCAGGGCACATATCCCGCGAAGGTCCGAAACGCCCGCGCGGCCATGACTGGACCGGGGTGCAGCTGATCGCGAAGCACCTGATCACCGATCCTCCAGCCGAAGTGTTCTCCACCAACGTGTTCTGGGACCGCGCGATCGCCGCCGGGCGCTGCTTCGGGCTGGTCCATCACGGCGAATGGTTCGATGTCGGCTATCCCGAAGCGATTGGCCTGACCGAGGCTGCGCTGGCCAGTGCTGCACCCGCCGGTGGCTGAACGGTCCGGCCCCAACGTCTATTCGATTGCCGCGCATCGCGGGTTTGCCGATGCCTTGGTGGCGGGGCTGATCCCGCGCTATGCGGACGCTGACCTGGGCCTTGCCCGCCTGACCCTGCTGCTCCCCAGCCGCCGCGCGGAGCGGATCGTGACCGAGGCCTTCGTGCGGCTATCGGGCGGCGGATTGCTGCTGCCGCGCATGGCGGTGGTCGGCGATCTTGATCTCGACGAAACATTGGGGCCGCTGCTCGATCCGCTCGGCGCCGGCAGCGCAGTGGCCCCGGCGGCCGACCCAGTGCGGCGCTGGCTGCGGCTGGCGGAAGTGCTGCGCGCCGAACTCGGCACGGATGCGCCCAAGGCCCCCGGCCTGCTGCGGCTGGCCTTCGATACGGCGCGGAAGATGGACCGGCTAGCGATCGAGGGGATCGAGCTGGGCGATCTGCTGCAGGAACGCGTCGCCGGGATCGTCGGCGATCTGGCCAATCACTGGCAGGATTCGACCCGCCATTTCGCCCGCGTCCAGGCGCAGTGGCTGGCCGAACTGGCCGCGCGCGGCGAGGTCGATCCGCCGGTGCGGCGCAACCTGCTGTTCGATCACGCCGCGCGGCGCTGGCAAGAGATGCCGCCGGTCCAGCCGATCGTCGCCGCCGGGATCACCAGTGCCTCGCCCGCGCTGGCGCGGCTGCTGCGGACCATTGCCGATCTGCCCAATGGGGCGGTGATCCTGCCGGATCTTGATCTCAATCTCGATCAGGCAACCTGGGACGGGCTGGGCTGTGCCGGGGTTCCGACCGAGCCCGGCGGCGCTCCATTTGGGGAGCGCGATGCGCTGACGCACCCGCAGTATCACCTCAAGCTGCTGCTCAACCGGATGGGGATTGCCCGCGCCGAGGTCGATCCCTGGCACCGCGCCGGCCTTGCCGCTGCGCCGCCAGAGCGGAGCAAGGCGATCTCCAACCTGTTCCTGCCACCCGAAGGCAGCGCGCGCTGGGTTGACCTGAAGGCTGAGCAGCGCCGCCTGTCCGGCGTCCGCCTGATGGAAAGTGCCCACCCCGGCGAGGAGGCCCAGGCGATCGCGATCCTGATCCGCGAGGCGCTGGAACAGCCAGAACGCCGCGTGGCCCTGGTCACGCCGGATCGCGGTCTGGCGGGCCGCGTGGTGGCGCACCTCAGGCGCTGGAATATCGTCGCCGACGATACCGCCGGCCAGCCACTGCCGCAGACCGCCGCCTGCCGGGTCCTGCTGCTGCTGGCCGAAGTGGCAGCCACCGCGGCGGCCCCGGTGCCCTTGCTGGCGCTGCTGGTCCATCCGC
>JBEGOD010000098.1:0-11012 GCA_041182185.1 Pseudomonadota bacterium
CCGGTTGCCAGCATCAGCGGGGTCAGTTCCATGCCCGCCAGCTTGGCGACATAGATCGCCACCGCGAGGTTCTTCGCCGGGCCGGTCGCGCGGAACAGCGCGACCGCCAGCGGCAGGACGAATTCGCCAGTGGTCTCACGCAGGCCCAGGGTGCGGCAGGCGGCCAGCATGGCTGGCAGGCTGGCGAGCGAGGACTGGGTGGAGATCGCCATGGCCTGGACCGGCAGGGCGGCGCGGGCAAAGCGCAGCAGGTTCTGGCGCGCGCCGATCACCGCCACGCCATAGGCCAGCAACAGCACGACCCCGCCCATCGAGGCGACGGTCACAATGTAATGCGCAAGCGCCCCCAGCGCGGCCGCCCCGCTCTGCCCGGCGACGGTCAGCGACAGGGCAAAGACCCCCAGCGGGGCCAGCCACAGCACCCAGCCGATGATCACCAGCATGGTCCCGGTCACCGCTTCGAAGAAGGTCACCATAAGCTTGCGGTGCTGATCTGGCAGGCGGCAAATCGCCACGGCCAGCAGGCTGAAGAAGATGATGATCGCGATCATCGCCGTCTCCGCCGCAGCGGCAAAGATGTTGGCCGGAACCAGTGATTTGAGGAAATCGGCAATGGTCGGCACTTCGGTCGCTTGCTGGGTGGTAAGGCCCTGGCGCAGCGCTTCGGCGGCAGCTGCGGGAATCGGGAAGGCTTCCAGCAGGGCCGGCATGGCAAAGGCGGCAAAGACCGTGCCGGTGGTCAGGATCGTCGCGAACAGCGCCAGCGAGGTAACGGCCACCCGGCCGGCCTTGGCCGCCGCGACGGTCTGGACGATACCGATCACCAGCAGCGCGGCGACCAGCGGCACGATCGTCATCTGCAAGCCGCGCAGCCACAGCGTGCCGATCACGTCGGCGATCGGCAGGACATTGCCGGCCAGCGCGGTCCCTTCCAGCAGGATGCCCAGCACCAGCCCCGCGGCCAGCCCACCCAGCGTCCAGGCCACTGGCACGCGGATATCGGGGATGAAGCTGCTGGCCGCGGCTGGGCTGTGGTCGGTCATGCGGGCTCCCCGGTTGGTTAATGTCTGCGTGACAACGCTTGTGCGGCGCGACATAGCATTTTCGCAAGACTAAGCGTGCTACAGGGTAGGTGATGGGACGCAACTATTTCGGTACGGACGGGATCCGCGGGCGCACCAATGCCGGCGTGATGACTGCGGCAACGGCGATGAAGGTCGGCCAGGCAGCGGGCACCCGCTTCCTGCGCGGCACGCACAAGCACCGAGTGGTGATCGGCAAGGACACCCGCCTGTCGGGCTACATGCTCGAAAACGCGCTGGTCGCGGGCTTCACCAGTGTCGGCATGGACGTGATCCTGCTTGGGCCGATGCCGACCCCCGGGGTTGCCCTGCTGACCCGGGAGTTGCGCGCCGATGTCGGCGTAATGATCTCAGCCAGTCACAACCCTTACGAGGACAACGGCATCAAGCTGTTCGGGCCCGACGGGTTCAAGCTGTCCGACGCCGATGAACTGGCGATCGAGGCCATGCTGGCCCAGGACCTGCCGCTTGCCGCCGCCCCGCAAATTGGGCGCGCCCGCCGCATCGATGATGCCCGCGGCCGCTATATCCATGCGGTCAAGGCCTCGCTGCCCGACGACATCCGGCTTGATGGCATGAAGATCGTGGTCGATTGCGCCAATGGCGCGGCCTACCAGGTCGCCCCTTCGGCGATCTGGGAACTGGGCGCCGAAGTGGTCGCGGTCGGGGTGTCGCCCAATGGCACCAACATCAACGACAAGTGCGGCTCGACCCACCTTGACCTGGTCAAGGAAAGCGTCGTCGCCAGCGGGGCGGATATCGGCATTGCGCTGGATGGCGATGCCGACCGGCTGATCGTGGTCGATGAAAAGGGCCAGACGGTTGATGGCGACCAGATCATGGCGCTGATCGGCAGCCAGCTGGCGGCGCGCGGGGAACTGCGCGGCGGCGGCGTGGTAGCGACGGTGATGTCCAACCTCGGCCTCGAACGCTTCCTCGATGGCAAGGGCCTCAGCCTGGTCCGCGCCAAGGTGGGCGACCGCTATGTGCTCGAAGCGATGAAGGCCGGCGGCTACAATGTCGGCGGCGAACAGTCTGGCCACATGATCATGCTCGACCACGCCACCACCGGCGATGGCACGATCGCCGCGCTGCAGGTCCTCGCCGCACTGGTCAAGAGCGGGAAGCGGGCCAGCGAGCTCATGCATCTGTTCGATCCGGTCCCGCAGTTGCTGAAGAACGTGCGCTTCGCTGGCGGCAAGCCGCTCGACGATGCGCGGGTCAAGGCGGTGATCGCTGAGGCCGAAGCCCAGCTTTCGGGCCGTGGCCGCCTGGTGATCCGCCCATCCGGCACCGAACCGGTGATCCGCGTCATGGCCGAAGGCGACGATGCCGCCGAGGTCGAGCAGATCGTTGATGCGATTTGCGACGCGGTGAAGGAAGCGGCCAGTGCTTGAGATGCGCCCCGATTGCGAAAAGTGCGGCACAGACCTCCCGGCCGAACTGCCCGGCGCCTTCATCTGCAGCTTCGAATGCACTTTCTGCACCGAATGCGCCGATAGCCTGGACGAGCGCTGCCCCAATTGCGGCGGCGAGCTGATGGACCGCCCGACCCGCGCCAAGCCGCTCCAGGCCAAGTACCCGCCATCGACCGAGCGGAAGTTCAAGGGGTGAAGCCCCCGCGCATTCTATCCATCGCCGGGTCCGACAGTTCGGGCGGCGCTGGCATCCAGGCCGACATCAAGACCGTGACCATGCTGGGCGGCTTTGCGATGACCGCGATCACCGCGGTGACGGCCCAGAACACGCTTGGCGTGACCATGGTCGAGGCGCTGTCGCCCGCGATGGTCGCGGCGCAGATCGACGCCTGCGTCAGCGATATCGGCGTCGATGCAGTCAAGATCGGGATGCTCGGTTCGCCCGAGATTGCAGCGGTCGTGGCCGAACGACTGGAGCAGCTCAGCGTGCCAGTGGTGTTCGATCCGGTAATGATCGCCACCAGCGGCTCGATCCTGGCCGATGCCGCGACGATTGCCGGGTTCGAACGGCTGATGCAGCTCGCCGCACTGACCACGCCCAATGTGCCGGAACTCGCGGCGCTCGGCGGTCCGCAAGGAATGGCGGCGCGGGGCGTCACCTACCTCGCCAAGGGCGGCGATGCCGAGGGGCCGACGGTAGAGGACGTACTCGTCGTGCCCGGCGCGGAGCCGCAGGTCTGGTCAGCCCCGCGGATCATGACGCGCCATACCCATGGCACTGGCTGCACCCTGTCGAGCGCGATTGCCTGCGGCCTTGGCGCAGGACTGGACCCGGTTTCAGCAATCGAGCAAGCCCGCGCCTTCGTCCGCGCGGCGCTGGCGGCCGCGCCCGGCTATGGCGCCGGCAGCGGCCCGCTGGGGCATCAGGCGATTCAGTCGAGCTCGTAGAACTCGGCGACCCTGGCCCAGGCGTCCTCGGCGGTTTCCACCCAGTGGAACAGGTTGAGGTCTTCGTGATTGATCACGCCTTCCTCGGCCAGTGCCTCGAAGTTGATCACCTTCTTCCAGAATTCCGCGCCGAACAGCAGGATCGGGATCGGTTTCATCTTGCCGGTCTGGATCAGGGTCAACAGCTCCATGAATTCATCGAGCGTGCCGAACCCGCCCGGGAACACCGCCACGGCCCGCGCGCGCAGCAGGAAGTGCATCTTGCGCAGCGCGAAGTAGTGGAACTGGAAAGCCAGGTCCGGCGTGACATACTGGTTGGGGGCCTGCTCGTGCGGCAGGACGATGTTGAGCCCGATCGTTTCCGCGCCGACATCGGCCGCGCCGCGGTTGGCAGCTTCCATGATCGAGGGGCCGCCGCCCGAACAGACGACGAACTGGCGCATGCCCTCTTCGACGATCCCGCATTCGCTGGCGATCCGGCCCAGCTTGCGCGCCTCGTCATAATACTTCGACTTGGCGACCAGGCGTTCGACCACCGCCTTGCGTTCAGGCGTGGTCGCCGCCTTGAGCGCCGCCGCGGCCTCGTCCGGCGCGGGGATGCGGGCCGAGCCATAGCAGACCAGGGTCGATCCGATCCGTGCTTCGTCCAGCATCATCTCGCACTTCAGCAGTTCCAGCTGGAAGCGGACCGGGCGCAGTTCCTCGCGCAGCAGGAAATCGGTGTCGCGGAAGGCCAGCTTGTAGGCCGGGCTCCGGGTCTGGGCGGTCGATGCGCCATGCGATTCGACGAACGAGGCTTCCTGTTCAGCCTTGTAGAAGCGGCGGCGGCTGAGGCGCTTTTCGGTCGGTTCGGTCATCAGGCCTTTTCCTTTGGGCAGCGATAGATGCCAAGCCCCAAAAACAGTTCGGCCCGCCGCTCGGTTGCGAGCACGGGCCGTTTAGATCAGCGAAGGGGTGGATGCCCGACAAGGATTCGAACCTTGATTGACGGAGTCAGAGTCCGCTCTCTTACCGTTAGAGGATCGGGCAACGAGGGCGGTCCTCTAGGCGGACGATGCGCCCGCGTCAAGCCGCTGCACTTGCCCTTGCGCCGGGGGGCGGCTAGCATGGCCTCAGGTACCCGCCCATCCGGCGGGATAAAGATAAGAGTGTGATTGTCATGGCGGAAAAGAATCCGCCGGCCATGCGCGAGGAGGCAGGACAGGGGTTCGAACCCGGACAGGACCAGCGCGGCGCGCTCGATCTGTCCGAAACCGCCCCCGATATGCCAACCCGCCGGCCGGACGGCCGATCCGAACGAATCGACCCGCAAGCTGGCGGGCGCGAATCCATACCCTACCAGCGCCAGAGTTTCGCCGCGATCGACCTCGGCACCAACAACTGCCGCCTGCTAATCGCGCGGCCGCAGGGTGAGAATTTCGTGGTGGTCGATGCCTTCAGCCGCGTGGTGCGGCTGGGCGAAGGGCTGGCCGCGTCGGGCCGGCTGAGCCAGACGGCGATGGACCGCGCGCTGGGCGCACTGCAGGTCTGCGCCGACAAGCTGAAGCGCCGCCGTGTCCACCTGGCCCGCTCGGTCGCCACCGAAGCCTGCCGCCGCGCCGAGAACGGCCCCGAATTCATCGAGCGCGTCCGCCAGGAAACCGGCATCGCGCTCGACATCATCAGCGCCAAGGAAGAGGCGCGGCTGGCCGTGCTGGGCTGCCATATCCTGCTGGAGCAGGGCGATGGGCCGGCGATCATTTTCGACATTGGCGGCGGCTCGACCGAGCTGGTGCTGGTCGAACAGGGCGACGCCCCGCTACCGCGGATCGTCGACTGGATGAGCGTGCCCTGGGGCGTGGTTTCGCTGACCGAGACCTGCGGGATCGAACCACTAGACGCCGATGGCCGCGCCGCCCGTTATGCCGACATGCGCCGCCGGGTGCGCGAAAGCCTTGCCCCCTTTGCCGACCGCCTCCAGCCTACCCTGGAACAGCACGACCACGCGCGACCGCTGCGCCTGCTCGGCACCAGCGGCACGGTGACCACGCTGGCCAGCCTGCACCTGGAACTGCCGCAGTACGATCGCCGCGCCGTTGACGGCCTGATCGTGCCCGCAGAGGCGATGCGCGGGATTTCCGAGCGCCTGTCCGCCATGCCGATCCCGGCCCGGCGCGAGTTGGCCTGCATCGGACGCGAACGGGCCGATCTGGTGGTGGCCGGCTGCGCGATCCTGGAGACGATCCTCGATCTCTGGCCGGCTGACCGGCTCGGCGTGGCCGATCGCGGCATCCGCGAAGGCATTTTGCGCAGCCTGATGACCGCCGAAGGCATGGCCGAGCGGACCCGCGCCGCAATGCGCCGCACCAAACGCGAAGGAACCAATCGATGAGCCGCTCAGGCCGCCCTGCCGGTGAACGGCTCAAGACCGGCAAGGGCCGGACCGCCAGCTCGACCCGCTGGCTGACCCGCCAGCTGAATGATCCCTATGTAAAGGCCGCCAAGGACGCGGGCTGGCGCAGCCGCGCGGCCTTCAAGCTGATCGAGCTCGACCAGAAGTTTGCGCTGCTCAAGCATGCCCACCGCGTGGTCGACCTGGGGGTTGCCCCCGGCGGGTGGAGCCAGGTGGTGCGCAAGCAGGCACCCAAGGCCGCGGTGGTCGGGATCGACCTGCTGGAAACCGAACCGCTGGAGGGCGTGACCCTGTTCCAGATGGACTTCATGGACGATGCCGCGCCCGGCCTGCTGGTCGAGGCGCTGGGCGGGGCGCCGGACCTGGTCATCTCCGACATGGCGGCCAATACCGTCGGCCACAAGGCGACCGACCACCTGCGCACCATGGGCCTGGTCGAGACCGCCGCCCACTTTGCGATCGAGAACCTGGCGCCCGGCGGGGCCTTCATTGCCAAGGTCCTGGCGGGCGGCACCGATACCGAATTGCTGGCCCTGCTCAAGCGCCACTTCACCAGTGTCAAGCACGCCAAGCCCCCGGCGAGCCGCAAGGACTCGTCGGAATGGTATGTGATTGCCCAGGGCTTCAAGGGCTAGTTCAAGCGATCGAAAAAGGGCGGCCGGTCCTGCGACCGCCGCCCTGTTTTCAGCCAGACGGGCTGGCAGCTTACTTCTTGGCAGGTTCCGCCGCCGGAGCAGCAGCAGCCCCTTCGGCCGGGGCAGCAGCGGCATCAGCTGCCGGGGCAGCCGGAGCTGCGGGCAGCGGCAGGTTCGAACCCTGGGCGTTGAGGTAAACCAGCAGGTTGGCGCGTTCAGCCGCGTCACCCAGGCCGGCGAAGCTCATCTTGGTGCCAGGGGCGAAGGCCTTGGGGTTCTTGAGCCAGGTATCCATCGTTGCCCAGTCCCACTTGCCGGGATGGCCTTTCAGGGCATCCGAAAAAGCAAACCCGCCGCGACCTTCGGCGACTGAATCGCCCATGATCTTGTTAAGGTTCGGGCCGATGCCATTGGCGCCGCCGGCGTTGATGGTGTGGCACGAGGCGCACTTCTTGAAAGTGGCCTCGCCCTTGGCCGCGTCGGCGCTGGCCAGCAGGGTTTCCAGCGGCACGGCAGCGGCCGCGCCTTCGCCTTCCTGGACCACGCCTTCGATCTCGTAGCCCATCTTCTCGGGGCGGTTTTCCTTGGTCGCGCGGAAGTAGTGGCTGCTCAGCGAAGCGAGACCAAGCGCAACAACGCCCGAAAACAGCGTCCAACCGGCGATGGTGTTGAAACGGTCGTCCATCAATCGTGCCCCGTGGGAAATGTGGTCAGGAGGTTTGCGGGCCGCTCTAGTGTCGGCAGGGGGGTTGCGCAAGAGCCATTGCAGCGCGCGTTCACACGTCCTAGCGATGGGCGATGATCAAGTCCCTGCTGATTGCCAACCGCGGCGAGATCGCCTGCCGCATCATCCGCACCGCCCGCAGCCTCGGGATTCGCACGATTGCGGTCTATTCCGATGCCGATGCCCGCGCGCTGCACGTGCGCCAGGCCGACGAAGCGGTCCATATCGGCCCCAGCCCGGCGCGCGAGAGCTACCTGGTGGGCGAGAAGATCATCGCCGCTGCCATGGCGACCGGGGCCGAGGCGATTCACCCCGGATACGGCTTCCTGTCCGAAAACGCCGCCTTTGCGCAAAGCGTGATCGATGCCGGTCTGGTCTGGGTCGGGCCCAAGCCCGCCAGCATCGAGGCGATGGGCCTGAAGGATGCCGCGAAAAAGCTGATGGCCGCAGCCGGAGTGCCAGTGACGCCAGGCTATATGGGCGAGGACCAGGACCCGGCCTTCCTGGCTGAGCAGGCCGCCGCAATCGGCTATCCGGTACTGATCAAGGCCGTGGCCGGCGGCGGCGGCAAGGGCATGCGGTTGGTCGAGGCAGCGGCGGACTTTGCTGACGCGCTCGCTTCCTGTCAGCGCGAGGCGGCTAGCTCGTTCGGCAATGCCCATGTCCTGATCGAAAAGTACATCCAGCGCCCGCGCCATATCGAGGTCCAGGTCTTCGGTGACAGTCACGGCAACGTGGTCCACCTGTTCGAGCGCGACTGCTCGCTCCAGCGCCGCCATCAGAAGGTGATCGAGGAAGCCCCCGCTCCGGGCATGGGCGAAGCCACCCGCGCGGAACTCTGCGCCGCCGCCGTCCGCGCGGCCAAGGCGGTCGACTATGTCGGCGCCGGGACGATCGAATTCATTGCCGACGCCAGCGAAGGCCTGCGCGCCGACCGCATCTGGTTCATGGAAATGAACACCCGCCTGCAAGTGGAACACCCGGTGACCGAGGAAATCACCGGCGTCGACCTGGTCGAGTGGCAGCTGCGGGTCGCGAGCGGCGAACCACTGCCGCTGCAGCAGGACGAGCTCTCCATCAACGGCTGGGCGATGGAAGCGCGGCTCTATGCCGAGGATCCGGCCAAGGGCTTCCTCCCCGCGATCGGACCGCTGGAGCACCTGCGTTTTGGCGAAGACCTGCGGATCGATACGGGCGTCGAGGAGGGCGGAGCCGTATCGCCGTTCTATGACCCGATGATCGCCAAGCTGATTGCCCATGGCGCGACCCGCGAAGCGGCCATCGAAACTCTGCTGGTCGGCGTCGATGAAACCGAGGTCTGGCCCGTGCGGACCAATGCCGGCTTCCTGGGCTTGCTGCTCGAACATCCCGATTTCCAGTGCGGCGATGTCGACACGGGGCTGATCGGGCGTGATCTTGATGCACTGATCCATCCACCAGAAGCCGACGCAGACGAATTGGCCGAAGCCGCCGCCTTGCTGGCCGCCAGTCCGGGTTCAGGCCCCTGGTCCGCTGCGCTCGGCTTCCGCGCCAATGCCGCACCGCGCGCCGAAGCTCGGCTGGTTGACGACAGCGGTAACCTGCATGTCATCGCGCTCGATGAAGTCGACGCCGATGACCCGGCCAGCGAAGTGCTGACCTTCAGCGCCGGGTTCGCTCGGCGCTATACGCTCGAACGGGTTGGCGGCGGCGCACATTATTCCGCCCACGATGGCGATATCCTCTCACCCATGCCGGGCAAGATCATCGCGGTCGAAGTCAGTGCGGGACAGGCGGTGACCAAGGGTCAGAAGCTGCTCACGCTCGAAGCCATGAAGATGGAGCACACCCTGGTGGCGCCGTTCGACGGGGTGGTGGCGGAACTGTCCGCCGTGGCCGGAGCGCAGGTGCAGGTCGAGGCATTGCTGGCCAGAATTGAGCAGAGCATTGAGGCGGCAGAGTGAGCTGGGCCAAGGAACTCGAGGAACTGCGCGCGCGCGAGGCGCTGGCCGAGCAAATGGGCGGGCCGGACAAGGTCGCGCGGCAGCACGGGCGCGGCAAGCTGGATGCGCGGGCGCGGCTGGCTGCGCTGGTCGATCCCGGCTCTTTCCGCGAGATCGGCAAGATCGCCGGCAAGGGTACATATGACACCGAGGGGAACCTAACCGGGGTCCTCCCCGCGCCGTTCCTGTTCGGCAAGGCGACCATCAATGGCCGCCCGGTGGTCGCCACGGCCGACGATTTCACCATTCGCGGCGGCGCGGCGGATGCCGGGATCGG
Organism: Pseudomonadota bacterium; assembly: GCA_041182185.1. Lineage (GTDB taxonomy): Bacteria > Pseudomonadota > Alphaproteobacteria > Sphingomonadales > Sphingomonadaceae > Novosphingobium. The sequence goes on from JBEGOD010000098.1 coordinate 9,459, forward strand.
CCGCAAGATGGAACAGGCCGAGAAGATGGCCCATGAGCTGAAGCTCCCCATCATCCGCATGATTGACGGCACTGGCGGCGGCGGCTCGGTCAAGACGCTGGAGATGATCGGCGCGACCTATATTCCGGCAGTCCATATGTGGGGCGAGGTGGTCAGGAACCTCGATACCGTGCCGGTGGTCGCCCTGGCGCTGGGGCCGACCGCGGGCCTGGGTGCCGCGCGGATCGCGGCCAGCCACTATTCGGTGATGGTGCGCGGCCTTTCCCAGATTTTCGCCGCCGGCCCGGCCGTGGTCGATGCCATGGGCACGGCCTGGAAGGATGGCGGATCGGCCAATCACGAGGAAGCCAAGGAGGCGCTGGGCGGCAGCGCGATCCACACCCGCAACGGCGTGGTCGATGACGAGGTCGGCTCCGAGGCCGAGGCCTTTGCCCGCGCGCGGCACTTCCTGTCCTTCATGCCCGAATATGTCGGCCAGCCCGCCCGGCGGATCGAAAGTGGTGATCCTGCCGACCGCCGCGAGGAGGCGCTGCTTTCGCTCGTCCCGCGCGGCGACAAGGAAGTCTATTCGATGCGCCGGGCGCTCGACCTGGTATTCGACCAAGGCACCGTGTTCGAGATCGGGCGGCAATGGGGCCGCGCCGCGATCACCGCGCTGGCCCGGCTCGATGGCTGGCCGGTCATGGTCCTGGCGAGCGATCCCAGCTTCCTGGGCGGATCGTGGGACGCCAAGACCAGCGAGAAGGTGGAGCGCTTCGTCAAACTGGCTGACCTGTTCCGCCTGCCGATTGTCCACCTGGTCGACAACCCCGGTTTCATGATCGGGCGCGAGGCCGAGGTGGCCGGGACGATCCGCTATGGCGTCCAGGCGATGAACGCGATCTACAAGGCGAGCGTACCGCTGGCCTCAATCGTCCTGCGCCGCGCCTATGGCATTGCCGGCAGCGCCATGTCGAATGCTGACACTTACCAGTACCGCTATTGCTGGCCCTCGGGCGACTGGGGCAGTCTGCCGATCGCCGGCGGGCTGGAAGTGGCCTACAAGAGCGAGATCGAAGCGGCGGCTGACCCGGCGGCCGAGCTGGAAGCGATCCGGGCGCGGCTCGCCAAGGTCACCTCGCCCTTCCGCAGCGCCGAGCGCTTCAATGTCGAGGACATCATCGACCCGCGCGATACCCGGCCGCTGCTGTGCGAATTTGCCGAGCTGGCCTGGCGCAGGTTGGAGGCGGATCAGCCGCGGAGGTAGTCGGCCAGTTCCTGCTGCTCGGCCGGGCTCAGCCGGAGGCCGAGCTTGGTCCGGCGCCACAGCACATCCTCGGCGCTTGCAGCCCAGTCCTGGTCGCGGAGGAAGTCGACCTCGGCAGCGGTCAGCCCGGCGCCGAAGCTCTTGCCCAGGGCCTGCCAGCCCTCGGCGGCGCCCAGCCAGCGCTCGGCCCGGGTGCCATAGGCGCGGGCGATCCGGTCAACCGTGCCGGCATCAAGGAACGGATAGCGCGCAGTTAGCGTCACCTGAAGCGGCTCCAAGCCATCGAGCGGGAAGTCGCCGCCGAGGGC
>JBEGOD010000099.1:0-4663 GCA_041182185.1 Pseudomonadota bacterium
GCCGGACCGGCAAGTAGGCTGCCGGCTGGCCGCGGCGCTGAACGCGCAGCAGCAAGGCGGCGCGGTTTTCGGCCTTGGCGCTGCGGATGATCGTTTCCAGATCGGCCACGGTCAGCACGTCGCGGTAATTGGCTGAAAGGATCACGTCGCCGCGCTGCAGGCCCTTGGCTCCGGCATCCGACGAGCCGTCGACCACCGAGATCACCAGGCCGCGGGTATCGGTCGGCAGGCCGATCTGGCCGGCGATCTGCGGGGTCATCGGCAGGACCGACAAGCCCAGTGATCGTTCGGCCAAGCCTTCGCCCTGCTTTTCCGGCGCGCGGTTGAAGCGGTCGTCGGCTTCCGGCGTGCCGGGCGCGAAGGTCTGCTTGGCCAGCTCTTCCTCGCTCGGCCGCTTGCCGACTGCGGCGGTCAGCGTCATCCGCTTGCCGTTGCGGATCACTTCGATCGGGATCCGCTTGCCCGGCGCGGTATTGGCGACGATGAACGACAGCGTGTTGTCGGGCGAGACTTCCTGGCCATCGACCTTCAGCACCACGTCGCCCGGCTGAAGCCCGGCAGCTGCAGCGGCCTGTCCGGGCTGGACAGTCTGCACCAGTTCGCCGCGGTTGCGCGGCAGGCCGAGCGAATCGGCCACGTCTTCGGTAACCGGCACGATCTGCACGCCCAGGTAGCCGCGCTCGATCGCCTGGCCGCGGACCAGCTTGTCGACAATCGGCGAGGCGATGTCGGCCGGAATGGCGAACCCGATCCCGACATTGCCGCCGGTGGGCGAAAAGATCGCGTTGTTGATGCCGATCACGTTGCCCTTCATGTCGAACAGCGGACCGCCCGAATTGCCACGGTTGATCGAGGCATCGGTCTGGATATAGCGGCTGGCGCCCGAGGAGCGGTGGACCGCCGAGACGATGCCCGAGGTCACTGTGCCGCCCAGGCCGAACGGGTTGCCAATGGCAATCACCCAGTCACCCACGCGCGCGGCTTCGCTATTGCCGAACTTGACGAAGGGCAGGGTCTTGCCGGCATCGATCTTGAGCACGGCCAAGTCCGACTGCGCATCGCGGCCGACCAGGCGGGCGGTGTGCTCGGCCCCGTCGCTCAGCGTTACGGTGATCGACTGCACCTCGCCCTGGCCATCGGCGGTGATCACGTGGTTGTTGGTCACCACATAGCCATCGGCCGAAATGATGAAGCCCGATCCCAGCGACTGGGCTTCGCGGGTGGTCGCCCCGCCGCCGCCGCTGCCGCCGCCGAACAGGTCTTCGAATGGGGTTCCGGCGAAGGGATTGCCGTTGGCGACGCGAACCCGCTGGCGGGTGGCGATATTGACCACGGCGGGCTGCAATTGCTGGGTCAGTTCGGCGAAGCTGGCCGGCGCGCCGGCGCGGGGCACCATGGCTTCCATCCGGGCGGCGTCGTTCTGCGCCACCTGTGCTCCGGCCGGGATGCCGGTCAGCACCGAAACGGCCGCGCCGCCAACCAGCAGCGCACTCGTTACTCCATAGGCGTATCGCACGTGTTGAGCTTCCTCTTCAAAAACGTCTCACCCTGCGTGGGGCGTGCGGTGGATTCAAGCGTTCCAGCCTGAACCGGAATTGAATGATCCCACCAACGTCATTCAGCGCCCTTTGAACTGCCGCAGGTATTCGTTGTCGGGCGACAGGATGATCGTGCTGCTGCCCTTGTTGGCCTGGTTGGCGAAGGTCGCGTCATAGCTCTTCATCGCCCGGTAGAAGTCATAGAAGGCCGGATCCTTGCCAAAGGCCTGGGCATAGATCTGCGTTGCCCGCGCCTCGGCTTCGGAGGTGATCAGCTGGGCCTGCTTCTGGCCCTGGGCCTGGATCGTGGTCGCTTCCTGCTCCCGCGCGGCCTGCATCCGCGCGAAGGCGGATTCGAGCGCTCCGGCCGGCAGATCGGCGCGCTGGATCCGCACGTCGATTACCTGGGCGCCATATTCGCGGGCCTGCTTGTCGAGGTTTTCCTTGATCCGGATCATCGCCGCGCCGCGTTCGGCATTGAGCAGCGACTGGAAGGTGCGCTTGCCCAGTTCCTGGCGCAGGACCGAGGTCATGATCGGCTGGAGCTGGCTCATCACCCGGTCGGTCGATCCGGCGGTCTTGACCATCTTGACCGGGTCGATCACCCGGAAGCGGGCATAGGCGGTGACTTCCAGCCGCAATTGGTCGGTCGACAGCACGGTCTGCCGTTCCATCGGAAACGACAGCAGCCGCTTGTCGATCCAGACCAGCTGTTCGATGAAGGGAATGCGCCAGCTGATCCCGGCGCCGGTCTGGCCGAAGTCCTGGTTTGGCTTGAACGCGTTGATCTTGCGGACCGGATCGCCCAGCCGCACCACCACCACCTGCTGGGTTTCGGGCACGATCACGATCGACGACATCGCGGCCACCGCCAGCACGCCGGCGGCGATGACCACGCCCTTGCTGCGCTGCCACAGGTCAGTCAGCATCACTGGCCTCCTGCAGCAGGCGCCGGTTCCTGCGCGCGGCGGCGCAGCTCGGGCAGCGGGAGATAGGGGGTCACGCCATTGGCTTCGACCACGACCTTGTCATTGGCTGACAGTACACGCTCCATGGTTTCGTAATACATCCGCCGTTTGGTCACCTCGGGGGCTAGCCTGTATTCGGCATAGACCTTGTCAAAGGCCGCCGCCTCACCCTCGGCGCGGGCCATGGTTTGCTGGGCCCAGGCCTGGGCGTTGTTCTTGTCACGCTCGGCCAACTGCTGGGCGACGTTGACCTTCTGGAAGGCGTCAGCCACCTTTTCCGGCGGATCGGCCTTCTTGATATCGACCCCGATCACGTTGACCCCGGTGCGATAGGCATCGAGGATGTCCTGCATCCGGCGGCGGGTATTGGCCTCAAGCTGGCCGCGCCCGGTGCCGTCCCACACGGCCTTCAGCGGCACTTCGGCCACCGACAGGCGCATCGCCGCCTCGGCCACTTCGCGCACCGTGGTTTGCGGATCGGTCGAGGCGAAGGTGTAAAGCTCCAGGTCCTTGATGTTCCAGCGCACCTGGTATGACAGGTCGATCAGGTTCTGGTCGCTGGTCAGCACCAGGTTCTCACCCTCGCCCTCGGGGATCACGTCGTTGGTGACCGAGGTGACGTCGCGGGTCTGAACGTTCTGGAACGGCCAGGGGGCAGTGAAGTTCACGCCCGAACCGATCGTATGGCTGTATTGGCCAAACGTCGTGACAATCCCCTGCTCCTTCGGGCTGAGCTGGTGAGTCGAACTGCTGAACAGCCAGATCAACGCCGCGCCGCCCAGGATCACCGGCCACCAGCTCTTGCCATTGGCGCGGGGCGGGAGCGAGGGGAAGCCGCCGCCACCACCGCCACCACCACCAGGGCCCTTGCGCCGCGAGCGGAAGATATCCTCGATATTGGGGGAGCGGCGTTCGCCGGCATAATCGTCGGGCTTCAGCCACGGATTGCGCGGCCCCGGCGCACCCGGCGGATCGCCTGCCGGCCCGCCATCGCTAGGGGGCGTTTCGGGCGGCTCACCGCCGCCGCTTCCGCCTGCATTGTTGCCATTGCCCCACGGGCTCTTGCGCCCGGCCATCGCCAGCCACTGACCCGGCCTGAAACTGCCATTTCCATTCATGGACTTCGTTATAGGTAGTGCTGGACCAAAAAACAGGGTCTCGCTGCGCTTTTTCCTTGCTAGGGGGCAGACCACAGCAAACGGAGGCCCTGCCTTGAGCGATAATGATGCCCTGAAGTCCCTTTTGCCGCCGTTGGCCCAGGCCCGGCTACAGTCGCTGCGACTGGCCGATGGCGCCGCCACCGTGATCCTCGACGCCAGCGGTTTCGACGGGATCGAGCGTGACCGGCTGGAGGCCGCGGTCAAGGAAGCGCTCGCTGCCGCACCAGGCGTGCGCGAAGTGCGGGTGGCGATGATGGCCGACAAGCCGAAGCGCCGGATCATCGCGGTCGGGTCGGGCAAGGGCGGGGTCGGCAAATCGACCGTTTCGGCCAACCTGGCGGTGGCGCTCGCCCGGCTGGGGCGCAAGGTCGGGTTGGTCGACGCGGATATTTACGGCCCCTCGCAGCCTCGCCTGTTGGGGACCGAGGGCAAGCGCCCCGATGCGCGCGAGAAGCAGCTGATCCCGGTCCCCACCGAATTTGGCATCGGTGTCCTGTCGATGGGCAACCTGATCGAACCGGGCAAGGCGATTGCCTGGCGCGGGCCGATGGCGGGCAATGCGTTGGGCCAGCTGGTCGATGCCGATTGGGGCGCGGCCGAAATTCTGGTGGTCGATCTGCCGCCGGGCACGGGTGACGTGCAACTGACCATGCTCCAGCGCCACAAGCCGGCCGGGGCGGTAATCGTCTCGACCCCGCAGGACCTGGCGCTGATCGACGCGACCCGCGCGATGCAACTGTTCGAGGTCGGCCAGGTGCCGGTGATCGGCCTGGTCGAGAACATGGCCGGCTATGTCTGCCCGCACTGCGGCGAGGTCTCCGATCCGTTCGGACGCGGCGGGGCCGAGGCCGAGGCGGCGCGGCTGGGCCATGCCTTCCTGGGGCGGATCCCGCTCGACATGGCAATCCGCCAGGCCAGCGATGCCGGCGTCCCGCCAGCGGCTGGCGAAGGTCCGCAGGCCGAAGCCTTCCTCGCGCTCGCGCGCCGCGTGGCAACC
>JBEGOD010000100.1:0-4639 GCA_041182185.1 Pseudomonadota bacterium
GCGAGGTCGTCTCGCGCGTCTCCGAGGCTGAGCTCCGCGCCGACGGCGTCGACCTGCGTACTGGCAGGGCGGTCGCAGGGATTGCGGGCGAAGGCCGGGTGACCGGCGTTAAGCTGGCCGATGGTTCGATCATCCCCGCTGACGTTGTGATCGTCGGCATCGGGATCATTCCTTCGATTGGCGTGCTGATTGCAGCTGGCGCAGCCAGCGGCAACGGCGTCGATGTCGATGCCCAGTGCCGCACCAGTCTGGCGCACGTCTTCGCGATCGGCGATTGCGCGGCCCATGCGAATGGCTTTGCCGATGGCGCGGTGATCCGGCTCGAATCGGTCCAGAATGCCAATGACATGGCGACCGTGGTGGCCAAGACCATCACCGGCCAGGAGGCGAGCTATGGCGCGACGCCGTGGTTCTGGTCGAACCAGTATGATCTCAAGCTGCAGACCGTCGGACTGTCGACCGGGCATGACGCCACCGTGCTGCGCGGTGATCCAGCGACCCGCAGCTTCAGCGTGATCTATCTCAAGGGCGGCAAGGTGATCGCGCTCGACAGCGTCAATTGCGCGAAGGACTTTGCCCAGGGCCGCAAGCTGGTCGAACAGCGGGTCGCGGCCGACCCGGCGGCGCTGGCCGATACTGCAATACCGCTCAAGGACCTCATTCCTGCCAGTTGATTTTCGCAGGTCCGCCCTTAGGGGATTAATCGAACGATTAAGAATGCGGAGTCGGCGAGATGGGAATGCTTGAAGGCAAGGTTGTCGCAGTCACCGGAGCGGGCCGCGGCGTAGGGCGCGAGATTGCATTGCTCTGTGCGCAGCATGGCGCAGCGGTGGTGGTCAACGATCCCGGTGTCGGCGGCGGGGGCGAGGGCGGTGACGAAGGTCCAGCCCAGGAAACCGTCAACGACATCATTGCCGCCGGTGGGAAGGCCTTTGCCAACCTGGCTTCCGTGGCCGATCCGGTGGGTGCCACTTCGATCATCGAGGATGCGGTCCAACGCTTCGGGCGGATCGATGCCGTGGTCAACAATGCCGGGATCCTGCGCGATACGATCTGGCACAAGATGAGCCACGAGGACTGGCGCGCGGTGATCGACGTGCACCTCAATGGCAGCTTCAACGTTTCCAAGGCGGCGACGCCCTATTTCCGCGAGCAGCAGTCGGGCAGCTTCATCCACTTCACCAGCACCTCCGGCCTGATCGGCAATGTGGGCCAGGCCAACTATTCGGCGGCCAAGCTGGGGATTGTCGGCCTGTCGCAGTCGATCGCGCTCGACATGGCCCGTGCCGGGGTGCGCTCCAACTGCATCGCGCCCTTCGCCTGGAGCCGGATGACCGCCTCGATCCCCGCCGAAACGCCCGAGCAGCAGCAGCGGGTCGAACGGCTCAAGACGATGAGCGCGGACAAGATTGCGCCGCTGGTGGTCTATCTGGCTTCCGATGCCGCGCAGGGCGTGACCAACCAGATCTTCTCGGTCCGCAAGAACGAGATCGTGCTTTACAACAAGCCGCGCCCGATCCGCTCGATGACCAAGGTCGAGGGCTGGACGCCGGAAAGCATCGCGGACGAGCTGATCCCCGCCTTCAAGCCCAGCTTCGCCCGCGCCGACGAGGTTTCGGCCCACGTCTTCCCTTACGACCCCATCTGAGGAACTGCCCCATGAACCCCGGCATGGACCCCGAAATCTTCGACCAGTTCATCGAACAGCTGCGCCGCTATGTCCGCGAACGGCTGATCCCGGCCGAAGAGGACGTGATCGCGCAGGATCGAATCCCGGACGATATCCTGGCCGAAATGCGCGACATGGGGCTGTTCGGGATCACCATTCCCGAAGAGTTCGGCGGTGCCGGCATGAACATCAGCCAGTACATCGAGACGGTGAAGCAGCTGAGCTATGCCTCGCCCGCCTACCGTTCGACCATCTCGATCAACATCGGGATGACCGGCAGCGCGATCAAGAATTTCGGCACGCCCGAGCAGAAGGCCGAATGGCTGCCGCGCATCGCCAGCGGGGAGATCGCCTGCTTTGGCCTGACCGAGCCGGGTTCGGGATCGGACAGCGCGGCGATGCAGACCGGCGCCGTCCGCGATGGCAACGGTTACAAGCTCAACGGCACCAAGCGCTACATCACCAACAGCCCGTCGGCGAAGATCGGGCTGATCATGGCCCGCACCTCGAAGGAGGCGCTGCCCAAGAACGCCCACGTTTCGGCCTTTATTGTCGACATGACCACGCCGGGCATCACCATCGGCAAGCCGGACAAGAAGATGGGGCAGACCGGCGCGCATATCGCCGACGTGATCATGGAGGACGTCCACATCCCCGGCTCGGCGCTGGTCGGCGGGGAAGAAGGGCGCGGTTTCCAGATCGCGATGCAGAGCCTCGACAATGGCCGGCTGTCGGTCGCGGGGATGAGCGTCGGCATGGGCCGCCGGGCGCTTGATACGGCGATCCGCTATGCCACCGAACGCAAGGCCTTCGGCGAACCGATTGCCAATTTCCAGCTGATCCAGGCCATGCTGGCCGATAGCGAGGCCGAACTCTACGCTGCCGAATGCATGATCGCCGACGCCTGTGCCCGCGCCGATCGGGGCGAGAACATCCAGCGCAAGGCCGCGGCGGCCAAGCTGTTCGCTTCGGAAACCTGCGGCCGCGTCGCCGATCGCTGCGTCCAGGTCTATGGCGGGGCGGGTTATCTGGCCGAGTATCCGGCCGAGCGGTTCTTCCGCGATGCCCGCATCCTGCGGATCTATGAAGGGACCAGCCAGATCATGCAGCTGCAGATCGCCAAGCACCTGCTGCGCGAATTCGCCAGCGAAGGATCGGTCTGGTAAGCCATGTATAACCTGCTGACCGGCCTTTCGATCGTTGAGGTTTCGTCGTTCGTCGCCTCGCCCACGGCGGGCCTCTACTGCGCGCAGATGGGGGCGGAGGTGATCCGGATCGATGACCGGCGCGGCGGGCTTGATTACAAGCGTTACATGATGACCGCCGAGGGCCGCTCGCTCTCGTGGGAGAACCTCAACCGCGCGAAGAAGAGCGTCGCGCTCGACTTGCAGTCAGCCGAGGGCCGCGAACTGGCGGTGCAGCTGGCGCAGCGGACCGGACAGGTGATCACTAATCTGCCGCAGGAAAGCTTCATGGCGCATGACCGGATCGCCGCGGGCCGCCCCGACCTCGTCTCGGTGCGGATAATGGGCTGGCATGATGGGCGCCAGGCGATGGACTTCACCGTCAACGCCGCGTCGGGCTATCCACTGATGACCGGGCCGGAAGAGTGGGACCCGCAAACGGCACCGCCGGTCAACCAGATCCTGCCCGCCTGGGACTTCATCACCGGCGCCTATTGCGCCTTCGCCCTGCTGGCTGGCCTGCGCCACCGTGACGCAACGGGCGAGGGCAGCGAGCTGCGCGTGCCGCTGGGCGATGTCGCGATCGGCACGGCTTTCAATGCCGGAGCGGGCCCTGAAATGCTCTATCGCGGCGCGGACCGTGAGCGGATCGGCAACGCCATCTGGGGCGCCTTCGGCCGCGATTTCCGCAGCCGCGATGGCCAGCGGTTCATGATCGCGGCGCTAACGCCCAAGCAGTGGAAGGCGACGGTCGAGGCCTTTGGCCTGGCCGATGCCGTGGCCGCGCTGGAAGCCGAACTCGGCGTCAGCTTCCTTGCCAGCGATCACTGGCGCTTTGTTCACCGCCATCGCCTGTTCGACCTGTTCCAGCAGGCGGCCGGAGCGGTCGACTATGCCGAGCTGGCCGCGCGGCTGACCAAGGCCGGAGCGACCTTCGAACACTACCGCACCATGCACGAGATGGCGCGCGATCCGGAACTGGTGACGAACAACCCGCTGTTCGGCCCTTCGCCCGCGAACCCCAGCGGCTTCGAGTATCCCGCGCCGCGCAGCTTTGCCAATATCCCGGACCGCGAGGCCGGAAACCCGCAGGCCGCGCCCTATCTTGGGCAGCATAGCGAGGAAGTCTTGGCCGAGCGGCTTGGGCTTTCCTCGGGCCAGATTGCCACGCTGATCGATCGCGGCGTGGTGGCCACTTCAGACAAGGACAGGACATGACTCTACGCGCCCAAGGACTCAGGAGGGCCGCCATCGTTGCCCCGATCCGCACTGCCGTCGGCAAGTTCGGCGGTAGCCTTGCCCCGCTCACCGCCGGCCAGCTTGGCGCGACGATCCTGAAGGCGCTGATGGAGCGCACCAGGATCGATCCGTCGCGGGTCGACGATGTGATCTTCGCGCAGGGCTATGGCAACGGCGAGGCGCCCTGCATCTCGCACTGGTCCTGGCTGCTCGCCGGCTTGCCCGAGGAAGTGCCGGGCTACCAGCTTGACCGGCGCTGCGGCTCGGGCCTGCAGGCGATCGTCAACGCGGCGATGATGGTCCAGACCGGGGTGTCGGACGTGGTCGTGGCCGGCGGCTGCGAATCCATGTCCAACGTCGAGCATTACAGCACCGATATCCGCAAGGGTGTGCGCGCTGGCAACCTGACACTGCATGACCGCCTGACCCGCGGCCGGGTCATGAGCCAGCCGATCGAGCGCTATGGCGTGATCTCTGGCATGATCGAGACGGCCGAGAACCTCGCCAAGGACTGGAACATCAGCCGCGAGGCCTGTGATGCCTATGC
>JBEGOD010000101.1:0-4490 GCA_041182185.1 Pseudomonadota bacterium
TCACCGTCATGCGCTCGGGCGGCGGCAAGGGAACCGGCGTCGGCCGCAGGGTCAGCACCAGCACCAGCCCGGCATGGGCGGCCAGCGCGACCAGCAGCGCCAGTCCTTCATCGCGGCGAAGAGCGGTTGCGGCCATCGGTTCAGTCCTGTCCGGGCGCACCTGAACTATTGGTGACCAGCGAGATGGCATTGAAACCGGCGCGGTTGAGTTCGCCCATCACGGCAATGACTTCGCCGTAATCCAGGCTCTTGTCCGCGCGCAGCGTAACCAGCGGCGGCTTGCCATCGGCACCCTTGGGCAGGGCCGCCAGCCGTTCGGGCAGGGCGGCACGATCGATCTCGGCCTGGTCGAGATAGAGCCGCCCATCACGCGCCAGCGACAAGTTCACCTGGCTCGGTTCCTGGTCGAGCGCCTTGGCGCGGCTGTCAGGCAGGTTCACCGGCACCCCGGCATTGAGCAAGGGGGCGGTGACCATGAAGATGATCAGCAGCACCAGCATGACATCGACCAGCGGCGTCACGTTGATTTCGGACACCGGCACCCGGGCGCGGCGCCGGCGCCGGTTCTGTCCGCCAAGATTCATGCCCATCTCAGTGCCCCCTTCCCGCCTCACGGCGGGGGGCAGCGCAGCTGACGCGGTCCATGCCCATCATGCGTCGTCCAGTTCGCGGCTGAGGCTGGCGTGGAACCGGTCGGCAAAGCGCTGCATCCGCGCCTCAAGCTGGTTCACGCGGTGCGAGAAGCGGTTGTAGGCGATGACCGCCGGAATCGCCGCGAACAGCCCGATCGCCGTGGCGAACAGCGCTTCGGAAATGCCGGGTGCGACCACGGCTAGCGAGGAGTTCTGCTGCGAGCCGATCTGGAAGAACGAGTTCATGATACCCCAGACCGTGCCGAACAGCCCGACGAAGGGCGCGACCGAGCCGACCGTGGCGAGGAAATTGAGCCGCTCGGCCAGCCGGTCGGCCTCTTGCGCCACTGCACTGTCCATCACCCCGGAGAGGCGCTGACGGGTGCCTTCGCGGTCGATCGTCTTCGCGGCGGTTGAGCGGCGCCATTCGCCAAGGCCAGCGGCAACCACGCGGGCCGAGGGGATTTCGCCCGCTTCTTTCGCCCCGCGCTCGGCCTGGAAGGCATCGATATCGGCGGCCTTCCAGAAGTCGCGCTCATAGGCCTCGGTCCGCTTGGCGATCCCGGCCATGCGCAGCGAGAACGAGATGATGATCGCCCAGACCCAGACCGAAGCGATCACGAGGCCTGCCATCACCGACTGCACGACAATATCGGCATCGAAGAACAGCTTGATCGGATCGAGGCGGGTCGGCGCAGTGGCCAGCAGGGCAAGAGTGCTCATCAGGATCCTTCGGGCATGATTGAAGCAAAGGCATCGCGCCAGGCGGCGGGCATCCGCCGCGGGCGGCCTTCGGGGGAAACAAAACCGATGCGCAGCCGCGCTTCGGAGAGCAGGCGGCCATCTTCATGGCGGGCAATCTGGTGCATCCGGCACGAGGCGGCGCCGAGTTCCTCGCAGGTGGTCTCGATCTGCACCGCATCGTCCAGCCGCGCCGGGGCGGCATAGCGGATGGTCAGCTCGGTCACGGCAAAGGCGCCCTCACCGGCTTCGTTGACCGCGCGCTGGTCAATCCCCAGCAGGCGGACGAAATCGGACCGGGCACGCTCGAACCAGCGCAGGTAATTGGCATGATAGACCACCCCGGACAGGTCGGTATCCTCGAAATAGGCGCGCACGGCAAAGCGATGCACCTTGCCATCGACCAGGCCCGAGGGAGCAGGGGGAAACGTCGCCATGCCCCAGCCTTAGCCGGGGCGCGACTCGCAGGGCAAGAGCGCGTTCAGTCGAACCGCGCCAGCATCGGGCCGAGTGGCTTGCCGCCGAACAGGTGGACGTGGAGGTGCGGCACTTCCTGGTGACCATGCTGGCCGATATTGGCGAGCAGGCGATAGCCCGGCTCGACCAGATTTAGCGAGCGGGCAACATGGCCAACCGCGCGGACGAACCCGGCGATTTCCCCAGGCTCGGCCTTGGTCGAGAAATCGTCCCAGCTTACATAGGCACCCTTGGGGATCACCAGCACATGAACCGGTGCCTGCGGGTTGATATCGTGAAAGGCCAGCGCCCATTCGTCTTCATAGACCGTGCGGTTCGGGATCTCGCCGCGCAGGATCTTCGCGAAAACGTTCTGGCTGTCATAGGGCAGGCTGGGGTCGATCGGCATCATTCGCTCCGGCTGGCTTTTTCGGCGATCCCGCTGGTCCCTTCGCGGCGGTCGAGTTCGGCCAGGACCTCGCCCAGGGCCACGCCCTTGGCATCGAGCAGGACCAGCAGGTGGAAGATCGTGTCAGCCGCCTCGCCGACCAGCTCGTCATGGGTGCCGGCCAGCGCGGCGGTAATCGTCTCGATCGCTTCTTCGCCCAGCTTGCGGGCGATCACCGGTAGGCCGCGCGTATGGAGCTTGGCCACCCAGCTGGTCGCGGGATCGGCATGGCGCCGCGCGGCAATCGTCGCGGCCAGGCGGGCGAGGGTATCGGGAGCGCTCATCGCCATTCGAATGCGGCGGAGCGGCGCGGGGGTCAAGCGTTGAGCTTGTCCGGCATCAGTCCTTGGGTGGGCGGCGGCCACCCTGGCGGCCGATGATCAGCCCAGCCACGCCCAGCGCCAGCAGCGTCAAGCCGCTCGGATCGGGGATCGAAACGCCATTGCTGGCAAAGGCCGGCGCATCTGCCAGCAGCGCCAGCAAGGCAATCAGCATATGCGGCCAGGACCGCCGGAGGGAGGTGATTTGCGACATCACAAGGACTTACGCAAAATCCATGCCATGCCTACGGGAATCCCGGCGCCATGGCGGGCGGGATAGTTAACCCCGCGCCAGCGATTCAAGTGTTTGTAAACTAAACCGACTCTACCGGCTTAACCCCGGGCCGGGAGCCCGGCCGCACGCAGGGCCGCATGGGCTTCGGCAATGGTGTGCTTGCCGAAATGGAAGATCGAGGCCGCGAGCACGGCGCTGGCATGGCCCCTCGTGACACCCTCGACCAGGTGATCGAGTGTCCCGACCCCGCCGCTGGCGATCACCGGCACCGATACGGCATCGGCAATCGTACGGGTCAGTTCCAGGTCATAGCCGGCCTGGGTGCCATCACCATCCATCGAAGTGACCAACAGCTCGCCCGCGCCCAGTTCGGCGAGGCGAATGGCATGGGCCACGGCATCGATTCCGGTCGCCTTGCGGCCGCCATGGGTGAAAATCTCCCAGTGACCGCCCTGCCGCCGGGCATCAACCGAGGCGACGACGCACTGGCTGCCGAAGCGCTCGGCAATGTCGGCGACCACTTCAGGCCGGCTGACCGCGGCGGAATTGACCGCCACCTTGTCCGCCCCGGCCAGCAGCAGCGCGCGGGCATCCTCGACCGCGCGCACCCCGCCGCCGACGGTCAGCGGCATGAAGCAGACTTCGGCCGTGCGCCGCACCACGTCGAGCAGCGTCCCGCGCCCTTCGTGGCTGGCGCTGATATCGAGGAAGCACAGCTCGTCCGCCCCGGCCGCATCATAGGCCCGCGCCTGTTCGACCGGATCGCCGGCATCCTTGAGATCAACGAAGTTGACGCCCTTGACCACGCGTCCATCGCGCACGTCGAGACAGGGAATGACGCGGACGCGGACGGTCATGGCTCAGGTCCGGTTCGCCATGGCGATTGCCGCCGCCAGGTCCAGCCGGCCTTCGTAGAGCGCGCGGCCGGTGATCACGCCTTCAATCCCGTCGACTGCGTGGAGCGAGAGGATGTGAATGTCGTCCAGCCCCTTGACCCCGCCGCTGGCAATCACCGGCAGGTCGACCCGGCGAGCCAGCTCGACAGTCGCGTCGATATTGACGCCCTTCAGCAACCCGTCGCGGCCGATGTCGGTGAACAGCAGGCTGGCGACGCCGGCATCCTCGAAGCGGCGGGCGAGATCGACCACCGGCACGTCGGAAACCTCGGCCCAGCCCTCGGTCGCGACCATGCCATCGCGGGCATCGACCGCGACGACGATGCCGCCGGGAAATTCGCGGGCCATGTCCTTGACGAACTCCGGGTCCTTGAGCGCGGCCGAACCCATGACGACACGGCTGACGCCCAGATCGAACCAGCCCTCCACCGCCTCACGCGTGCGGATCCCGCCGCCAAGCTGGACGTGTCCCTCAAACGCTTCGAGAATCGATTCGACGGCCGCGCGGTTCTCGGCCCGGCCGGCAAAGCTGCCGTCAAGATCGACCACGTGGAGGAACTGCGAACCGGCGGCGGCAAATAGCTGCGCCTGCGCTGCCGGATTGTCACCATAGACCGTCGCGCGGTCCATATCGCCCTCGGACAGACGGACGACCTGACCGCCCTTGAGGTCGATCGCGGGGAAGACGATCATTGGCTCGCCTCACGGCTCGAGGCAACACCGGCCCGCTCCCCCGGCCCGGCCACCCATAGGGTACCATGC
>JBEGOD010000102.1:0-5436 GCA_041182185.1 Pseudomonadota bacterium
ATCTCCGACGATCGCCGTCGATCCGGCTCCAACCGCGACACCGGCCGCCAGCGCAGCTCCCTCCGCGACCGCTTCGCAAGCGGCTGCCAACCCGGCCCAGGCCAGCAAGGCCGGCACGACCTACAAGCAGGATGACCTGATTGGCGCGGCCGAGGGTGTGTTCGGCAAGGGCGCGCAGGGCCTGGCCCAGATGATCCAGGACCTGCTCAAGAAGCAGGGCGAACCCAACGCCTATATCGTCGGGCGCGAGGGCGGCGGGGCCGTGGTCGTCGGCCTGCGCTATGGCTCGGGCACGTTGCACCACAAGATCGAGGGGCAGAAGCCGGTCTACTGGACCGGGCCGTCGGTCGGCCTTGACCTGGGGGCCA
Source organism: Pseudomonadota bacterium (assembly GCA_041182185.1). Lineage (GTDB taxonomy): Bacteria > Pseudomonadota > Alphaproteobacteria > Sphingomonadales > Sphingomonadaceae > Novosphingobium. The sequence goes on from JBEGOD010000102.1 coordinate 369, forward strand.
ATGCCGCCAACACCTTTGTGCTGGTCTACAACCTCTACAACACCGAAGACCTCTACAAGCGCTATGGCGCGGGCGAGGGGCAGGCCTATCTCGTCGGCGGGTTCAACGTCAGCTACCTGCGCCGCGGCGACGTGGTGCTGATCCCGGTGCGGATGGGTGCCGGGCTGCGGCTGGGGGTCAATGCCGGCTACATGAAATTCTCGAAAAAGCAGCGCTGGCTGCCGTTCTGATCCTGCCCCCTTAAACGGGCCCTGCGGCAACCGTTCTGAGACATGAACCCGGTTGCCTGTCCCTTCCAGGCACGGCCCGGCAGCCCCCCGAAGCTGCCGGGCCTTTTGCCGTTCTGATCAGTCGAATCCCACCCAGCGGGTCGCTTCCTCAACCGACTTGCGCTCCGAGACAACGGCATTGGCCGGGAAGGTCTCGTCCGGCCAGCCCAGGGCGACCGCCTTCATGATCACCTGGTCGTCCGGGATCCCGGCGTGTTCGCGCACCACCGGGCTTTGCATGATGCCCTGGCTGTTGATCACGCAGCCGAGGCCCCGTGACCAGGCAGCGTTGACCAGCGCGGTGGTGACCGCGCCGCAATCGAAGGCGGTATCGTCGCTGTCGGCCAGTTCCTTGTCATAGGTAATGATCACGCAGACCGGCGCATCGAACTGGCGGAAGCCGCGCAGCACCCAGTCCAGCCGGGCATCCTTGTCATCGCGGGCGATCCCTTGCGCGGCGAACAGCTGCTTGGCCACGCCGACCTGGCGTTCGCGGTGGACGCCTTCGAAGGCATGGCCAGTGCGGAATTCGCGGCTGTGCGGCACCCCGGCCAGGTTGCGCTCGGTATTCCCGGCGCGGATCCGGTCGAGCGGCTCACCCGTGATCACGTGGAAATTCCACGGCTGGGTGTTCATCGAACTGGGTGCGCGCATCGCCAGGGTCAGCACTTCCTCGATCAGCTCACGCGGGACCGGCTTGTTGAGATAGCCCCGGATCGAGCGGCGGCCCATGATGACATCATCGAATTCCACGTGGTGTTTCCCTTTCAACCCAGAACCAGAACATTGTTTTCGCGCACAATCGGCCGGGCCGTGCGCAGCGCCATCATGGCGGTGCCGCCGGTCCGCTCCAGCAAGCCTGCCAGCCGGGTGGCCGCAGCGCCATCCAGCGCCGCCGCAGCGGCCTGGGCGCGGGCGAAGTGCCACAGCGAATGCGGCTGGCTGGCGCGTTCCATCGTCACCCCGCGCCAGGCATAGCTGATCCGCCCGACATGCGGATGGACCTGGCGCGCACCATTGTGCGACACCATGTGGCCCGGCGCCGGATCGTCAAGGCTGGCCAGCCAACGGTCAAAACAGTCGGCATCTGCCGCCAGCCCCGGTCCCCACTGCGCGAATGCCACCTTCAGCACGGCTTCGAGCGTTTCGGGCAGGGCATCGCCCGCCGGGAAGGCCTCAAGGTAGCCGGGATAGTCGGCATCCGCGATCGCGGGGGTGTTCATCCGTTCGGTCCAGCGGAAGACGTTGGGAGCCGTGGTCTTCATCAGCAGGCCCGGCACCGGATCGCGGGCGAGGTGGGCATAGAGCGGGGCCATCATCCCGAAATCGGCAATACTGGGGCGACCGCCGAGCAGGTAGGGGTGCTGCTGGAAATGCTTGTCCAGCACGGCCAGCAGCTCGGCATAGCTGTCTTCCATCGCCGGGATCACCGCCGCGGTCACGCCCAGGTTGGGCAGGAAGCCGGCAAACCTGGTCATCAGCTTGCCGGCCGTTTCCAGCCGCTGCTCATGTGGCATCGGCGGGATCGCCCGGGCAAATTCGGTGCGCAGGAACAGCTCCTGCTGGTCACGGTAGGACCAGCGGTAATGCATCGCCAGCGGCAGCAGATAGTTCGATCCGAAGGCATCCAGCACGGCGGCGACCACCCGCTGGACCGGGCCCGCCGGGGCAAGATCATGGTTGGGGGCATGGGCCTTGATGTGATCGATTATCGCGGTGGTATCCTGCAGGATCTCCCCCTCGGGAGTGCGGACCACCGGGATCACCATGTGCCCGACCTGCGGAATTACCTGGCCCAGGAATTCCGGGTCTGAAGCCGAAACTTCGCGGTAGGGGACGCCCTGCTTGATCAGGAAGCTGCGCGCCTTGCCGGCATAGAGCGAATGCGGCGTTGCCCATAGAATGTACTGGCCACCGGCCATGAATCGCCCCCTCCCGCAGTTATCAGCCGGGCTTGTGGCACGCGATCAGGCGGACTGGAAGCCCAGCCGCTCCGCTGCCGCGATCAATTCGGCGCGACGCTCTGGCGCCAGCCGGTTGGCCCGGGCGGTATAGACATCGACCAGCGCCTGCCCGGCCTTGGCGGGCGAGCCGCCATCGAATGGCGGGGCGGGATCGTATTCGAGCGCCAGCTGGACCGCGCGGGCGTGATCCTCGCCCGCAATCTCGGCCATCAGGGCCAGGGCGAAGTCGATCCCTGCCGTCACGCCGCCGCCGGTCGCGCGGTTGCGGTCGATTACGTGGCGGGCCTGGACCGGCTCGGCCCCGAACAGGGACAAAAGGTCATGCCAGGCCCAATGGGTGGTGGCCTTATAGCCCCGCAGCAGCCCGGCCGCGCCCAGGATCAGCGCGCCGGTGCAGACGCTGGTGACCCAGGCCGCTTCGCTGCCGACCTGCCGCACCCAGTCCAGCGCGGGGGCATGGTCGATCACCTTGGCGACGCCGATTCCGCCGGGAATGCACAGCAGGTCGGCCTGCGGCACTTCGGCAAAGGTAGCGGTCGGCAGGATCGAGAAGCCGGCATCGGTCGGCACCGGATCGCGGCTGGCCCAGACCAGGTCGACCTTGGCATCGGGCAGGCGCGAAAGGAACTGCGCCGGGCCGGTCAGGTCAAGCTGGGTGACATTCGGGAACAGCAGGAAGGCGATGTGCATGCTCTGGACCTTGGCACGCGCGCCTCACCGCATCAACAGGATCGAGATGCGGCGATTGCGGGGATCCGCGGGCTTGTCGCGGACCAGCGGTTCGCGGTCGGCCACGCCTTCGATCTTGTGATAGCGGCCTTCGGCCACGCCCTGGCGCAGCAGCGCCTGGCGCGTTGCCTCGGCCCGCCCGGCAGAGAGCGACCAGTTGTTGATCCCGGTTCCGCCACGCCATGGCAGGGCATCGGTATGGCCGCGGATCGAGACCGCACCCGCTTCCGGCGCGATCACCCCGCCGATCGCCTTGAGCAGCAGCGCCGCATCGCCGGTCAGCACCGTGGTGCCGAGCTGGAACATGGCAAAGTCGGCATCGTCGACCAGGTCGATCCGGATCCCCTCGCTGGTATCGACCATTCGCACCTGCTTGGCGATCCGGCCGGGCACCTTGCCCTCGGCCAATTTCGCTGCCAACCGTTCCTGCATCGACTTGACCCGGCGGACATGGTCCCCGCCTTCCTTGGGGCCGCCCCTGGTATCGCGCGGGATGGTGATGCCCTTGGTCCCGGTCTGCCCGGCGCGGTTGGGGTAATTATCGACATCGGTGATCGAGGCCCCGCCCAGCATGCCGTTGGACCCGGCGCTTTCCTGCTTCAGCTTGACCAGGGTCGGGGTGAAGTAATCGGCCAGGCCCTTGCGCTGCTTTTCATTGGTCGCGCCCAGCAGCCAGAGCAGCAGGAAGAAGGCCATCATCGCGGTGACGAAGTCGGCATAGGCCACCTTCCACGCGCCGCCGTGGTGCCCGGCGGCGACCACGGTGATCTTCTTGACGATGATCGGCGGGCCGTCAGGCTTGCCCTTCTTCGGCGCGGCCACGACCTAGCGCCCCCGCAGCGCGTCGAGCAGTTCGGACAGGCCCGGGCGGAACTCGTGGCCCAGGCCGGACCGGGCGCTTTCCACCACCAGCGGCTGTGGCCAACCGTGCAGGCTGGCGATGATCACCTGCTTGACCGCGTGAAAGATCTGCTCGTCGGCTTCCAGCACCTGTTTCAGCCGTCCGGCCATCGGCGCGACCATGCCATAGGCCAGCAGCACCCCCAGGAAAGTCCCGACCAGGGCCGAGCCGATCATGCCGCCCAGGATCGCCGGCGGCTTGTCGATCGAGCCCATGGTCTTGACCACGCCGAGCACCGCGGCGACGATCCCCAGCGCGGGCAGCGCATCGGCCAGACCCTGCAGCGCGTGCTGCGGCTCGTGCATCTCGTGGAAATGGGTCTTCAGCGCATTGTCGATCACGTCCTCCACCGCGCGCACTTCCAGCGTGCCGGAAGAGACCACGATCAGGGTCAGCGTATCGGCGATCACCGCGACCAGTTCCTTGTTGGCCAGCAGCCGCGGGAATTCGGCAAAGATCGCCGAATTGGCCGGATCGGTGACGTGGCTTTCCAGCGCCACTGGGCCTTCGGCGCGCAGCAGCTTCATCAGCTTGGTCACCAGCACGATCGCATCGACATGATCCTGCTTGGTGTGGCGCGGGCCCTTGAAGACCTTGGCAAAGCCGCCGCCGATAGCCTTGAGACCATGCAGCGAGTTACCAGTGACCAGCGCGCCGACTGCCGCGCCGCCGATGATCAGCATTTCGTGCGGCAGCGCTTCCAGCACTGGCCCCAGCGCGCCGCCGGTCAGGGCAAAGCCGCCAAAGACCATGACGATCAGGATGATGATGCCGACTACGGCGTACATGGCGATTTAGCCCCCTTCGGTTGAATGATCAGCGCAGCATCGCGAACAGGCTCATCCCCGCCAGGCGGGTGAAGGCGGCCTGGCTCGCTTCGAGCACGGTCATGATTTCCTGCAATGCGGTGACAGTGGTGGCGAGGTCCGCCCCGCCCACGTCGGCTTGTTGCTCGGCGCGCTGCTCGCCGCGCTGGGTGCGGCGGTCGGTGACCAGGTCGATCCAGTTCATCCGGCCGCCGACCACGGTCTGCGCGGGGGTGATCGCTTCAAGCCCGCTATCGAGCGCGCCCAGCGCATCGCGGGCCGCCTGGGCCGGATCGGCGCTGCCGCCCTGCATCGCCTGGCCCAGCTCGCGCACCAGGGTGAACAGGTTGGTCGGTCCGGCCGGGCCGGTGAAGCTCAGGAATTCGGGTCCGGTCACCC
>JBEGOD010000103.1:0-9512 GCA_041182185.1 Pseudomonadota bacterium
GGGTACGATCGGTGGGTGGCCGGGTGGGGGAGCGGGCCGGTGCCGCCTACCAGGAGCCAAAATGCCGCGCCTGATTCTCGTCCGTCATGGCCAGTCCCAGTGGAACCTCGAAAACCGTTTCACCGGCTGGTGGGATGTCGACCTGACCACCAAGGGTGAGGAAGAGGCCCGCGCCGCTGGCAGCCTCCTGAAAGCCAAGGGCATGCTGCCGTCGGTCGCCTTCACGTCGTTCCAGACCCGCGCAATTCGCACGCTGCACTTCGCGTTGGAAGCGGCTGGGCGGCTGTGGGTGCCGGAAACCAAGGACTGGCGGCTGAACGAACGGCATTATGGCGGGCTGACTGGGCTCGACAAGGCCGAGACCGCGGCCAAGCATGGCGAGGATCAGGTCAAGATCTGGCGCCGCAGCTTCGATATTCCGCCGCCGGTGCTGGAAGATGGCTCGGAATTCGATCTCAAGTCCGACCCGCGCTATGCCGGGATCGCCATTCCTTCGACCGAAAGCCTCAAGGACACCATCGCCCGCGTCCTCCCTTATTATGAGGCCGCGATTGCCCCGGCCCTGAAGTCTGGTGAGGTTGTGCTGGTAGCCGCCCACGGCAACTCCCTGCGCGCGCTGGTCAAACACTTGTCAGGCATTTCCGACGCGGAGATCACCGGTCTGGAAATCCCGACCGGCCAGCCGATCGTCTATGAGCTGGACGACAATCTTGCCGCGCTTGAGCGCTATTACCTGGCGGAGCGTTGAAATGGGGGCACCTGTTGCCATCGTCATGGGCAGCCAGTCCGACTGGCCGACCATGAAGTGCGCCGCTGAGGCGCTGGACAAGCTGGGCGTGACCTATGACGCGCGGATCGTCTCTGCCCACCGCACTCCGCAGCGGCTGGTGGCTTTTGCGGAAGGTGCAGCCGATGCAGGCTTCAAGGTGATCATCGCCGGGGCTGGCGGCGCCGCCCACCTGCCGGGCATGGTCGCCAGCATGACGCACCTGCCGGTGCTGGGCGTGCCGGTCCAGTCCAAGGCGCTGTCAGGCCAGGATAGCCTGCTGTCGATCGTGCAGATGCCCGCCGGAATCCCGGTCGGCACCCTGGCGATCGGCGAGGCTGGCGCGACCAATGCCGGGCTGCTGGCCGCCGCGATCCTCGCCATCAACGACCCGGCCTTGGCTGAAAAGATCAAGGCCTTCCGCGCCGCGCAGAGCGCGAGCGTGGCCGAGCGGCCGAGCTGATCCCACACCCATGATTCCGCACCCATGATTCCTCCTGGCGAAACCATCGGCATTCTGGGCGGCGGCCAGCTGGGCCGGATGCTGGCCATGGCCGCCGCGCGGCTGGGTTACCGCTGCCATGTCTACTCGCCCGAAGTCGAGTTCATTGCCGCCGACGTATGCGCCGCGCACACCCGGGCCGATTGGCACGATGCCGGTGCCCTGGCCGAATTTGCCGTCGACTGCGCGGTGGTGACCTATGAGTTCGAGAATGTTCCCGTCGCGGCACTGGGCGGACTGAGGGACAAGCTGCTCCCCAACCTCGAAGCGCTCGAAATCGCGCAGGACCGGGTCAGCGAAAAGCGCTTTGTCGAACAGCTTGGTGGCAAGCCCGCGCCGTGGCTGGCGATCGACACTCCGGAAGACCTGACCCAAGCGCTCGACACGATCGGCTCTCCCGGCATCCTCAAGACCCGCCGCGAAGGCTATGACGGCAAGGGCCAGTGGCGGATCATGGCCGATCACGATGCCGATGGCGTGGTCCTGACCGGGCAGCCGCTGGTCTATGAAGGCTTCATCCACTTCACGGCCGAATTCAGCGTGATCCTGTGCCGCGCGCAGGATGGCACCGTGGTGTTCTGGGACAGCGCCGAGAATGTCCACGAGGGCGGCATCCTGGCCCGCTCGACCGTGCCGGCCGGCGCCGAAGTCACCGCCCAGGTCCCGGCCGCCCGCGAACTCGCCGCCAAGGTCGCCGCCGCGCTGGGCTATGTCGGCGTGCTGACGCTGGAATTCTTTGCCACTCCCGAAGGTCCGGTGTTCAACGAGATGGCCCCGCGGGTCCACAATTCGGGCCACTGGACGATCGAAGGCGCGCTCACCAGCCAATTCGAGAATCATATCCGCGCGATCTGCGGCCTGCCGCTCGGCGATCCCTCGCTGGCCGCCAAGGGCGTTGAGATGTGGAACCTGATCGGCGACGAAGCACGGGACTGGGCGCCGATCCTGTCCGACCCGCGCAACCATCTGCATCTCTACGGCAAGGCCGCCGCTCGTCCGGGCCGCAAGATGGGTCACGTCACCCGGCTGACCCTGTGAATCACCGCGAGATTTTCCTGGTGGTAGCGGTCGCCGCCAACGGCGTGATCGGGCAGGACGGTGCCCTGCCCTGGCATATCCCGGCCGACCTCAGGCACTTCAAGGCGATGACCGCGGGCAAACCGATGATCATGGGCCGCAAGACCTTCGAATCGCTGCCCGGCCTGCTCCCCGGCCGCCGCCATATCGTGCTGACCCGCGACGCGGGCTGGAGCGAGGACGGCGCGGAAGTCGCCCACTCGCCGGAGGAAGCGATTGTGCTGGCCAATGCGCCGCATATCGCGGTGATCGGCGGGGCGGAGATCTATCGCCAGTTCCTGCCGCACGCAGACCGGATCGAGTGGACCGAAGTCCAGGCCGAGCCGGCGGGCGACATCCGTTTCCCGGACTTCGACCGCAGCGAATGGACCGAAGCCGCGCGCGCGGACCATCCCGCAGATGGACGCATCCCGGGGTTTGCTTTCGTCACCCTGCTGCGTAAACCAGCCCAGGCGAACGGCTGATCCGGGGCGAGGAAGGGGGCGCGATGCGTAAACGGGTGTGGATGCCGCTGGCGGCTCTGGCGCTGGGCGCGGTCGGATTCTTCGGGATCGCCCCGGGCTATCTCGAAGCCAGCATGAACAAGATTGATGGCCAGCCCGGCATCCCGGTGAGTGCGGAGGCCAAGGCGCTGCACCAGACGCTGCAGATCGTCGACCTGCATTCCGATACCTTGATGTGGCGGCGGGACCTGCTTGAACCGGCCAAGCGTGGGCATGAGGACCTGCCCCGACTGGAGCAGGGCAATGTTGCGCTGCAATTGTTCTCGAGCGTCACCAAGACCCCGCGCGGGCAGAATTACGATGGAAATTCGGGCGAGACCGACAATATCACCCCGCTGGTGATCGCCCAGTTGCAACCGGTCCGGACCTGGTTCTCGCTGACCGAGCGGTCGCTTTACCACGGACAGAAGCTTGATCGGGCGGTGGCCAACTCGGGCGGCAAGCTGGCCAAGATCAGCGATCCGGCCTCGCTCGACGCGCTGCTCGCGGCGCGGCAATCGGGCAAGGGTCCGGTCGGCGCGATGTTGACCATCGAAGGGCTGCAAAGCCTGGAGGGCAAGCTAGAGAACCTCGCCAAGCTCCACGCCGCCGGCTTCCGCATGGCGGGCCTGGCGCACTTCTTCGACAACGATGTCGCCGGATCGATGCACGGCGTAAGGAAGGGCGGGATCACGCCGCTCGGCTGGCAGGTTGTCGCGCGGATGGAAGAGCTCGGCATGATCGTCGACATCGCCCACCTCTCGCACCAGGGCGTGGCCGAGCTGCTGCCACGCGTGCGCCGACCGGTCGTCTCCAGCCACGGCGGGGTCCAGGCGACCTGCAAGACCAACCGCAACCTTTCGGACGACGAGATCCGCGCCGTCGCCAAGACCGGCGGGATCGTGGGGATCGGCTACTGGGACGGCGCGATCTGCGACACCAGCCCGCGCGCTGCGGCCAAGGCGATGAAACACGTTCGCGACCTCGTCGGAATCCAGCACGTCGCGCTCGGCAGCGATTATGACGGCGCGACCACGGTGCGGTTCGATACCAGCGGCCTGGTCCAGGTGACCCAGGCGCTGCTGGACGAAGGTTTTACCCCGAATGAGATCCGCGCCGCGATGGGCGGCAATGCCCTGCGCGTGATCCGCGCCGGGATCGTGCCAATGAACGAGGCGACCCTGCCGTAATGACCATCCCGCGCCTCCTTGCCACTAACCCCATGCCCGATCCCTTGCGCGGTGCAATCGTCGCGCTGGGCAATTTCGATGGCTTCCACCTCGGTCACCAGGCCGTGGCGGGCGAGGCGATTGCCTGGGCCAGGGCCGAAGGCCGTCCGGCGATCGTGGCCACCTTCGATCCGCATCCGGTACGGTTCTTCAAGCCCGATGCCGCGCCGTTCCGGCTGACAACGCTGGACCAGCGGCAGGAATTGTTCGCCAAGGCCGGGGCCGATGCGATGCTGGTCTTTGCCTTCGATGCCGAACTGGCCTCAACCACGGCCGAGGACTTCATGGCCCGCCTGCTGGTCGAACGGCTGGGCGCGGCGGGCGTCGTCACCGGCGAGGACTTCACCTTCGGCAAGGGCCGCGGCGGCAATATCGAACTGCTCAAGACCCGTGGCGCGGAGCTGGGCCTGTCCTCCCGCGCCGTCGGCCCGGTGCTGGAGGGCGGCGAGGTGGTCTCCTCCAGCCGCATCCGCGAGGCGCTCAAGAGCGGTGACTGCGAGGCGGCGACGCGCTTGCTGACCCGCCCTTTCGCGATCCGCGGGGTGGTCCAGCACGGCGACAAGGTCGGCCGCTCGATCGGCTTTCCCACCGCCAACCTGCCGCTGGGGAACTACCTGCGCCCGCATTACGGGATCTATGCCGTCTCCTCGGCCTTGGCCGACGGCACCCGGCTGCACGGCGCGGCCAACCTGGGAATCCGTCCCAGCTTCGATCCGCCCAAGGAACTGCTCGAGCCGCACTTCTTCGACTGGTCGGGCGATCTCTACGGGCTGGAGATCGAGGTGGCCTTCCATCATTTCCTGCGCCCCGAGGCCAAGTTTGACAGCCTTGATGCCCTGACCCAGCAGATGCTGGTCGATTGCGACCAGGCGCGAAAGTTGCTGGCGTGAAGGTGTGGGGCCGCCGGATCGGCTTCGTCCTCGCCCTCGCCTTCCTGGTGCTGACTTTCGTCAATGCCTCGTGGCTGGCCGACAGCCCGCGCGGCTATGTGAAGCTGGTGGCGCATCGCGGGCTGATGCAGTTGCCCCGCCCCGCTGCGAGCGGTGATTGCACGGCCCAGGGAATCGAGCCGCCGATCCATGACTTTATCGAGAACACCCTGCCCGCGCTGGCCCAGGCCAAGCGGCTGGGCGCGCAGATGATCGAGATCGATCCCGCCCCGACCGCCGATGGCCGCTTCGTGCTGTTTCATGAAGCGGCGCTCGATTGCCGGACCAATGGCACCGGCCCGGTCAGCGCGCTGACGCTGGAGCAATTGCAGGCGCTCGACGCCGGGTTCGGTTACAGCCCGGATGGCGGCAAGACCTTCCCGCTGCGGGGACTGGGCCAGGGCCTGATCCCCAGCCTGGAAGAGGCGCTTGCCACCACCGGTGATACCGCGCTGCTGTTCAACCTGCGCTTTGCCGATGCGGCGACAGCCTCCCGCTTGATCGCCGCGCTCAAGGCTGGCGGGCGCGATCCGGTGGCGCGGCGCGATGCCTTCTCCGGGCCGGAAAGCGCCCTCGCCCCGATCCGCGCAGCCTGGCCGGGCGCGCTGGCCTATAGCGATGCGGCGGTCGAAGCCTGCACCCGCGCCTATCTGTGGCAGGGCTGGTTCGGCGTTACTCCGTCGGTCTGCCAGAACAGCATGATCGCCATTCCGCTGAACCGCCAATGGGCCTTTGCCGGTTGGCCCTACCGGCTGCAGGCGCGGATGGCGGCGGTCGGCACGAAAGTCATGCTGATCGGGCCGCAAGGCGGCAAGCCGCGCGGGCTGGACCTGCCCGAACAGGTCGGCCAGATCCCGGCCAGCTTCACCGGCTATGTCTGGGTCGATGATATGTGGAGCGTCGGCCCGGCGCTGCGCCCCGCCTTCAACAAGCGCAACCCGCGCGAACAGGCCGAGCTGGCGAAAGCGCTCGATGCCCGGCGCGCGAGCCGCGATTAAGCCGGGGACTGGCGCGGCTAACGCCTTTGCTCTAACGGCGGCACGCTATGACTGAAGCGCGCGATTACCGAGACACCGTCTTCCTGCCGAAGACCGAGTTCCCCATGAAGGCGGGCCTTCCCCAGAAGGAGCCCGGCATTCTGGCGCGCTGGATTGAAAGCGGCCTCTACCAGCAGCTGCGCGAGGCCCGCGCCGGGCGTGAGAAGTTCATCCTGCATGACGGCCCGCCCTATGCCAATGGCGACATGCACATCGGCCACGCGCTGAACCATATCCTCAAGGACATGGTGGTGCGCACCCAGAGCCTGCTGGGCAAGGACGCACCCTATGTGCCCGGCTGGGATTGCCACGGCCTGCCGATCGAGTGGAAGGTTGAAGAGCAGTACCGCAAGAAGAAGCTCGACAAGGACCAGGTCGATCCGGTCGAGTTCCGCGCCGAATGCCGCGCCTATGCGCAAGCCTGGGTCGATACCCAGCGCGAACAGCTGAAGCGCCTGGGCATCAACGGCGATTGGGACAAGCCCTACCTGACGATGGACCCCGAGGCCGAAGGCACCATCGTTGCCGAACTGCTGAAGTTCGCCGAAAGCGGCCAGCTCTATCGCGGGGCCAAGCCGGTGATGTGGTCGCCAGTTGAAAAGACCGCGCTGGCCGAAGCCGAGGTTGAGTACGAAGACATCGTCTCGACGCAGATCGACGTGGCCTTCGAGATCATGGAATCGCCGGAAGTCCCGGCACTTGTGGGTGCCTTTGCAGTCATCTGGACCACGACTCCGTGGACGATCCCGACTAACCAAGCCATTGCTTACAATCCGACGTTTGAGCAGGTTAGCTACGAAGCATGCTACGGCGCGTTCAAGGGATCTGACGGTCGCCGCTATGTTCTTTCGCAAGCGCTCGCATCGGCCTTTTCAGCGCGGTCAGGGATTGAGCTGACGCTTGAAAGCCCGCTGTCGGACGACGCGCTCAAAGGTGCGATCGCCCGCCACCCGATGCATCACCTCGGCGGGTTCTTCGCCAAGCCGCGTCCGTTCCTGGCGGGTGATTTCGTCACGACCGACAGCGGCACGGGCCTGGTCCACATGGCCCCGGATCACGGCGAGGATGACTTCCTGCTGTGCAAGGCCCACGGGATCGAGCCGGTCTTCGCAGTCGAAGGTGATGGCAAGTACCGCGCCGACTGGGGCTGGCTTGGCGGCCAGGGCAGCGTCATCAACCCCAAGTTCAACGCTCCGGACGGTCCGATCTGTGCGGACCTGCGCGACAGCGGCGGGCTGCTGGCGGCCTCGGCCGACTACAAGCATTCCTACCCGCATTCGTGGCGCTCCAAGGCCAAGGTGATCTTCCGCTGCACCCCGCAATGGTTCGTGCCGATGGATCGGCCGAGCCCGATGATGCGCGCCGAGATGCGCTGGGAGAACGAGGGCGGTGCGCCCGATCCGACGCCGGAAATCGACGCTGGCGAAGCGACCCTGCGCGAAACCGCCATGGCCGCGATCGCGGCGACCCGTTTCGTCCCCGAAAAGGGCCGCAACCGGATCGGCTCGATGGTCGAAGGCCGCCCCGACTGGGTGCTGAGCCGCCAACGCGCCTGGGGCGTGCCGATCACGCTGTTCGTCCACCGCCAGTCGGGCCAGTACCTGGTCGATAGCGCCGTCAACGCCCGGATCATCGCGGCGGTGAAGGCCGAAGGCGTCGATGCCTGGTCCGCCGCCCGCGCGCAGGAATACCTCGGCCCTGACTACCAGGCCGATGACTATGAGCAGGTCACCGACATCCTCGACGTCTGGTTCGATTCGGGCTGCACCCATGCCTTCGTGCTGGAATCGGGCCGCTGGCCGGAACTGCAATGGCCAGCCGATCTCTACCTCGAAGGCAGCGACCAGCATCGCGGCTGGTTCCAGTCGAGCCTGCTGCAGAGCTGCGCCACCCGCGGCCGTGCGCCCTATGATGCGGTGCTGACCCACGGCTTCACGATGGATGCCAAGGGCCTGAAGATGTCGAAGTCGGTCGGCAACACGGTCGATCCGCTGAAGGTGATGGAAACCTACGGCGCGGACATCATCCGGCTGTGGGCGCTGTCGGTCGATTTCACCGAAGATCACCGCATCGGCGACGAGATCCTCAAGGGCGTGGCCGACCAGTACCGCAAGCTGCGCAACACCTTCCGCTACCTGCTGGGCGCGCTGGATGGCTATGACCATGCGGCCGAGGCAGTCGACGTGGCAAAACTGCCCGAGCTTGAGCGCTACATGCTCGGCCAGCTCAAGCAGCTCGACACCACGCTGCGCCAGGCCATCGCGGACTTCGATTTCAACGAATATACCCGCGCGCTGACCGACTTCTGCAACGAAGACCTTTCGGCCTTCTTCTTCGATATCCGCAAGGACCGGCTCTATTGCGACGATCCGGCCGGGATCGAGCGCCGCGCCTATCGCACCGTGCTCGACATCTTGTTCCAGGCGCTGGTCCGCTATGCCGCGCCTGTGCTGGTCTTCACCGCCGAGGAGGTCTGGACCACCCGCTTCCCCGATCGCGGCAGTGTCCATCTGGCTGAGCTGCACGAGTTGCCCGAGGACTGGCTCGACGATGCCCTGGCCGAACGCTTCGTCGCCTTGCGGGCGCTGCGCGGCCAAGTGCTGGAAGCGATCGAACCGCTGCGCCGCGAGAAGGTGCTGGGCTCGGGCCTGGAAGCCGAAGTCACCGTTCCCGCCGATGCCCCGCAGGCCGATCTGGCCGAGCTGTTCATCACCGCGAAAGTCACGCGCGGGCAGGGCGACGGCGTGAGCGTTACCCGAACCTCTGACCACAAGTGCGGCCGCTGCTGGCGCCATCTGCCCGACGTGGCGGAAGACGGCGACCTGTGCGGGCGCTGCGCAAGCGTGGTGGGCGCATGACCGGCCTGTTCACCCGCAACCGCCTGATCGGCCTGATCCTTGCGGCGGTGATCTATTTCACCGACCAATGGCTCAAGGACTATATTACCTGGACGCTGAAGCTGCCCGAGAAGGGGACGATCGACCTGCTGCCGTTCTTCGACCTGACCTGGGTGGAGAATTACGGCGTCTCGCTGGGCATGCTGACCGCGCAGTCGATGGAAATGCGCTGGGGCCTGGTCGCGCTGACCAGCGTGATCGCACTGGTGGTCTTCGTTTGGATCCTGCGCGAGAAGGCGTTTGGCGATATCCTGGGCCTGTCGCTGGTGCTGGGCGGAGCTGCCGGCAATATCGATGACCGGATGAACTTCGGCTTCGTGGTCGACTATGCCGATTTCCACATCGGCACCTTCCGGCCCTTCCTGGTCTTCAACCTGGCCGATGCGGCGATCACCATCGGCGTCCTGATTATCCTTGCCCGTTCGTTCCTGATCCGCGAAAAGGCAGATCAGAAAAGCGATGCGGGTGCTCCCGTGACGGAGAATTGAGACAATGCGCAAGTATCTGGCCCTCGCCGCGATTGGCACCGCCACGCTCCTCTCGGGCTGTGGCAGCACCGGCCTGTTCAACCGCGACCGGCCCGACGAATTCGC
>JBEGOD010000104.1:0-3350 GCA_041182185.1 Pseudomonadota bacterium
TCGACCAGGTAGCGATCGAGGTGCGCGGCGTCCTTGAGGTAGACTTCCGAACGGCCCTTGCTGACCTTGTAGAGCGGCGGCTGGGCGATGAAGAGGTGCCCGTTGCGGATGATTTCCGGCATCTGCCGGTGGAAGAAGGTCAGCAAGAGCGTGCGGATATGCGCGCCGTCGACATCGGCGTCGGTCATGATCACGATCTTGTGATAGCGCAGCTTGGCCAGGTTGAACTCGTCGCGGATGCCGGTGCCCATCGCCTGGATCAGCGTGCCGACTTCCTTCGAGGAAATGATCCGGTCAAACCGCGCGCGCTCGACGTTGAGGATCTTGCCCTTGAGCGGCAGGATCGCCTGGATGTTCCGATCGCGTCCCTGCTTGGCCGAGCCGCCGGCCGAATCCCCTTCGACCAGGAACAGTTCACACTTGCTGGGATCGCGTTCCTGGCAATCGGCCAGCTTGCCCGGCAGCGAGGCAATGTCCATCGCCCCCTTGCGGCGGGTCAGTTCGCGCGCCCGCTTGGCCGCTTCGCGCGCGGCCGCCGCGTCGATGATCTTGCCGACCACGGCCTTGGCATAGGCGGGATTTTCTTCCAGCCATTCGCTCATCCGGTCGGCCATCAGGCTTTCCAGCGGCTGGCGCACTTCGGAGGAGACCAGCTTGTCCTTGGTCTGCGACGAGAACTTGGGATCGGGCAGCTTGACCGAGACGATCGCGGTCAGCCCTTCGCGCATGTCCTCGCCGGTCAGGGTGACCTTTTCCTTCTTCATCAGCCCGGTCTTTTCGGCATAGCCGTTGAGCGTGCGGGTCAGCGCGGCGCGGAAGGCGGCAAGGTGCGTGCCGCCATCGCGCTGCGGGATGTTGTTGGTGAAGCACAGGACATTTTCGTAGTACGAATCGTTCCATTCCAGCGCCACGTCGATGCCGATCCCGTCGCGCTCCGAACTGATCGCGACCGGATCGGGCAGCAGCGGGGTCTTGTTGCGATCGAGGTACTTCACGAAAGCGGCAATCCCGCCTTCGTAGAACAGGTCATGCTCGCGCGCTTCCTCGCCGCGCAGGTCGCGCAGCAGGATCCGCACGCCCGAATTCAGGAAAGCGAGCTCGCGGTAGCGATGCTCCAGCTTGTCGAAATCGTAGACAGTGACGTTCTTGAACGTGTCCTCGCTGGCCAGGAAGGTCACGCGGGTGCCCTTCTTGGGCTGGCCCTTGCCATTGTCGGGCGCGGGGCCGCGGACGATCAGCGGCGCCACGGCATCGCCATGGGCGAACTTCATCCAGTGTTCCTGGCCGTCGCGCCAGATCGTCAGTTCCAGCCATTCCGACAGCGCATTGACCACCGAAACGCCCACGCCGTGGAGACCGCCCGAGACCTTGTAGGCATTGTCATCGCTGGTGTTTTCGAACTTACCGCCGGCGTGGAGCTGGGTCATGATGACCTCGGCCGCCGAAACGCCTTCCTCGGTATGGATGCCGGTCGGAATGCCGCGGCCATTGTCTTCCACCGAGACCGAGCCATCGGGGTTGAGCTCGATCAGCACCAGGTCGCAGTGCCCGGCCAGCGCCTCGTCGATGGCGTTGTCCGAAACCTCGAACACCATGTGGTGCAGGCCCGATCCATCGTCGGTATCGCCGATGTACATGCCGGGGCGCTTGCGCACCGCATCGAGCCCCTTGAGGACTTTGATCGAATCGGCGCCATAGGCGTTGGCGTTGGGAGAGCTGTGGGAGTCTTCGGACATAGCGAGCATATAGGGATTGCGGGCTCTCAAAGAAAGCTTTCCAGCCCCCTTCCATCCACAGCCTATTGGTGCTTCACATGGCTGAGCGGCATGAAATTGGACGTTCGGATGGGACCGTGTCCGGTGCCGGGCATGTTAAGGGGAAAGACGATGAAGGCACGCCTGTTTGGGATCGCCTCGGCACTGGTGCTGGGCATGCTGGGGGCCGCGGCCCAGGCGCAGGACACCCTGCCGCCCGACAAGGCCAAGTTCCGCGCGCTTTACAAGGAGATGGTCGAAACCGACACCTCGATCACCACCGGCAGCTGCACCGCGCTGGCCGGCAAGATTGAGGCGCACATGCTCGCCAATGGCTTTGCCAAGGCCGAGCTGACGCAGTTCTCCATCCCCGAGAAGCCCAAGGAAGGCGGCATCGTCGCGGTGTTCCCGGGCACTTCGAAGACGCTGAAGCCGATGCTGCTGCTCGGCCATATCGACGTGGTGGTGGCCAAGCGCGAGGACTGGACCCGCGATCCCTACACCCTGTTCGAGGAAGACGGCTATTTCTATGGCCGTGGCACTTCCGACATGAAGGCGCTCGCCGCGATCTGGGTCGACATGCTCGAACGCTTCCGGGCCGAAGGCTACAAGCCCAAGCGGACGATCAAGCTGGCGCTGACCTGCGGTGAGGAAACCAGCTGGGCCTTTAACGGCGCGCGCTGGCTGACCGAGAACCGGCGCGACCTGATCGATGCCGAATTCGTCCTCAACGAAGGCGGCGGCGGGCGGACCGACGGCAAGGGCACCGTCGTCGCCCAGAACCTCCATGTCGGCGAAAAGACCGTCGGCAATTACCGGATCGAGGCGACCAATCCGGGCGGCCACTCGTCGATCCCGATCCGCGACAACGCGATCTACGAATTGTCCGATGCCCTGGTGAAGCTGCGCGAGTTCGAATTCCCGGTCATGCTCAACGATACCACGCGGGCCTACTTCTCGCGGCTGGGCGCGGGCCGGACCGACGAAATGGGCAAGGCCATGCTCGCCGTGGTCGCCAACCCGCAGGACAAGGCGGCCGTCGCGGTGCTCGACAAGGACCGGATGTATCACTCGATGCTGCGCACCACCTGCGTTGCGACCCAGCTTGATGGCGGCCATGCCAACAATGCCCTGCCGCAGCGCGCCGGAGCGTTGATCAATTGCCGGATCTTCCCGGGCGTGGGCTACGAAGAGGTCCGCAAGACGCTGGAACAGGTCATCGCCGATCCGCGGATGACCGTGGTAAAGGTCGACGATCGCGGCCCGATCGCGGTGCCGCCGCCGCTGACCAAGCAGATCCTTGAGCCGGCCGAGAAGCTGGTGGCCAAGTATTATCCCGGCGTGCCGCTGGTGCCGATGATGTCGACCGGGGGGACCGACGGGATTTATTTCGGCGCGATCGGCATTCCGTCCTATGGCCCGCCGGGGCTCTATGGCGATCCCGATGGCAACGGCGCGCACGGGCTTAACGAACGGGCGATCGTCAAGTCGGTCTATACCGGGCGCGACATGCTGACCGAACTGGTCAAGGCCTATGCCAGCCCCAAGGGGCGCTGACTGACGCGCGGGCAATGACCGATGCCATTGCCCGCACCC
>JBEGOD010000105.1:0-12130 GCA_041182185.1 Pseudomonadota bacterium
GCCCCGCGCACTTCGAACACTTGGGCGACCCCGCCCGACCGCAGCACCGGGATCACCAGCAGCGGCGCCGAATGCGCCCCCGCCGCCCCCTTGCCGCCGATATACTGACCGGCCCGGGCACGGTCGAACACCACGCCCAGCTTGGCGATATAGCGCCGGGGACCGATCTGTTCCCGCTCGACCACAACGGCCGAGACCATGCTTTCGATCACGCCGATGTCCATCGGCGGGCCGCCGGCCCTGGCCCAGGCCTGCTTTTGCGCCTCGCGCCAGCCGTTAAGCCGGGCGTCCTCGGGCGAATCGCCGGTCGTCTCCACCGCGATCCCGGTGATGGCAATATCGGCCGAGGAGGCCACGGGCATGATCCCGCGATCGCCTTCGATCTGCGCGATCAGCCGCTCCGGGCCGATGATCGCCAGGGCCAAGATCAGCGCGCCGCCAAGCCCACCCAGCAGGGTGGCGGCGGGGCCGGGACGCCAGCGGCGCGGCGAGGAAGAGGGGATTGCGACTGCCATCGGGGAAAACCGCCTGCCTTTTGCCCAATCATCCGTGGAAATCCAAGCCGGAAAGCGTTAGGCCGCGCGGCATGGCGGAAAAGTCCTACACATACGAAACAGCCGGCGTCTCGATCGCGGCAGGCAATGCTCTGGTCAAGGCGATCGGCCCGTTGGTGAAAGCCACCGCGCGGCCCGGCGCCGATGCGGAGATTGGCGGCTTTGGCGGGTTCTTCGATCCCAAGGCGGCGGGCTACAAGGACCCGTTGCTGGTGGCGGCCAATGACGGGGTCGGGACCAAGGTCAAACTCGCCATCGACCACGACCGGCATGACCGGATCGGCGAGGACCTGGTCGCGATGTGCGTCAACGATCTGATCGTCCAAGGCGCCGAACCGCTGTTCTTCCTTGACTATTTCGCCACCGGCAAGCTGGAGAACGGCGTGGCCGAGCGCGTCGTCGCGGGGATTGCCGAAGGCTGCAAGATCGCCGGCTGCGCGCTGATTGGCGGCGAAACGGCGGAAATGCCGGGCATGTATGCGACCGGCGACTATGACCTGGCCGGCTTCTGCGTCGGCGCGGTCGAGCGCGGTGAGCAGCTGACCGGGGACAAGGTCGCGGCGGGCGACGTGCTGCTGGGCCTGGCCTCCTCGGGCGTCCATTCGAACGGCTATTCGCTGGTCCGGCGACTGGCGGCGGACAAGGGCTGGAAGCTTGACCGCCCCGCCTTGTTCGATTCCGACCGGCTGCTGATCGACCACCTGATCGAGCCGACCCGGATCTATGTGAAGAGCCTGCTGCCGCTGATCCGGGGCGGCAAGATCCATGCCCTGGCCCACATCACCGGCGGCGGCCTGCTGGAAAACGTGCCGCGCGTCCTGCCCGAGGGGCTGCATGCCCGGATCGACGCCGATGCCTGGGTCCAGCCGCGGCTGATGGCCTTCCTCCAGGCCCAGGGCAATATCGAGCCCGAAGAAATGGCCCGCACCTTCAACTGCGGGATTGGCATGGTCCTGTCCGTGGCGGCGGACGACGTCGCTGGTCTGATTGCCGAGCTGCAGGCGGCGGGCGAGACCGTCCATGTGATCGGCGCGATCGAGCCGGGGCCGCGTGGCTGCACCGTCCAAGGCAGTGCCGAGGCCTGGTCGGCCCGTGCGCCGTGGGAAGCCGTCCACCTTGCCTGAGCGGGCGAAAGTCGCCGTCCTGATATCGGGCAGCGGCACCAATATGGCCGCCTTGCTCTATGCTGCCCGTGCGGCAGACTGCCCTTACGAGATCGTGCTGGTCGCTTCGAACAAGCCCGAGGCGGGCGGCCTTAAGCTGGCCGCGGCCGAGGGCGTGGCAACCTTCGCCCTGCCCCACAAGGGGATGGAGCGCGCGGCACATGACATGGCGATGGACGCCGCGATCCGCGCGAGCGGCGCGCAGTTCGTTGCGCTGGCCGGGTACATGCGGATCCTGACGGGCGAGTTCGTCAGCGGCTGGGAAGGCCGGATGGTCAACGTGCACCCCAGCCTGCTGCCCAAGTACAAGGGCCTGCACACTCACGAGCGCGCGCTGGAGGCCGGGGATAGTCACGGCGGCTGCACGGTCCACCTCGTCACGGCCGAACTCGATGACGGGCCGATCCTTGGCCAGACCCCGGTGGCGATCCTGCCGGGTGACACGGCCGACAGCCTGGCCGCGCGGGTACTCATTGCCGAACACCAGCTCTATTCGCGCTGCCTGGCCGCGCTGGTCAGCCGCGAAACTTCGCCCGAGCATCTGGTCGCGCAGGTCCGCACACTCGCCATGGCCCTGCCCGAAGCCGAGGAAACGCTCAGCCACGGCATGCCTTGCTTCGGGATCATCAAGGGCAAGAAGTTCGCCTGGGTCAGCCTCGATCACCACGGTGACGACAAGACCGCGCTGCTGGTCAAGATCAGCGGGCCGGACGAGCAGGCCCAGCTGATCGAGCACGATCCGGAGCGCTACTACCGTCCGGCCTATTTCGGCGACGGCTGGATCGCCATGCGGCTCGACCTTGGCCGCAACGATTGGGACGAGATCGGCGAATGGCTGGCCCGCTCCTGGCGCAGCGTGGCGCCGAAGAAGCTGACCAGCCTGATCGACGCCGCCGACGCGTTCTAGCCCTTGCCCACTCCCGGAATAACCTTGCCGACCTTCTGGCGGTAGGATGCATAGTCCGCGCCAAAGGTTCCCATCAGGTCACGCTCTTCATGGTGGATCCCGACAAAGATGTAGACCGTCATCCCCACAGCAAACAGCAAATGTCCGGCAGTCATGGTTGGCGCGGCCCAGAAGGCAATCAGGAAGCCGGTGTAAAGCGGGTGGCGCACCAGCTTGTAGAACAAGGGCGTGCGCATTGTCGGTGCGGCGGGATTGCTCCCCTGCCCGCCGTTCCAAGCCTGTGCCAGACCAAACAGTTCGAAGTGGTTGATCAGCCAGGTGCTGATGAAAACGATGCCAAACCCGGCCAGGAACAGGCCCCAAACCAGATAGCGCGCCAGCGGATTGGCAATGTCCCAGATCACGGCCGGGATCGGGTGCCAGAACCGGTAAAGCAGCGCGAGGACGATAACAGAAGCCAGGCAATAAAAGCTGCGCTCAAGCGCGGGCGGGACGATCCGGGTCCAGGCAGTCTTGAAGGCTGGCCGCGCCATCACGCTGTGCTGCAAGCCGAAGAGGGCAATGAGGCCAAGGTTCGAGGCCGTTGCGGTAACGGGATCGGAGACGATCCCTTTGTCAACATGGGTCGGAAGCATTGGCAGGCCAGCCAAGAACCCCACCAGATAGACGAACGCGACAAAGAATGCTGTGTAGCAGCCAAGGGCGACCACCATATAGAACGGGCGCAACATGAATTTCCCCCCGGGGAACAAGGCAAGTCACGCGCACAGGTTCCCCCAAGTTGCCCGTGTTCCGGTGGTCAATCCCACCGCCTTTGCGGGCTACCTGGTTCCGACAGCCCGGTGGCAGAGAACTTCTGCAATGGGGAAAATGTCTACCTGTCGGGATTAAGAGTCAAACGATCTCAAATCTCGCTGCCGTCCACCATCGGCCGGCTCTCGCGCGTGCCTTTGTAGCGGGCGTCCGGCTCGGTCGGGCCCGGGCTGATCACCACGTAATCGGCATGGACTTCAAGCAGGGTGCCGACAAAAGGCCAGTCCTCCATCGTCGATACCCGGTAGCTGACCGTATCGCCGATCTTGAACGTGGCGGGATCGAAATTGAACTGGAACGGGCAATCCTCGCCCCCATCGCCGCCCATACCCTTCATGCCAAGCTCTCCTTCGGGTGGATGCCTAACATGGATCGACGCCCCCGCGAAAGCAGGAACCAAGGCCGGCTGGCCCTGGTTCTCACCTTGCGCGGGGATGGCGGAAGTGCAGAGTTCAGGCCGCCGCCCTGGCCTTGGCAAGCAGCGCGGCAATCTCGTCGACCAATGCGAGCCGCTGCTTCTTGAGCGCTTCGGTGTAATCGTCGGAGGGCGTCTCGACCCCGGCCTCGATCCGGTGAATCTCGCCGTTCACCGCGTGATAGCGTTCGGACA
The DNA here is from genome assembly GCA_041182185.1 of Pseudomonadota bacterium. Taxonomy (GTDB): domain Bacteria; phylum Pseudomonadota; class Alphaproteobacteria; order Sphingomonadales; family Sphingomonadaceae; genus Novosphingobium. The sequence goes on from JBEGOD010000105.1 coordinate 4,048, forward strand.
GGGTCACGAAGTGGGCGTCTTCCAGCTTCAACTTGTGCAGCAGCGCATGATCGTTCGGAAATTCCTCGGCGAGTTCGTGCGGGGTATTCGACATGAAGGCTCCTCTATTGGATGAGAGAACCTTCGGGCCGCCGCATCGGGTCCGCCTTGCGCTGCATCAAATCGCCAAGAAAAAGGGCCGCCGGATCGCTCCGGCAGCCCCTTTTGTGCGGTGAGACCTGGCTCAGCCGACGATTTCTTCCGGCTTGAAGAAGAAGGCGATCTCGATCGCCGCGTTTTCTTCCGAGTCCGAACCGTGGACGGTGTTTTCGCCGATCGACAGGGCAAAGGCCTTGCGGATGGTGCCCTCGGCCGCATCGGCCGGGTTGGTGGCGCCCATCACGTCGCGATTGCGGGTCACGGCGTCTTCGCCTTCCAGGACCTGCACCACGACCGGCTCGCTCATCATGAAATCGCACAGTTCGCCGAAGAAGGGGCGCTCGCGGTGAACGCCGTAAAAGCCTTCGGCCTGCTCGCGGGTCATGTGGATGCGCTTCGAAGCAACAACGCGCAGGCCGGCTTCTTCCAGCATCTTGGTGACCGCGCCGGTCAGGTTGCGGCGAGTGGCATCGGGCTTGATGATCGAAAAGGTGCGGGTAACCGCCATGGTGTTCGTCCTTGCGAGGTTATTGCTTGTGAAGTTGGCGCGCCACTAGCCGGGAAAATGCTGCACTGCAAGGTGCAGGGAGCACTGTGACTTTCGCTTTGAGCCGCCACAGCAGAGGTATAGCCTCTCCCGCGGGTCGCTTGGGGGAGTACGAGAATGCGTGACAACAATCACCTGATGTCCCGCCGGGCCTTTGCCGGTTCGGCGCTGGCCACCGCGACCTTGCTTGGCACCGGAGCGGCCAAGGCCGCCGAAATGAAGGCGATGACGCCGGGCCAGACGATCGGCCCGTTCTATCCGGTTCAGCGGCTGGCCGAGGCTGATGCCGACCTGACCTGGATCAAGGGCCACCAGAACCGCGCCAAGGGCACGGTAATTGAGGTGACCGGACGGGTGCTCGATCGCTATGGCAACCCGGTCAGCGGGGCGAAGCTGGAACTGTGGCAGTGCAATGCCGCCGGCCGCTATGCCCACCCGAACGATGTCGCCACGGCACCGCTCGATCCGGATTTCCAGGGCTTTGCCGCCTTGGCCACCGGCAAGCAGGGCGAATGGCGGATCACCACGATCAAGCCCGCCGGCTACGAATCGCCGATCGGCCACCGCACCCCGCACATCCATTTCGATGTCAGCGGGCGGACGCACCGGTTGATCACGCAGATGTACTTCTCTGATGAAGAGGCGACCAACGCCAAGGACGCGCTCTACATGGAGATGGGCCAGGCGGCCGGCCGGACCGTGGCCCGCGCCGATGGCGTGACGCGTTACAACTGGGACATCGTGCTGATGGATTGACAGGCTGGCCGCTCAGGCCGCCTGTTCCCACTTGCCGGCATCGTCCTGCCGCCAATAGCGCCGCTCGATCCCGTCGCGGCCATCGAGCGCGCGCCAGGTGGCCCGGGCATCATCAATGGTCGAGCCATCGAAGAGCAGGAAGGCGCGCTCGAAGCCGAGCGCTGCATCCTGCCAGGTGCCGTCGGCCATGATGACAAAGCGGGCGCCATTCGCTGGCTGCGGCGCATCGCTTAGCAAGATCGGCTGGCGCGCATCGTGCGGCCCACCGGCCAGGCCGTGGGCCAGGAAACTTTCCGGCCCGTCCCACAGCCGCGCGCTGATCCGTCCGGTCAGGTCGTCATCGGCCGAAACCACCAGCAGCCGCTCACCCGCCTTCAGGGTGTTGCGTGCCAGCAGCGGCACCACCTTTTCGGCCGGATCGCGGCTCAGCTGGTAGAAATCGACCTTCATGCGGCACCCTTGCTGCGTCGGCAGCGATCGGAACAATACTTCACACTGTCCCAATCGCGCTCCCACTTCTTGCGCCAGGCAAAGCCCAGGCCGCAAGCAGCGCAGATCTTGCTGGGCAAGTCCGCCTTGCGCCGCATCCGCGGCATGGCTCAGCCTTCCAGGTTGTCGCGCACGAAGCGATCAAGCACGCGCACGCCGTAGCCGGTCGCGCCCTTGTCCCAGGTCTGGCCCGGCTTGCTCGCCCAGACCATCCCGGCGATGTCGAGGTGCGCCCAGGGCATGCCCTTGTCGACATAGCGCTGGATGAACTGCGCTGCCGTGATCGAGCCGCCTTCGCGCGGCCCAACGTTTTTCATGTCGGCGATGGGGCTGTCGATCAGCTTGTCATAAGCCGGGCCCATCGGCTGGCGCCACAGCTTGTCGCCCGATGCCTCGCCAGCGGCGAGCAGCTTGGCGGCGAGCGCATCGTCATTGGCGAAGAGGCCACCGTATTCGTGGCCGAGCGCAATGATCATCGCCCCAGTCAGGGTGGCCAGGTCGATCACCGCGGTCGGGCTGAATTCCTTCTGCGTCCAGGTAATCGCATCGCACAGCACCAGCCGCCCTTCGGCGTCGGTGTTGATCACTTCGACTGTCTGGCCCGACATGGTGGTGACCACATCGCCCGGGCGCTGGGCATTGCCATCGGGCATGTTCTCGACCAGGCCGCAAATCCCGACGACATTGGCCTTGGCCTTGCGTTTGGCGAGTGCCAGCATTGTGCCGGCAACGGCGCCGGCACCGCCCATGTCCCACTTCATGTCTTCCATGCCGCCCGGCGGCTTCAGGCTGATCCCGCCGGTGTCAAAGGTCACGCCCTTGCCAACGAAGGCCGTGGGCTTGCCGCCCGCCGGGCCGCCATTCCATTCCATCACCAGCAGCTTGGGCTCACGCACCGAACCCTGGGCCACGCCCAGCAGCGCGCCCATGCCGAGCGCAGCCATTTCGTCACGATCGAGCACGCGGATCTTCACGCCGGTGCCGTCCAGCCGCTTGTGGGCGCGTTCGACGAAGCTGGCAGGATAGATCACGTTGGCCGGCTCGGTCACCAGTTCGCGGGTAAACTCCACCCCTTCGGCCAGCGCCGCCTCGATCGCCCAGGCCGCTTCGCTGCCATCGGGCGCCCCGGCAACGCGCAGGATCTTGAGGCTCGGCTTGTGGTCGTCGGCCAGCTTGGTCCGGTAGATGTCATGGCGCCAGGCGCGCAGCCGGGTGCCGAGCAAGACGGCGGCGACATCGGCGCCAGACAGCTTGGTGCCCGTGAAATCGAGCGTCAGCGTGCCTTCGCCCGAAGTCAGGAATTTCGCGGTCAGCGCAGCACCGGCGCGTTCAAGCGCGGCGGACCGGTCCTTGGCCTTGGGCTCCCCAGCCCCGGCCAGGGCCACGCGGACGATCCCGCCTGCGCGCGCCACGAAGCCATCGTGAGCCTGCCCGGCCTTGCCCGTGAAGCGCGCGGCGCGGGCGCTTTCGACCAGCACCGGATCGAGATCGGCCGGCAGGGCATCCTGATCGACAATGCGGGCGACGGGCGAGACAGTGGCGGCAAGCGAGCCGGCAACGAATTCGATCTGCATGAATGCTCCGGAAAAAACTGGACCTGCGACGGGCGGAACCCGGTGGAGGATCGACCTTGGTTAGCGTGGATTGCAGTTAGGCGCGGGCGGTGCGATAGGCAAGCCATGCGTCACCTCGCGCGGCCACGGCCGCCCTGCCCTCCTTGCGCCATTGGCAGCTGGAAATCCGGCGCCCTTGCGCTCGCCTTCCTGGCCATGGCGGGCACCGCGCAGGCCCAGGAGACTGCGGCTCCGCCCCCGGCGAGCGAGAACGAGGCCGAAGTCCCGGTTGCCTTTGAGGCCGATGGGATCAGCTATGACGATGCATCGGACAGCGTTACCGCTTTCGGCAATGTCGTCATGCGCCGCAGCAACCAGTCGGTCCGCGCCGACAAGGTGGTATGGAATCGCAAGACCGGCGAAGTCGAGGCCAGCGGCAGTATCCGCCTGGTCGATAACGACGGTAACCAGCTGTTCGCCGATTCGCTGACGCTGGATGACGAGCTGCGCGCCGGGGCCATGCAGAACATGCTGCTGGCGCTGCGCGAAGGCGGACGCCTGGCCGCCGCCAGCGGCAGCCGCGCGCCCGATGGCACGGTGATCCTGTCCAACGCGGTCTATTCCGCTTGCGCGGTCGAGGACAGCGAAGGCTGCCCGGTCAAGCCGAGCTGGCGGATCACTGCCGAGCGGGTGACCTATGACGACACCAAGAAGCTAATCCGCTTCAAGGGTGCCCGGCTGGAACTGTTCGGCGCACGGCTGCTGCCGCTGCCCGGACTGATGCTGACCAGCGACGGGCGGCCGATCTCGGGCCTGCTGATTCCCGACGTGCGGCTCTCCGCCTCGAACGGGGTCGAATTTTCGCAGACCTATTACAAGCGGCTCGGCAACAACCGCGACCTGGCCCTGACCGGCTATGTCTATACCGCAGCCCTGCCGATGATCTCGGGCCAGTACCGCCAGCTGACCAGCAAGGGCGCTTACCAGATCACCGGCTATGCCACCCGCTCCTCGCGTATTCCGATCGGCGGGGCTCTGGCCGGCAGCCAGCGCGATTTCCGCGGCTATCTGGCCGGCAACGGCAAGTTCCAGCTTTCCCCCAACTGGTCGATCATGGCTTCGGGCCGGATCGCATCGGACCGCACCTTCCTGCGCCGCTATGACATCAGCCGCGACGACCGGCTGCGCAGCGTGATCGAAGCCGAGCGGATCGACCCCAATTCCTACATCTCGATCGCCGGCTGGGCGACGCAGACGCTGCGGGTCGGCGATGCCCAGGGCCAGGTGCCGATCGCCCTGCCGGTGATCGACTATCGCCGCCGGCTGAGCGATCCGGTGCTGGGCGGCAAGATCGAGTTCCAGGCCAATTCGCTCGCGATTACCCGGACCAAGGGGCAGGATACCCAGCGCGCCTTTGCCTCGGCCCGCTGGGACATGCGACGGATTACCGGCCTGGGTCAGGAAGTGACCTTCACCACCCTGGTGCGCGGCGATGTCTACAATTCGGACGAGAACAACCTGACGGCGACGGCCGACTACCGCGGCAATCCGGGTTGGCAGACCCGCGGCCTGGCCACTGCGGCGGTCGACGTGAAGTGGCCGCTGCTGGGCGAATTTCTTGGCGGCACCCAGGTGCTGACCCCGCGCTTCCAGGTTGTCGCCAGTCCCAACCTGCGCAACCTGGCGATCCCCAACGAAGATGCCCGCGCGATCGACCTGGAGGATTCCAACCTCTTCGCGCTCAATCGCTTCCCGGGGTACGACCGGATCGAGGACGGGGTGCGCTTTACCTATGGCTTCGACTGGCAGTGGGAACGACCGGGCTGGCGCGTCGCCACCACCGTCGGCCAGTCCTATCGCCTGACCAGCAAACCGACGCTGCTGCCGGATGGCACTGGCCTGTCCAGCCGCAGCTCGGACATCGTCGGGCGGACCGAGATCCGCTACAAGGATTTCGTCCGGCTGACTCACCGCTTCCGACTCGACAAGGATAACTTCGCCGTCCGCCGCAACGAAATCGACGCCGCGATCGGCAACGAGCGAACCTATGCCGAGGTCGGCTACCTGCGGCTCAACCGCAACATTGCCGCCATCGCCGAAGACCTGAAGGACCGCGAAGAACTGCGCGTTGCCGGCCGGGTCGCTTTTGCGCGCTACTGGTCGCTGTTCGGTTCGGGCGTGTTCAACCTGACCAGCAAGAACGAGGACCCGGCCGTTACCACCGACGGGTTCCAGCCGCTGCGCACGCGCTTGGGGGTTGCTTACCAGGACGATTGCCTCGAACTCGCCTTCACCTGGCGGCGCGACTATGTAGCGACCGGGGATGCGCGCAAGGGCAATACCTTCCAGGTGAGCATAGCCGTGCGTAATCTGGGTTTCCGGTGATCGGGACATTTGCGGGGGCGATGCAAACGCGCTATCCGGCCCGTCGATGGTGGGTGCCTGATCAGCTTGGGTTAAGCCAGCCGGCGGCAATTGCTCCGGCAAGTCCGGCCGGAAATCCCTTTCCGCGCCGTTATAGGGATTGAACTGACGGTGACACGCATGACCATTTCGCGCCGCCCGCTTCGTTATACGCTGGCCGCCGCTGCTCTGGTACTGGCCGCCGGGGCCATCGCGCAGAATGCACCGACCACGGGCGGCGGCTTTTCGCTGCCCGAAAACCCGAACTTCTTCGGCAAGAACGATCCCAACTATCGCAAGGCGACTGTGGTGGTGAACGGTGAGATCATCACCGGCACCGATGTCGACCAGCGCGTGGCACTGCTGGTCGCGGCCAGCGGCGGCAAGATCGAGGAAGAAGAGCTCAAGCGGCTCAAGCTGCAGGTGCTGCGCAACCTGATGGACGAAACGCTCCAGATCCAGGAAGCCGCCGCCCAGAAGATCGAGATTGAGCCGGAAGAGATCGACCAGACCTATGTCCGCATCGCCGGTCAGAACTTTGGCCAGGACCCCAAGGCGATGGATGCCTATCTGGCCCGGATCGGCTCCTCGCCGGCCTCGCTCAAGCGGCAGATCCGCGGTGAGCTGTCATGGCAGCGCCTGCTGCGCCGCAACGTCCAGCCCTTCGTCAATGTCTCGGACGATGAAGTGCGCGAAGTGCTGAAGCGGATGCAGGATGCCAAGGGCACCGAGGAATACCGCGTCGGTGAAATCTTCCTCTCGTCCACGGCCGAAAACCGCGAGGCGGTGCTGGCCAATGCCACCCGCATCGTCGAAAAGCTGCGCGGTGGCGGCAGCTTCGTCGGCTATGCCCGACAGTTCTCCGAAGCCTCGACTGCTTCGGTCGGCGGCGATCTGGGCTGGGTCCGCCTGGGCCAGCACCCGGCTGAGCTCGGCACGGCGCTGCAAGGCCTGCAAACCGGCCAGCTGGCCGGTCCGATCGAGATTCGCGGCGGTTTCTCGATCGTCGCCCTGATCGACAAGCGCCAGGTGCTGACCGCCGATCCGCGCGATGCAGTGCTGAGCCTCAAGCAGCTTTCGATCAGCTTCGCGCCGGGCACGACCGAGGCCCAGGCCACGGCCAAGGCCCGCACCTTTGCCGAAGCAGTCCAGGCCGCACGCGGCTGCGGCACGGTCGACGCCATCGCCCAGCAGCAGGGCGCCGAAGTCGTCACCAATGACCAGATCAAGGCGCGCGACCTGCCGGCCGCGCTGCAGAACATGGTGCTGGGCATGTCGCTGGGCGAAGTGACCCCGCCGTTCGGCTCGATCCAGGATGGCGTGCGCGTGCTGATGCTGTGCGGCCGCGACGATCCAAAGGACGCCACCGCCCCGAACTTCGAGCAGATCCAGGGCCAGATCGAGGACGAACGCGTCAACAAGCGCGCCCAGGCCTACCTGCGCGATCTGCGGCGCGACGCCGTGATCGATTACGACTGATCGCGGCGTGTGCGAGGGGGCACTCGTCGTATCGCTGGGCGATCCGGCGGGGGTCGGTCCAGTGCTGATTGCGGCCGCCTGGGCCGTTCGCGAAGCCGAACTGCTGCCGCCTTTCGTCGTTGCCGGCGGCGCGGACATTCTCGCCGCCGCGGCGCAGAGCCGCGGGCTGTCAGTGCCGGTGCGCGAGGTGTTTCATCCCGCCGAGGCGCTGGAGTGCTTTGAATTCATGCTGCCCGTACTAGCGGGGGCCGATGGGGACTATACCCCCGGTGCGCCTGACCATGCCGGAGCGGAACTCGCCCTCGCCTCGCTGACCGAAGCGACCGAACTGACCCGCAGCGGCGATTGCTGGGGGATGGTCACGGCCCCGATCGCCAAGTCGCTGCTGGCCGAGGTCGGCTTTGCCTACCCCGGCCAGACCGAGTTCGTCGCGGCGGCCTGCGGCGTGGCGGCAGCGGATGCGGTAATGATGCTGGCAGGGCCAAGCCTGCGCACCGTGCCGCTAACGGTCCTCGTTGCCCTCTCCGCCGTGCCGGGCCTGATCTCAACCGAGCTGATCGTACGCAAGGCCCGGATCGTGGCCCGCGCGCTGGCGCAGGACTTCGGGATTGTCGCTCCGCGTCTCGCCATCGCCGCGCTCAATCCCCATGCCGGGGAGGACGGCCGGATGGGGCAGGAGGATGCCGCCGTGATCGCCCCTGCCGTGGCCGCGTTGCAG
>JBEGOD010000106.1:0-8805 GCA_041182185.1 Pseudomonadota bacterium
GGATGGGCCCGTCCCATCCCTTCCAAGATCCACCCCTATCCCCTCCCGCCAGCGGGAGGGGCATTGGAGAAGCACATGAAAGCCGCTGTCCTCGTCGCACCCAACCAGCCGCTCGAAATCGAGGAGCTGGTGATCAGCAAGCCGGGCCCGCACGAAGTGCTGATCCGCACCGCCGCCTGCGGCCTGTGCCATTCGGACCTGCACTTCATCGAAGGCACCTATCCCCACGCCCTGCCGGCCGTGCCCGGCCACGAAGCCGCCGGCATCGTCGAGGCGGTTGGCAGCGAAGTGCGCACGGTGAAGGTCGGCGATGCGGTGGTCACTTGCCTGTCCGCCTTCTGCGGCCACTGCGAATTCTGCGTCACCGGCCGCATGGCGCTGTGCCTGGGGGCTGATACGCGCCGTGCACCGGGTAGCGAATCCCGGTTGTCACGCCCGGATGGCAGCCCGGTGGCCCAGATGCTCAACCTTTCGGCCTTTGCCGAAATGATGCTGATCCACGAACACGCCTGCACCCGGATCGATCCGGAGATGCCACTTGACCGCGCATCGGTGATCGGCTGCGCCGTGACCACGGGGGCCGGCACAATCTTCAACGCCTGCAAGGTGACGCCGGGCGAAACCGTCGCGATCGTCGGCTGCGGGGGAGTTGGCCTGGCCGCGGTCAATGCCGCCAAGATCGCCGGGGCGGGCAAGATCATTGCCGCCGATCCGATGCCGGAAAAGCGCGCCTTGGCGATGAAGCTGGGCGCGACCCACACAGTTGATGCCCTGGCCGACGATGCCGCCGCACAGATCCTGGAGCTGACCAAGGGCGGGGTCGATCATGCGATCGAAGCCGTGGGCCGTCCGGCCTCGGGCGAACTGGCGGTCAAGTCGCTGCGCCGCGGCGGCACCGCCACGATCCTGGGCATGATGCCGCTGGGTCACTCGGTTGGCCTCTCCGCGATGGACCTGCTGTCGGGCAAGAAGTTGCAGGGCGCGATCATGGGGATGAACCACTTCCCGGTCGACATGCCGCGCCTGGTCGATTTCTACATGCGCGGGCTGCTGGATCTGGACTCGATCATCGCCGAACGGATTCCCTTGTCGCAGATCAACGAGGGCTTCGAAAAGATGAAGGGCGGCCATTCGGCCCGCTCCGTGATCGTGTTCGACCAGTAAGGACCAGGGCATGAGCGAAGTTGCGATCAACGCGGACGAGGCCTTTGTCGGCACGGTCGAGCCCGAAGGCGCCGACCGGCTCGACGAAGGCCGGCTGGCCGAGTGGATGGAAGCCAATGTGGCAGGCTTCAAGGGACCGCTGCACCTGACCAAGTTCAAGGGCGGGCAATCGAACCCGACCTACAAGATCGACGCGCCCTCGGGCGCCTATGTGCTGCGCCGCAAGCCGTTCGGGCCGCTGCTGCCCAGCGCCCACGCGGTCGATCGCGAGTACAAGGTCCAGGCCGGCCTGAGCAGTTCCGGCTTCCCGGTCGCGCCGCAATACGGCCTGTGCACCGACGAAACTGTGGTTGGATCGTGGTTCTACGTGATGGGCATGGTCGATGGCCGGACCATCTGGAACGGTGCCATGCCCGATGACGCGCCCGCATATCGCCGGGCCACCTACATGGCGATGATCGATACCCTGGCGCAGCTCCACGCCGTCGACGTGGAAAGCGTTGGCCTGTCGGACTTCGGCAAGCCAGGCAACTATTTCGGCCGCCAGGTCGATCGCTGGACCAAGCAGTACAAGCTGTCCGAGACCGAGCTGATGCCGGAAATGGAACAGCTGATCGAATGGCTACCCGCCACCCTGCCCGAACAGACCCGCGTCAGCGTGGTCCACGGCGATTACCGGATCGACAACATGATCTGGGCCAAGGACCGCCCGGAAGTGCTGGCCGTGCTCGATTGGGAGCTTTCCACCCTGGGCGATCCGCTGGGCGATTTCTCCTATGTCTGCATGGCCTGGGTGACCGAGAACGGCGGCCGCTCCGGCGTGCAGGACCTTGACCGCAAGGCGCTCGGCATTCCCGAGCTGGAGGAAGTGGTCGAGCGTTATTGCCAGGTTACCGGGCGCGACAGCCTGCCCGACATGAACTGGCTCTTTGCCTACAACTTCTTCCGCCTGGCCGGGATTGTGCAGGGCATCAAGAAGCGGGTGATCGACGGCACGGCCAGTTCGGCCCATGCCAAGGCCCAGTCCGAACGGGTCCAGCCGCTGGTGGACCGCGCCTTCGAATTCGCCAAGCTGGCGGGGATGTAGCGGGCTCGCCCGCTACCCCTTCACCGCCCCTGCCTGCGCCAAGGCGTTGAACTCGGCCTCGCCGGTGCCGAGCCATTCGGCCAGCAACTCGCGACTGTGTTCACCCTTGCGCGGCGGGCGGCGATCGAACTGCGCCGGAGTGCGCGAGAGCTTGCCCGGATAGGCGACCGAGGGGATTTCGACCCCATCCTCGCGCACGAACCTGTGCAGCGTGCCGCGCGCTTCGACAAAGGGGTCGGCAAAGACGTCCTCCAGCGTGTTGACCGGACCCACTGGCACTCCGGCCGCTTCCAGCCGGGCGATCAGCGCATCGCGGGTCTGGTCCTTGACCAGGTTCGCCACGATCCGCTCGATCTCGTCCCGGTTGGCCAGCCGATCGCGCGCCAGGGCAAAGCGCGGATCGGTGCCAAGCTCGGGCGCGCCCATCTCGGTGCAGAAGGCGCGGAACTGCAAGTCGTTGCCAATGGCAATGATCAGCACGCCGTCAGCCACCGCGAAGGTCGTATAGGGCACCACGGTCGGGTGGCGATTGCCAAGCCGGCCCGGCGCGACGCCGCTGACCAGATAGCTCGAGCCCTGGTTGGCCATCATCGCAATCTGCGTATCGAGCAGCGAGATATCGATCTGCTGGCCTTCGCCCGTCCGCTCGGCATGGCGCAGCGCGGCCAGGATCGAGATCGCGGCGAAGTTGCCGGTCGAAAGGTCGGCCATCGCCACCCCGGCGCGCAGCGGCCCGCCATGTTCCTCGCCCGTCACGGACATGAACCCGCCCATGCCCTGCGCGACAAAATCATAGCCGCCGCGCTGGGTGTAAGGGCCGGTCTGCCCGAAGCCGGTGATCGAGCAGTAGACGATGCGCGGGTTGATCGCCGCGATGCTGGCATAATCGAGCCCGTACTTGGCGAGACCGCCGACCTTGAAATTCTCGACCAGGATGTCCGCCTCGGCTGCCAGCCGGCGGATCAGCGCCGCACCTTGCTCGGTCGCCATGTCGATCGCGGCAGAGCGCTTGTTGCGGTTGGTGCAGAGGTAATAGGCGCTTTCCTGTGGGTCGTCGGTCCCGTCAGGCAGCTTGAGGAACGGCGGGCCCCAGGCGCGGGTATCGTCGCCCCGCCCCGGGTGCTCCACCTTCAACACCTCGGCGCCAAGGTCGGCAAGGATCTGGGTACACCACGGGCCAGCAAGGACCCGCGACAGGTCGAGCACCTTGACGCCCGCCAGGGCACGCGGGGCAGCGGAAGCAGCTTGTGTCATGCCCCAGCCATGCCGGGACGAGCGAGGCCTGTCTAGAACCGCCGGTTCCAGCTGACCGCCACGCCGCGATCGTCGAGCAGGGTCGAATAGTGCCCCGGATCCTTGCGGTAATAGAAACTGGCCATGGCCGTGCCGTTCCACAGCCCGCCATGCCAGGCCAGTTCGACATCCTGTTCTCGGCCAGCTGGTGCCAGCGACAGCAGCCGCTGGCGATAGATCGGGCTGAGCGTGGCATAGGAATAGTCGATGGGGAGGTTCAGCGAGAGCCCGCCGCTATCCACCCGGAGCGGCTGCGACACGCGCAGCGCCAGGCTGTCTTCGGCGCCGAAGACCCCGATCCGCCGGGCATCGAACGCCCAGGCCGAGGTCGCCAGCCGCGAACCGGCAGTGACCAGGCCGCCGGCATGCGGCCGGGTGAACCCGCTGCGCCAAGCCGCGCCCAGCCGCCAGCCGGCCGAAACCTGCCAGCCAGCGCTGGCATCAAGGAACAGGCTGTCCGCCCCACTTGCTCCGAAGGCCTTGTGGAAGCGCGCGCCGAGTACTGAATCGCGCTCAATCAGCCATGATGCGCCCAGCGCCGCATCAAGATCGCCGAACCGGCGGTCGAACGACAGGCCGATCCGCGCGGCCGGAACGCCCGGCAGCCGGTCAGATGCCGAATCCGCCAGGCTGACCCGCGCCGCGGCCTGGGCCGAGCCCCGTTCGGCACTGACCGTCAGTCCCCAGGGGCCAAGGCTTTCGCGTACTGCCAGGCTGGTCTGGCCGGTGGCACCGAAGCCCAGATCATCGAGCGGCGAGCGCGCGATCAGGAAGGCCGGCTGGTCGCGCCCTTGCAACTGGGCCACTAGCCCGTCCGCACCCTGCTCAAATGCAAAGCCGATCCGTCGCTCCGGCGACAATTGCATCACCGCGCGCGCGGCCAGGACCCGGGCCTGCTCGGCCTGTTCGCGGCTCAGCCGCAGTTGCCCGGTCCAGGGCAGCTTGGCGATCCGCCCGGTTGCATCGACCGAGAAGGCCAGCGCCACCTTGCCCCCGGCCAGCGACAGATTGCGGCTGTTCGATTCAAGCGCCGGGCCAAGCTTGGGCTGGACCTGCGCCCCGCGCAGCCCGACCGCGAGGTTGAGGCCATAGGCGCGCTGGTAGCTGTCGAGTACGACCGTTTCCAACGGCCCGACGCGCCGCCCGGCATCACCCATCGGGGTGGAAGTTACCCCACTCGTATCGGTGGCCGGCACGGCAATGACGGTTCCGGCCAGGCTGGTCGTCCCCTGCGGCGCAAAGGCCGCGGTCAGGTCGAGCAGCCCGCGCCCGAAGGTGGTGTCGGTGCCGGTCGTCCCGGCATCGCGCGCGGTGCGCAGCAGCAAGTCAACCACCTGGGTCGCGGTCAGATTCGGGAAGGCCTGGAACAGCAGGGCGGCGGCGCCCGCAATCTGCGGTGCGGCAAAGCTGGTGCCTGAAAAGACGTACTGGAATCGCTGCCCACTGGCGTCGGTGGTTATCTTGAGCACGCCGTTCTCATAGACGCAGCAAACCCGCTCACCGCGGGCGGAGAGGAACCAGTTGGCTTCCGACCCGGCCCGGTTGGAGAAGGCCGAGAAGACATTATCCTTGTCGACCGACCCGGCGATGATGACATTGCCGGAACCGGCCTGGCGCAGTCCGGTGGCAAAAGGATCGGGATTGTTCGGATCGACCCCGACATCGGTCGAATCGCCATCGTTGCCGGCCGCAACGATCACCACCACCCCGGCGCTGGCCGCCCGTGCAATGGCCGATCGCAAGCTCAGGCTGGGCGCGGAGCCGCCGAGCGACAGGTTCACGACCCTGGCCCCGGCCGCGACGGCCCGATCAACCCCCTGGGCAATTGCCGAATCGGCCAGCTTGCAGCCGTCCTTGGGATCGTTCGGATCGTTGTTGGAGCAGGTCCCGGCGGAATCGGCGCGGAACATGGCGATGGTGGCGTTGAAGGCCATGCCCACCACGCCGACGTTGTCGCGCGCTGCCGCAGCAACCATCGCGACATTGGTGCCGTGATCGCTGTCAGCATTATCGAGCCCGCGGCTGCCCGCCACATCAGCCGAGGCGGCCGAGAGACGTCCTGCAAATTCAGGGCTGTCGCTGTCGATCCCGGTATCAACGATCCCGATCGTCACGCCGGTCCCATTGTATCCTGCCGCCCAGGGGGTCAGCGCGCCGTGCTGCTGCGGGCCGGACGAGCGGTTGTACTCGCTGGTCAGGAAACTGGCACTCGGCGTCGCGCTTGGCGTTGGGGTCGGCGTGGGGGTCGGAGTTGGCGAAATGGTCGGCGTCGGCGTCGGGGTGCTGCCAACCGAACCGCCCCCGCCGCCGCAAGCCGCGACCAGGGTGAACGAGAGCAGCGCCGCACCCAGGTGCCAGCGCGCGCGGTGATAGAACGGCAATTGCATGCGACCTTGCACTCCGTAGACCGGTGCCCTCCCTGTCACGGCCATCCTTAACCGGTAATTTCTCCAGGCCCAAGGGCGCGCGGCGCTTGCCGCACAGGAACTGCACGGCTAGGCGCTCTGCCAATGCCGCCAGCCGCGTGGAGCCAAGACATGTCCGCAGACCTCGCCACTGCCATCGAAGCCGCCTGGGAACGGCGCGACACCGTAACGCCTGCCAGCAGCGATGTGCGCGAGATCGTCGAAGCGGCGCTCGCCTTGCTCGACAATGGCCAGGCCCGGGTCGCCGAGCCCGATGGCCAGGACGGCTGGCAGGTCAACCAGTGGCTCAAGCAGGCCGTGCTGCTGAGCTTCCGGCTCAATGACAACGAGGTGGTGCCCTTTGGCGCGGCCGGCGCTCCTGCTTTTGACAAGGTGCCGTCCAAGTTCGCCGGCTGGGGCGAAAACCGCTTCCGCGAAGCCGGCTTCCGCGTGGTCCCCGGCGCGGTAGTCCGGCGCGGATCGCACATCGGCAAGGGCGTGGTGCTGATGCCCAGCTTCGTCAACATCGGCGCCCATGTCGGTGACGGAACCATGGTCGACACCTGGGCCACGGTTGGCTCCTGCGCGCAGATCGGCAAGAACGTGCACCTTTCCGGCGGGGTCGGGATCGGCGGCGTGCTCGAACCGCTCCAGGCCGGACCGGTGGTGATCGAAGACAACTGTTTCATCGGCGCGCGCAGCGAAGTGGTCGAAGGCGTGCGGGTCTGCGAAGGCGCCGTGCTGTCGATGGGCGTCTTCATCGGCGCCTCGACCAAGATCGTCGATCGCGCTACGGGCGAAGTCCATATCGGCCGGGTCCCGCCCTATGCCGTGGTCGTGCCCGGCTCCATGCCCGGCAAGCCGCTGCCCGATGGCAGCCCTGGTCCATCGCTCTACTGCGCGGTGATCGTCAAGACGGTCGACGCCCAGACCCGCGCCAAGACCGCGATCAACGAACTGCTGCGCGACTGACAATGCCAGGCGTGGACCAGAGCCTGCTGCTCCAGTTCGCGGTGTCATCGGTCATGGTGGTACTGTGCGTGGTGATCCACGGGCTGGGCCTGTTTGGGCTCAACCGCGCGATGCGCACCGAAGTGTCGATCGAGCGGCTCAAGCGGATCGATCCGCTTTCCCCGCGCGGCACGGCCTTCACCCTGGGCGTGGTGATTGCCATGCTGGCGCTGCACGGGATCGAGATCTGGCTGTTCGCCCTGGCCTACATCGCGCTGGGAGCCATTCCCGATCTTGAGCCGGCGCTCTATTTCTCGACCATCAGCTATTCGACGGTGGGCTACAACGACCTGCATATCGCGCCCGACTGGCGGCTGCTGGGCGCCTTCGAATCGGTCCTTGGCATCTTCCTGCTCGGCTGGTCGACCGCCTTCTTCTTCCGGATGATCGGCCGGATCGACCCGCACTAGATTTCTTGTCCGTTGACGTGGATGCATTGCCGTCAGAACCCGACGGGATTCTCGATCGGCGCATCGCCCTTGCGGGCAGCGGCATAGGCTTCGGCCGCCTTCAGCACCCGCATCATGTTGCGGCTGGCCAGGCCCTCCAGCTCGGCCTGGGTCCAGCCGCGCCGGGCCAGTTCGACGAACAGCGCCGGGTAGGTTGAGACGTCTTCCATCCCCTGCACGGTGGTTTCGATCCCGTCATAGTCCCCGCCCAGGCCGACAGCGCCAGCCCCGGCGATCCGCTTGATATGATCGAGATGATCGGCCACGTCCTTGAGCGAGCCGAGCGGCGCGGGCTGGGCCTTTATCCATGCCGCCAGCGCCTCTGCCGCCGCCTTGGGCTGGCCGATATGGACCGCCTTGAGCCGCGCTTCCTCGCTCGCGCGGCGCACGTTCCACTGCCGCGTCGCCTCCACCACATAGGCTGGATAGGCATTGACCATCACGATCCCGCCATTGGCCCCCAGCCGCACCAGCACCGCATCGGGCACGTTGCGTGGGTGACTGTTGATCGCCAGCGCGTTCGAATGGCTGAAGATCACCGGGGCCTTCGCCACGTCGAGCGCATCGTGCATCGAGGCCTCGCTGACGTGACTGAGATCGACCAGCATGCCGAGCCGCTGCATCTCGCGCACGACGTCGCGGCCGAAATCGGTCAATCCATCATGGGCCGGCGCATCAGTGGCGGCATCGGCCCAGGCGGTGTTCTTGAAGTGCGTCAGCGTCATGTAGCGCGCGCCGAGCGCATGCATCTGCCGCAGCACGGCTAGTGAGCCGCCGATCGAATGGCCACCCTCCATCCCCATCAGCGAGGCAATCTTGCCGGCCTTCATCGCCCGGGCAACGCAATCCGAAGTCTCGCAATACTGCATGTCAGCCGCATTGCGAGCGACCAGCCGCTTGGTCACGTCGATCTGCTCAAGCGTGGCCTGGACTGCCTGCTGGTCGGTCAGATTGGCCGAGACATAGACCGACCAGAACTGCGCCCCGACCTTGCCCGCGCGCAGTCGCTTGAGGTCGGTCTGCATCGCGGCGACGTCCTTGGCTGGGTCAGCCGTGTTTGTGGTGTCGGTGAAATTGAAATCGCCCAGCACGTTCTTGCGCCGGTCGCGCAGCTGCTCGGGCACGTCATTGTGCCCGTCCCACACCGGCGCGGCCTTGAGTGCGGCGGCGGCAACCGCCTCAGGGCTTTGCGCTGCCAGCGGGGCCGAAGCGAGCAGGACGGCAGCGGAGAGCAGAAGGCGGTGGTGCATGGCGGTTCCCGTCGGTTCAAGGTTGCATGAGCCTAGCCAAGCCGCCGGCTGAGGTCGAGATGCTTGGCGCGGCGATGGCGGACAAGCCTGCCCGCGCCGCTTGCGCCCAACCGTAATCCATGCTGCCACGCGGGGATGGACCTGCT
>JBEGOD010000107.1:0-6608 GCA_041182185.1 Pseudomonadota bacterium
GGCGCGGGCGGGTCGAGGCGCTGGTCTTCGCCGGACTCTATGCGATCCAGATCGCGTTCTGGGCGCTCTCGTCCAAGCCGGTGCAGTTCTATTACCACTACCTGCTGCCCAGCGCCTTCCTGATGGTCTGCCTGGCGCTGGCGCTGGAGGCGCTGTGGCAGCGCACCGACCGCTGGCGCTGGCTGGCACCGGCTGCGCTGGCGCTGAGCCTGGGTATGTTCATCCACTTCTATCCGATCATCTCGGCCGCCAAGCTGTGCTGCGGGCGGCCCAGTTTCGAATACTGGATGTGGCTGCGAAGCTGGCGCTGAGCCGCAGAACCGGCCAAATGCGAATCGAACAGGGAGATTCGCAAGATGACTGACGCCGCTTCGCCGCTTTCCTTCACGCGCGGCCCGGCCATGGCCAACCGCATGATGCTGGCCCCGCTGACCAACCTGCAGAGCCAGGTCGACGGCACGCTTTCCGATGACGAGATCAAGTGGCTGACCATGCGCGCGCAAGGCGGCATGGGCCTGGTCATGACCGCCGCGGCCCATGTCCAGCGGCAGGGCCAGGGCTTTCCCGGCCAGCTTGGCATCTGGTCCGATACGCACCTGCCGCGTCTGACCGCACTCGCCAGCGCGATCCGTGCCAATGGCAGCCTTTCGTCCGTGCAGCTCCATCACGCCGGCATCCGTTCGCCCCGCGACGTGATCGGCGAGGACCCGCAGGGGCCCTTCGCCGATGCCGAAACCGGCTCGCGTGCGCTTTCGACTGAAGAGGTCGAGCAGCTCCGCGACGATTTCATCGCCGCCGCCGTCCGCGCGGATAAGGCCGGGTTCGACGGGGTCGAGATCCATGGCGCCCACGGCTATATCCTCGCCCAGTTCCTCGATGCCGAGAATAACCAGCGCACCGACGGCTATGGCGGCAGCTTCGAACACCGCAAGCGGATCATCTTCGAAGTGATCGACGGCATCCGCGCTGCGACCCGCGCCGATTTCCAGCTGGGTCTGCGCCTTTCGCCCGAACGCTTCAACATCCGCACCGCCGAGGCACTGCAACTGGCCGAGGAAGTGATGGCCGGCGGCCAGCTCGACTATCTCGACATGTCGCTGTGGGATTGCTTCAAAGAGCCGCAGGATCCGGACTTTGCCGGCCAGCCGCTGATCAACCTGTTCACCGCCCTGCCGCGCGGCACCACCCGCCTGGGCGTGGCCGGCAAGATCATGGACGGGGCCAAGGTTCAGGCCTGCCTCGATGCCGGGGCGGACTTCGTGCTGGTCGGGCGCGGAGCGATCCTGCACCACGATTTCGCCAAGCGCGTGATTGCCGACCCGGCCTTTGCCGCTACGCAAATCCCGGTGACGCGTGACCACTTGCGCACCGAAGGTCTGGGCGAGGCCTTTGTCGATTACATGGCGAGCTGGAAAGGCTTCGTGGAAGGCTGACAAGTCGAGGAGCTGGCACTGCGGAGATTGTTGCCCATGAATGACCGAGGAAATCCCGCAGTCGACTTACCGACCGTCATAGGCTGGGCACTGATCCTGATGCCGCTGCTGACCGCCTGGCACGAAATCTGCGGCCATGCTCTGGCCTGCGCCGTGCAAGGCGGCACGGTAACGGAGATCGGGGCATTCTCCGTCCGCTGCACCGGCCTTGCTGGCCCAGCGCGCATTGCGCTCGCCGGTGCTGGCGTGCTGGCCAATACTGCCCTGGCCGTGCTGGCCTGGCGGTTATGGCGCAGCGCCCGCACCGATTACGGCCGACTGGTCCTGTGGTGGATATGGACCACCCAGGCGCTGGTGGTAGCCGGCTATCTGGCATTCTCTGGCCTGACCGGGGTGGGTGATTTTGGTCTGGCTGCGGGCGGTGCCATGGCTGGTCTTGATCTGCCGCGCAGTGCCGGCCTGGCGCTCGCAGGGATCGGTATCCTTGCCTATTTCATGATCATTCGCGCCGGTATTGGCTCGCTTTCGGCGATGCTTGGCAGCGGACCCGCCACCCGGCAGTCCCGGCGGCGCCTGACGGCCGGATACTACCTCGCCGCCGGAACGGCTGCCGTGGCTGTCAGCCTGCTCAATCCGCAAGGCCTAATGGTGACGTTGATGTCCGCGGCTGCGTCGACCTTTGGTGGGCTGGCCGGTCTGTGGCCGATCGGTGCACGCGGGTTGAGCGCGGGCGAGGCCCGGCCATTTGCCCTACCCCGAAATCGCATTGTCATTCTTGCCGGGCTGACCATAACCGGGCTGTTCGCGCTGGTCCTGGGGCCTGGGTTCCGGCCCTAGCCCCCTCAGTACTTGCCCCAGACGAACTTGTTGGACAGCGCAAAGTTCCAGACTGAGCCCAGCACGATCCCGACCACCACGGCGATCACGTCGTGGAAGCCCATCGTCTTGAGCACGGCGGCCGAGCCGACATTGGTCAAGAGGCCGAGCGAGCAGGTGAGCGCGAACTGCGCCCAGCCGCGCAGCAGCGGGCCGAACCCGCGCAGCCGCTTGTCGGCATAGGTCAGCTCGTTGTTGAGCACGAAGTTGAAGGTCATCGCGACCAGCGCAGCCACGGTATTGGCGACGTTGAAGGTCGTGCTCTCATCCCAGTTGCCGTAGACGAAGCGCTCCCCGAAGATCAGGTGCAGCATCACCCACAGCGCGCCCAGCTGAACGAAGACCCCCAGCGCGCCGACCGTGCCGAACAGGGCAAAGCGGGTTGGGATGATCCGGCCCAGCCACTTGTCGTAAAGCCCGATCAGGAATTCAAAGACCACCGTCCGGTCAAGCTTGCTTTCACCCTCGGCACGGGCGGCGAAATTCATCGGCAGTTCCTTGATCCGCAGCGGCTCATCGATGGTCGCCAGGATATCGAGCAGGATCTTGAAGCCCACGCCCGACAGGCGATGGGCATCGGCACGCAGCGTGGCGGTGCGCAGCATGAAATAGCCGCTCATCGGGTCGGTCAGCTCAACCCCGGTCACCTTGTTGGCGATCCGGTTGGCCAGGTTGGAAGCCTTGACCCGGTCGGGGCGGCCCCACTCGGCCGTGCTCGAACCTTCGGCAAAGCGGCTGCCATAGGCCAGGTCGTAGTCGCCGCTTTCGATCGCGCTCAGCATCTGCGGCAGCAGCGCCGGATCGTGCTGGTGATCGGCGTCCATTACGGCCACGACCGGGGCGGCAGTGGCACACATCCCCTCGATCGCGGCTGACGACAGCCCGCGCCGGCCGATGCGCTGGATCACATGAACGCGGGGATCGTCCTGGGCAATCGCGCGCGCCTCGTCCGCCGTTCCATCAGGGCTGTTGTCATCGACCACGATGACTTCCCAGCTGATCCCGGTGAGGGCCTGGTCTAGGCGGTCAATCATCGTGCGCAGATTCTTGCGCTCGTTGTAAGTCGGGAGAACGACGCCGAGCCGCAGGGTCATGTCACAGGCGCTCCAGCACGGCATCACCGATCGCGGCGGTGCCATGCTGGCCGCCCAGATCGCCGCCCCGAATGCCATCGGCCAGGACCTTGGCGACCGCAGCCTCGATCCGCGCGGCGTGCGCCTCCAGCCCCAGCGAGTGGCGCAGCAGCATGGCGGCGGACAGGATCGTTGCCATCGGGTTCGCCAGCCCCTGGCCGGCGATATCGGGAGCAGAGCCGTGGATCGGCTCGTACAGCCCCATCTTGCCGTCCGACAGGCTGGCCGAAGCCAGCAGCCCGATCGAGCCGACGCACATCGAGGCCTGATCGGACAGGATGTCGCCAAACAGGTTGCCGGTGACGACCACGTCGAACTGGCCGGGATTGCGGACAAGCTGCATCGCCGCGTTATCGACGTACATGTGGCTAAGTTCGACCTCGGGATATCCCTTAGCGACCTCGATCATCACATCGCGCCAGAGCTGCGAGGTTTCCAGCACGTTGGCCTTGTCGACCGAGCAGAGCTTCTTGCCCCGGCCCATTGCGGCCTTGAAGCCGACATGGGCGATGCGGCGTACTTCGTCTTCGGCATAGGACATCATGTCCCAGCCCTGGCGGCGGCCGTCCGGCAAGGTGCGGATGCCCTTCTCCCCGAAATAGACGTCGCCATTGAGCTCGCGCACGATCAGCAGATCGATCTTGCTGGCGACTTCGGGGCGCAGCGCGGAAGCATCTTCCAGACCGGCAAAGACCTTGGCCGGACGCAGATTGGCAAACAGGCCCAGTTCCTTGCGCAGGCCCAGGATCGCCTGCTCGGGGCGCAGGTGGCGCTCCAGGTGGTCACACTCCGGATCGCCGACCGCGCCGAACAGGATCGCATCGCAAGACCGGGCGATCTCGAGCGTTTCGGCCGGCAGCGGGTGGCCGTGGCGCTTGTAGGCAATACCGCCGACATCGCCTTCGAATAGCACCAGGCCCGGCAGGTCCAGCGCCTCAAGCACGCGCACGGCTTCGCGGGTCACTTCCGGTCCGATTCCGTCGCCTGCAAATACCGCGATCTTCATGTGGTCCCCAACCAAGTCAATGCACTAGCCAATGCGGGCCAGCCGCTCCCGCAGCATGGCGCGCGCCGCC
The DNA here is from genome assembly GCA_041182185.1 of Pseudomonadota bacterium. GTDB lineage: Bacteria > Pseudomonadota > Alphaproteobacteria > Sphingomonadales > Sphingomonadaceae > Novosphingobium. The sequence continues at coordinate 4,519 of JBEGOD010000107.1, forward strand.
ATAACATCGCTTCTCCGATCGGCAAGCGGATAGCGCGCCACCAGCGGTCCCAACCGGTCAAAGGCCGCCAGCTGGACAGCCCAGTCGGGGTCGGTGGGGCGCTCGATCTCGCCATAGCCTAGCTCGCGCAAGAGCAGCGCCTCGAAGGCGGTCAACCCCGGCAGCCAGCCCCGCGCCGAGGGTGCATGGCAGACTGCATCGAGCAGCGCCGCAAGCGCCTGATAGAGTGCCGGATAGGCCTGCCGCTCGGGTAGCGCGGCGGCAATAAGCGTGGTCGCCCAGGTGATCGCGGCAGCCGGTAATGGTTCGGTCAGCCAGGGTCCGCGGCTGCTGACCAGCTCAACCCGTGCCGAGGGGAGCTGGCTGCCGGGCCGGGCGCGCAGTTCGGCCTCGACCAGGTTGCCGGGCAGCAGCACCGGGCGCATTTGCCGGCCCCGCCCACCTGCAACATAGGCCGCGACCAGTCCGTGATCCTCGACCAGTAGGCGCAGGATCACCCCGGTCTCGCCGTGAGCGCGGGCGGAACAGACAATCGCTGGGGTGCGCAGGTGCATGGCGCGGCCTTAGCCCGCCGCGCCGCGCTTGGGGAGGACCGGGCCTACTTTTTCGCCTTGGTCGCCAGCGTGGCTTCAAGCACGGCCAGGCGCGCGGCCAGGGCCTCGTTCTCTTCACGGGCCTTGGCGGCCATGTCCTTGACCGCGTCGAACTCCTCGCGGCTGACGAAGTCGAGCCCGCCCATTGCCTCGCGGAAGCGCTCACGCGCGTTTTCGCGGGCCTCGCGGCTGACACCGGCAACGGTCCCGGCCGCGCTGTTAAGCAGCTTGGCAAGGTCGGCGAACAGGGGGTTCTGGCTCTGCATGGCGGCTAGATGGTCCCGCGCGCTGGCGGGTTCAAGCCCTATTCGAAGGTAACCGTCGAGACCGCGCCGGAAACCTCCTGCCCGTCGGCGTTCGGATTGGCTTCCAGGAACTGCCAGTTGAGCACCGTCGCGAAGCACACCCAGGCCAGATAGGGCAGCAGCATCGCCCCGGCGATCGGCCGCACGCGCCAGAACAGCACTACCGTCAGCAGCACCGCCAGATCGATCGCGCCCAGCAGGATCAGCGCCCCGGCAATCTGGTGCGCGCCGAAGAACAGCGGGGTCCAGGCCAGGTTGAGCGCCAGCTGGACCACAAAGACGATGATCGCCGCATAGCGCCCGGACGCGCCGCGCGCGGTGACCACCAGGGCCAGGGCAAAGGCCATCATCACGTAGAGGATGGTCCAGACAATCCCGAAAGTGGCCGGCGGCGGGAACAGCGACGGCTTGACCAGCGAGGCGAACCACGGGGTGTTCGCACCACCACCGGCCGTGCCGCTAAGGAAGCCGAGCAGGACAATCCCCGGCACCAGGAACAGCGACCAGCGGATCAAGCTGGCACGCAACTGGGCAGGCGAGGCAAGAGCCGACATGCATTCCCTCCGATTCGGGGCCCCGTTTGATTCGGACAAGGGGCGGAGAATTCAAGGCGATATGGCCGGGTCTGGCGGACTAGGCAATCGCCCTTAACCCTGTTGGTTGCGCTGCGCCGCGATCAGGAACTCGACATTGCCTTCCGGGCCGGTGATCGGGCTTGCGACGATACCCTGGACCTGCCAGCCCAGGCCCTCGATCCAGGAACGGACCTCGTCGCAAACGCGGGCATGCAGCGCCGGATCGCGCACCACCCCGCCCTTGCCCACTTCGCCGCGCCCGACCTCGAACTGCGGCTTGATCAGGGCGACCAGCTGACAATGCGGTGCAGCCAGTTTCAGCGGCACATCCAGCACCTTGGACAGCGCAATGAAACTGGCGTCGCAAACCACCCAGGTGCAGGGCCGGTCGATCTCGGCGGGGGTCAGGATGCGGGCGCTGGTCTGTTCCAGCACGGTGACGCGGGGATCCTGGCGCAGTTTCCAGGCGAGCTGGTTGGTGCCGGAATCGACCGCGAAGACATGTTCGGCCCCCTGTTGCAGCAGCACGTCGGTAAACCCGCCGGTCGAGCTGCCGATGTCCATCGCCGTCACGCCCGCCGGATCGAGCCCGAAGGGCGCGATCGCATGGGCCAGCT
>JBEGOD010000108.1:0-6698 GCA_041182185.1 Pseudomonadota bacterium
GTCCAACACCTCGGGCCGCGACCAGCGGTGGCCGGGGCGGACCAGTTCGGGTGCATCATCCTCTTTGCCGCACAGCGCCACGGCAATCCCGTGATGCCGCTCGCCCGCCGCGCCGGACCAATCGATCGCGACGAAGTGCTCGAAGCGGCCGGGGGTCATTCGCCGCGCAGCTCGCGGCGCTTCTTGTCCCACCATTCCAGCCGCTTCAGCACTTCGCGCTCGAAACCCCGCTCGACCGGGCGGTAGTATTCCTGCGCGTCCATGCCCTCGGGCCAGTAATCGGCGCCGGAAAAGCCGTCTTCGGCCTCGTGGTCATAGGCATAGCCCGCGCCATAACCGATGTCCTTCATCAGCTTGGTCGGGGCGTTGAGGATGTGCGCGGGCGGAGCGAGGCTGCCGGTCTCCCTGGCGCTCTTCCAGGCTTCCTTCTGCGCGACATAGGCCGCGTTCGATTTGGGCGCGGTGGCGAGGTAGAGGCAGGCCTGGACGATCGCCAGCTCGCCCTCCGGACTGCCGAGGAACTGGTAGGCATCCTTGGCGGCGAGGCACTGGACCAGCGCCTGTGGATCGGCCAGGCCAATGTCCTCGCTGGCAAAACGCACCAGCCGGCGCAGCAGGTAAAGCGGCTCCTCCCCCGCGGTCAGCATCCGCGCCATGTAATAGAGGCTGGCCTGCGGGTCCGAACCGCGCAGCGCCTTGTGCAGCGCGGAAATCAGGTTGTAGTGCCCGTCGCGATCCTTGTCATAGACTGCCACGCGGCGCTGCAGGAAGGCCCCCAGGCCCGCCGGATCGAGCGGCTCCGGGATGGCCGCGTTATAAAGCGTTTCGGCCTGGTTGAGCAGGAAGCGGCCATCGCCATCGGCACTGGCGACCAAGGCCTCACGCGCGTCCGGGGTAAGCGGCAGCGGCCCGGCGAGGACTTCGGCGCGGGTCAGCAGCTCATCCAGCGCGCGGGCATCGAGCCGGTGCAGGATCAACACCTGCGCGCGGCTCAGCAGCGCGGCGTTCAATGCAAAGCTGGGGGTCTCGGTCGTCGCGCCGACCCGGGTCACGGTGCCCCGCTCGACGAATGGCAGGAAGCCATCCTGCTGGGCCCGGTTGAAGCGGTGGATCTCGTCCACGAACAGCAGGGTCCGCCTAGAATTTTTGGGGCCCATTTTCGCGGCGGTCTCGGCCTCGGCAAAGGCCTTCTTGAGGTCCGCCACGCCCGAGAACACCGCGCTGACCGAGACGAACCGCATCCCCACCGCATCGGCCAGCAGCCGCGCCGTGCTGGTCTTGCCGGTGCCGGGCGGCCCCCACAGGATCATGCTGGAAAGCCGGCCTGCGGCAACCATCCGCCCGATCGCACCCTCGGGACCGGTCAGGTGCTCCTGCCCGATTACCTCGCCAAGATTGCGCGGCCGCAGCCGGTCAGCCAGCGGCGCGTCTTCACGCGGCTCATCGGGCGGGGCACCGGGCAAGTCATCGACAAACAGATCGGCCATGGGTGCAGCATAGGCCAGTTTACGGGGGGCGTTAACCGCCAATCCCGGCCCGTTCCCCGGCTTATTGCCGATCCGGTAACATGTGATACCTTCTTGCGATCCTGGCAACGGGATGGGCCTGGCAACGGGATGGGCCTGATAACGGGATGGGGGAGACTTGCGATGAATTCTGGCTCAGCCGCGCCATGGCCGCGGAAGTTTATGGCCATTGCCCTGGTCGGCCTGCTGTGGAACGGCTTCGGTGCCTACCTCTATGTCATGACCCGGCTCGGCAACCCGGACCTGATGGCCGGAGTGCCCGCGGAAATGCAGGCCTATATCGCCAACCCGCCGATCTGGGCCGATATCGGCTGGGGCCTGGGGATCTGGGGATCGTTTGCTGGTTCGGTGCTCATGCTGCTGCGCTCGCGCCTGGCCGGTCCGGCCTTTCTGGTTTCACTGCTCGGGGCCATCGCCAGTTTCGCTGGTCAGGCCATGGCCGGCGTGCTCGATGCGCCGATGGCGCTGTTCATTGTCGCGGTGATTGTTTTCCTGTGGCAGTCCTGCCGCCGGTCGCTGGCCGCAGGGGTGCTGCACTAGGTCTCAGCGGCGGGTCAGCGCGGCCTTCTGGCGGATCAGCCGGATATAGGTGTCCGCCACGACCTGGTTGATCTGGTCCCAGGAGAAGTCCCGGCTGCGCAGTTCGCCGGCTTCGCCGTGGGTGCGGCGCAGTGCAGGGTCTTCGATATAGGTGCGCAGCGCCTCGGCGAACTGGTGCACCGCGCCGGGGCGGATCAGCCGGCCCGAGCGGCCATTGGCGACCAGGTTCTGGCTGCCGGTCGCAGCGGCGGCAACGACGGGCAGCCCGCTGGCCATGGCTTCCAGGCTGACATTGCCAAAGGTTTCGGTGGTGGAGGGGAAGAACAGCACGTCCATGCTGGCCACCGCCTTGCCCAGGTCCTGGCCCCCCATGAACCCGCCGAACACGGCCTGGGGCAGCCGCGCTTCCAGCCAGGGCCGGGCCGGACCGTCGCCAACGATCAGGGTGCGGTGCTGCACGCCGCGGCGGCGCAACTCGTCGATGGCGTCGGAAAAGACGTCGAGCCCCTTTTCCATCACCAGCCGGCTGTGGAAGCCAACCAGCACCTCGTCATCGCCGATCCCCAGGCTGCGCCGCCATTCGAGCGAGCGGAGCGCGGGATCGAAGATCTCGCGGTCGACCCCGCGCGACCAGATGTCGATGTCGTAATTCATGCGCTGGTCGCGCAGCACCTGGGCCATCGATTCCGACGGCGCAACCAGCGCATCGCAGCGGCGGTAGAGGCGGCGCAGCAGGGCTTCGACCACCGGTTCCAGCCAGGCCATGTTGTAATAGCGGAAATAGGTCTCGAACCGGGTGTGGACCGAGGCCAGAACCGGGATCTTGCGATGCCGCGCCCAGGTTACCGCGCGGTGCGCGGCAAAATCGGGCGAGGAGATCTGCACCACGTTGGGATTGAATGCCCTCAGATCGGCCCGCACCCGCGGGCTTAGCAGCAGCGGCACGCGGTATTCGCCGCGGCCCGGAAAAGCGAAGGACGGCACGCTGACCAGATCGCCGGTGGCAGGAAAGGCCGGTTCGTCGACCGTCGGCGCATAGACCCGCACCTGCGCGCCCTGGCGCAGCAGATAGCCGACCAGCCGGTTGAGCGCCTGGTTGGCGCCGTCGCGGACGTAATTGTAGTTGCCGCTGAACAGGGCAATGCGCAGGTCGCCGGTTTCCATCGGCAATGCCCCTAGCCGATTGCGGCGCGGCGCGCGAGTCAGCGCCGCGCGGCGGGGAAAGTCAGCAGGAAGGTTGTCCCCACCTCGCTCGGCACCAGCTCCAGTTGGCCGTGCCCGTTTTCAGCCAGGGCACGGGCGATCGGCAGGCCCAGGCCGGTGCCGCCAGCGGCGCGCTTGCTGGTGAAGAAGGGATCGAACACCCGCTCGCGGTCGGCTGCTGGGATGCCGGGGCCGTTGTCGCTGAGGCGGATCACGATCTCGTCCTCGTCGAGGCTGGCATTGATCGCCAACTGGCTGGCCCCGGCCTGCTGCGCATTTTCGCCGAGTGTGGTGACAATCGCTTCCAGCGCGCCGGGCTCGGCCGCAAGCGGCGGCAGCTTGTCCGCAAGGTCGAGCGTGACTGCAAAACCATCGCGGCGCAGCCCGTCCGCCACGCGTGCCAGCACGGGCATCAGGTTGGCCCGCGCCGACGGATCGGCAATGTCGACAGGTTTGGCCATGTCGGCCTGGGCCAGCTCCATCAGTCGGCTGACCAGGCGCGAGAGCCGCCCGGCATCGGCCGCCATGTTGGCCAGGAAGCGCTGGCGCTCGTCCTCGGCCATGGTCGCGCCGTGGTCCTGCAGCAGCTCGATCCCGCCCGAGAGACCCGCCAGCGGCGTCTTGAATTCATGGCTCAGCGCCGCGGCGAAATCGCGCAGATAGCGTGAGCGGCGGGCAATCGCGGCCGACATCGCGGCGAAATCGTCATAGAGGCTGCCGATCTCGCGCACTTCCAGCGTTGGCCGGCGCGGCGCGGCGTGGCGGCCCTGGGCCAGCGCGCGGCTGGCGCGGCTGAGCCGCTCGACCGGGCTGACGATGGCGCGCGCCAGCACCCCGGTCAGCACCAACAGCAGTGAAAAGATCGCCGCGACGCCCAGCGCAATCTTGCCGCGATCCTCCCACATGCCGCGGAACAGCGCGCGGGGGCTGCGCGAGACCAGCACCGCGCCAACCACCTCGCCCCGCACCGTAATCGGGCGGGCCTGGTGCATCCGGATCGAAGTGGCGCGGCTGATCCAGTCGAGCGGAGTATCGCGCAGGTAGACGTCATTATGGCGCAGCACGGTGCGGGGGGTGCCGGACAGGGCGCTGCGCACTTCGGGCACCCCGGCCAGGCTCAGCCCCCGGTCGCGGCCACTCAGCAGCAAGCCTTGCCGGTCGAGCAGCAGGATCGAGGCGAGCGTGGCAAGCTTGGTTTCGGCGATGACGGGGGCGAGCCGGTTCGCCACTTGCTGCGCCACCGGATCGGCCCGGGCCGGGGTGGCGCTGGCGGCGGGCCGCTCAGGCAGGACGGGGGAGGAGCGCAGATCGACGCCGCTGGGGGCATCCTCATAGCTTTCGCGCGGATCGTCCGGGCGGTCTGGTGTGGCAGCTGCCACCGGGCCGGGCCAGAGCAGGGCGGCGCTGGCGGCAATCGCGGCGCTTTGTGCGGTCAGTTCGGCCTCGGTCTGGCGGATCAGTGCGTTCTCGTAAACCCGCAGCCCCAGCGCGGCGATCCCGGGGAGCGCCGCGACAAACAGCAGTGTGCCAAACAGCAACCAGCGCAGCCGGGGTACCGGCCAGAGCCGCAGGGCCAGACTGCGCACGCTTGCGATCATGCCGGGGCGCAGGGCCCGAGGCGGTAACCCACACCCGCCCGCGTCTCGACCAGGCTGTCACACCCCGCCTCGGCAAATTTGCGGCGCAGGTTGCGGACATGGCTGTCGATCGTCCGGTCGGTGATCGCAAAGCCGGGGCCGTGGAGCCGGTCGATCAGCTCGTCGCGGGAGAAGAACCGGGCGGGGGCGGCGGAAAGTGTGCGCAACAGGGTGAACTCGGTCACCGTCAGTGGCACCTCGCTGCCCTGCCAGCTAGCCGCCCAGCCAGCGAGATCGAGGCTCAGCCCGCCCCGGCCAAGTAGCTCGGCGGCGGGCGCAGCATCGCGGGCCGAGCGCCGCAGGATCGCCTGGGCGCGGGCCACCACTTCGCGCGGGGAAAAGGGCTTCACGACATAGTCGTCCGCGCCCAGCTCGATCCCCAGCACCCGGTCGAGCTCGTCATCGCGGCTGGAGAGGAACAGGATGGGGAGGTCGCCAGTGGCGCGCAGGCGGCGGCAGACCTCCAGGCCATCCATCCGTGGCATGTTGATATCGAGCACGACCAGGTCGGGCGGCCCTTGCGCGATCAGGTCCAGCGCCTCCTCGCCGTCGCCCGCCTGGGTAGTGGCGATCCCGGCCTTGGCGAAGGCGAAGACCAGCACCTCGCGGATATGCGCGTCATCGTCGACGATCAGGACACGGCGGGCCATGGCCTTGCCTTGTGGCGGTTCCACCGCGCCAGTCAACCGACCTGGTCCGGATTGGTCGCCGCGGCTTCATGGGGCACGCCCGAACAATCATAGCGCTCGCCGGGGTAAGTCCGCACTGGCCCGGCCAGCGCCTCGGCCCGCGCCAGCCGCCGCGCGCCCAGCAGGGTCCAGCCGCCCTGCTTGAGCAACTGCCCCTGGCGATACTGCACCTGGCTGCGCAGGACCTTTACGCGGGCCATCAGCATCGGGTCGAGTGGTCCGTTTTCCAGCTCGATCAAAGGCAGCAGCGATGAAGGACCGAGCTCGGCCAGGTAGCACAGGTCGAGGACTGCGCCGCTGCCATCAACTTCGCGCGCGTGTCGAACATTCCACTGCGCGGCCAGCGCGCCGGTATCGACGAAGGCATAGGCGCCGAGCAGCACGGCGGCGGCAGTGCAGTTGGCATTGATCAGCCAGGCAGCGGACTTGTCCTTCAGCAGCCGCCAGCCGATCAGCCCCAGGCCCACCGCCACCAGCGCCATCCAGGCCAGCGCCGCGATCCGCAGGCGGGTCAGCGAATAGGCGTCGATATAGTCCGACAGCCGCAGCATCGCGGAAGCGACCAGCACCACGTTCTGCCCGATCCACAGCAGGACCAGCCGCCGCACCAGCGGGCTCGCCGCGGTCTGCGAGCCCGGGCGCAAGGTGATCAGCACGAACAGTGCCGCCAGCAGCGCTGTGACGATCAGCGGATAGGCTCCGCGATGGGCATAGTCGGCCAGCGTCATCCCCTCCGGCAGCGGGACCAGACCCCACAGCCAAGCCAGGTCCATCGCGTTCTGCAGGGCGAACAGCAGGTTGAAGGCCAGTAGCGAGAGCAGCACCGACATGGGGCTGACCCCCGGCAGGGCGAGATCGCCTGACCCATCGAACGTCCCGAAGAACGGCCGGCTGCGGCGCGGGCGCAGCACGCCCCAGACCACGACCGCCACGAGGCCCCAGAAGAACAGCCGCTCGAACAGGCTATCGTCCGGCATCGGCAACGAGAGGCTGGCGAGGAACTGCTCGATCACCGGGTTGGCGGCGGAGAACAGCGCCACGATCACCGCCGAACCCACCAGCGGCAGGACCAGCGCAGGCAGGGTGCGGCGCAGGCCCTGCAC
>JBEGOD010000109.1:2500-7561 GCA_041182185.1 Pseudomonadota bacterium
AATGCCGGGGCTTTTTTGTTGTCCGGTTAACCTGCGTCGCGATAGGACGCCGCAATGCGCGCAAAGTCGAGGCTGCGGTCCGGCCTAATCCTCCCGGTGGTGATCGCCTTGCTGCTGGCCCTTGGCCTGGCGTTGGCCTTGATGCTGCCTAGCAGTCAGGTCGATCGCTCGGGCGAACTTGCGCGCCTGCCGGGCCTGCCGGCTGACGCCCCCTTGCTGATCGCGCCCCCATCGCTGTCGGACATGGACGCAGCCCGCGCCCGCAATGCTGCCGTTCCCTTCGTCAAAGGTCCGATCACCCCGGCACCGCGCTTTGCCTTCAAGGGCTCGGCGGAAGACCGCCACCGCGCGACCGAATGCCTGGCGCTTGCCGCCATGGCCGAGGCCGGGCCCAGCGACATCGGGCAGCGCGCGGTGATCCAGGTCGTGCTCAACCGCGTGCGCCATCCGGCTTTCGCCAAGACGGTCTGCGGCGTCGTGTTCCAGGGCAGCGAGCGCGCCACCGGATGCCAGTTCACCTTTACCTGCGATGGCTCGCTCGCTCGGCGCCACTCCGACAGCGCCTGGCTCCAGGCGCGGATCCGCGCCGGCGAAGCGCTTGGCGGTTATGTGTTCAAGCCGGTCGGTCTCGCTACGCACTACCACACCGATTGGGTCTATCCTTACTGGAGTCCTGAACTCGACAAGCTGGCGAAGATCGAGACACACCTGTTCTTCCGCTGGCCCGGCTTCTGGGGAACAAAGCCCTCGTTTTCAACAGTCTATCTTGGGGGCGAGCCCGATCCCGCCACCCTGTTTGACGCGGGCGCGGCGCTGCAGCCGGTTGCCGCGCCGATGCCCACCGCCGTCCCTGACGCTCCGAAGATTGACAGCGGCACAGTGGTGATGCGCGCCACTGGCGGCAAGGCCAACTTCATCTTGCTGTCCGGCACTGCTACGGTCGATGCCCTGGCGGCGGCGCGGGCAGTCTGCAACCAGCCGGGCACCTGCCGCGTGTTGGGCTGGACCGATCCGGCGGCGATCCCGCAAGCTTTCCCGATGCCGCCCACCGCGCGCGCCGCGCTGCAATTCAGTTACAGCCGCGACCCTAGCGGAGCGGAGATTGTGCTCTATGGCTGCGGGCACTTCACTGGCGTTCCGCGGGAGCAGTGCATCCCGCGGGCGCGCTAGACCGCTTAGTCGCTGAACTTGCCGCCGCTCGCCGCCAGCTGTTCCAGCAGCGGCGCCACCGGCAGGCCGTGCCGCTTCAGGCCATCGGCGACTTTCGCCAGGCTCTCGTGGTCGGCCCAATACATGATCCCGCCGGTCCAGGCCGGCCAGCCATAACCATTGAGCCAGACCAGATCGATGTCGCCAGCGCGCTGGGCGATGCCCTCTTCCAGGATCAGCGCACCTTCGCTGACCATTGGATAGAGCAGCCGTTCGAAGATTTCCTGCTTGCTGACCTCGCGCTGGGCGACGCCTGACTTGGCGGCGAAATCGGCGATGATCGCCTTCACTTCGTCTGACGGGCTGCGGCTGCGGTCTTCGCCGTAATCGTAGAAGCCCTTGCCGGTCTTCTGGCCCCAGCGGCCGGCGGCGCAGAGCGCTTCGCGGATCGTGGTGACCTTGCTGGCATCGCGGTGCCAGCCGATGTCGAGACCGGCGAGATCGCCCATCTGGAACGGTCCCATCGGGAAGCCGAAGTCGAGCAGCACCTGGTCGATATCGTAATAGGCCGCGCCTTCCATCAGCAGGGCGTTGGCCTGTTCCTGGCGCTTCGACAGCATGCGGTTGCCGATGAAGCCATGGCAGACGCCCGAGACGACCGGCACCTTGCCGATCTTGCCGGCCAGTTGCATCACCGTGGCGAGTTCGCTGGCGCCGGTCTTGGCGCCGCGCACCACTTCGAGCAGCTTCATGATGTTGGCGGGCGAGAAGAAGTGCATGCCCAGGACCGCCTCGGGCCGCTTGGTCGCGGCGGCGATTTCGTTGACGTCGAGATAGCTGGTGTTGCTGGCCAGGATCGCGCCTGGCTTCACGATGGCATCCAGCCGGCCGAAGACATCCTTCTTGACCTCCATCGATTCATAGACCGCCTCGATCACCAGGTCGCAATCGGCCAGGCTTGCGAATTCCAGGCTGGGGGTCAGCCGCCCCATCGCCGCTTCGGCGACCGCAGCCTCGATCCGGCCGCGCTTCACGCTGGCTTCGTAGTTCTTGCCCATCACTGCTACGCCGCGGGTCAGTGCCGCTTCCTCGCGCTCGACGATGGTCACTGGGATCCCGGCCGAAAGGAAGTTCATGGCGATCCCGCCGCCCATGGTACCCGCACCGATTACGCCAACCTTGCCCACGGCGATCAGCGGTGTATCGGCTGGCAAGTCGTCGATCTTGGCGCAGAGCGCGAGGGCAGCGGCGATGTGGTCCTTGGCGCCGGGCAGGGCATCGGTCATGTCAGTCGTTCCTCTCAATTGATCTGGCGGTCGTAGCCGGCCCAATAGGGTGCGCGCAATTCGCGGCGCAGGATCTTGCCGCTGGGATTGCGCGGCAGGGCCTCGATCGTGTCGACCGACTTGGGCACCTTGAAGCCGGCCAGCCGCTCGCGCGCCCAGCTGATCACGCTGTCCGGATCGATGGTTTGGCCTGGCTTGGGCACGCAGACCGCCTTGACCGCTTCGCCCCATTTGGCGTCGGGCACGCCGATCACGGCGACTTCGAGCACGTCGGGGTGGCCATAGATCCCGCTCTCGACCTCGGCCGGGTAGACGTTCTCGCCGCCGGTGATGATCATGTCCTTGGCCCGGTCATACATGTAGACGTAGCCGTCCTCATCCATGTAGCCGACGTCGCCGGTGGCGATCCAGCCATCGGCGTCCATCGTGCTGGCGGTCGCTTCAGGCAGCTTCCAGTAACCCAGCATGTTGTTGGAGGAGCGGGTGACGATCTCGCCGATCTCGCCCACCGCCATGGCCTGGCCATCCTGGCCGCGGATCATCACTTCCACGCCGGGCAGCGGCTTGCCCGCCGAGCGCATCCGCTGGTTGCCTTCGACCGAATGGTCCTCGGGCGGCAGGGTGCAGATCGTGCCGGTGGTCTCGGTCATACCGTAGGCCTGGATGAAATCGGCCCCGAACATGGCGATGCACTCGCGCAGCAATTCCAGCGGGATCGGCGAGGCGCCGTAAAGGATATAGCGCAGGCGGCTGAAGTCGGTCTTGGCACAGTCGGGGTGCTGGAGCAGCAGTGCCAGCGCGGCCGGCACGATGAAGAACCGCGTCACCCCGCGATTGACCACGGCATCGAACACCCGGGTCGGCTCGAATTCCGACAGGACCACGCCGGGCAGACCCGCTGCCAGCGACATGACGCCAAGGCCGGTGCCGCCGATATGGGCGCAGGGCATGGCGACCAGGATCGCTTCGTCCTCGTCCATCAGCGAATAGGGGTGGGGGTTGTCGATCCCGGCTTTGCGGAGGGCAAAGAGGTTGGCGTTGGAGAGGATCGCGCCCTTGGGATTGCCAGTGGTGCCCGACGTGTAAAGCTGCAACACGGCATCGTTCGGACCGGAAGGTTCGAACGCGCTGCGCGGCGCTTCCTTCATCAGCTTGCGCGCCTCGTCGGCGGTGAAGCAGCGGAGCAGGCCGGGGCGCTGGCCCAAGGTATTGGCGCAGGCCTCGAACCCATCACCCAGGAACAGCACCTTGGCCTCGGCATTGTCGATGATGAAGGCGGCTTCGGGCTCGGCCAGGCGCCAGCCAACCGGCACCATCACGATGCCTGCGCGCGCAGCCCCGAAGAACAGCGTGAAATAGGTCGTGGCATTCTTGCCGAACCAGGAAACCCGATCACCTTTCTTGAGGCCCATGGCGAGGAGCGCTGAGGCGACCCGTGCGGTCGCATCTTCCAGCTCGCCATAGGTCAGCGTCAGGTCATCGCCATCGAGCGCCAAGGTGTCGGGGCGATCCGCTGCCCAGAAGCGGATGAACTCGTCGAATGTGAACAGGTCGATCGTGCGCTTGGCGCGGGCCAGCAGCCGGTTGTACTTCGCTTGGTCCATTTTTCTCTCCCGATTGGGCGCTATGTTAAGTGCGCGCTTAAAATCGGCAAGGGCCAAGCGGCGGGAATCTTATCCCCCCGCCATCAGGCTGGCATTGCCGCCGGCCGCCGTGGTGTCGATGCAGGTCACCCGCTCGGTCGCGAAGCGCGGCAGGTAGTGCGGCCCACCGGCCTTGGGGCCGGTGCCGGACAGGCCTTCGCCGCCAAACGGTTGGCTTTCGACCACTGCGCCGATCTGGTTGCGGTTGACGTAGAAATTGCCGACGCGCGCCTGCGCTTCGACCAGCCGCCGGGTCGCATCGATCCGGCTGTGCAGGCCCAAGGTCAGGCCATAGCCAGTAGCGTTGATTGCCGCGATCACGGCCTTCAGCTCATCGCCCTTGAAGCGCGCGACGTGGAGGACCGGGCCGAAGTTTTCGCGCGCGAGATCGGCGATCGATTCGATCTCGATGATCGTCGGGGCAACGAAAGTGCCGCCCGCGCAAGTCTCGGGCAGGTCGCGCTGCCAAACCGGCCGACCGGCCGCCTTCATCGCGGCGATGTGCCGGTTGAGCGCGGTCTTGGCCTCGGCATCGATCACCGGACCGACATCGGTGGTCAGTTCCTGCGGATCGCCGATCACCAGGGCGTCGAAGGCGCCGCGGATCATCTCCAGCATGCCATCGTAGACGTCGTCCTGCAGGTAGAGCACCCGCAGCGCCGAACAGCGCTGTCCCGCGCTCTGGAAGGCGCTGGCGACCACGTCGCGGGTGACCTGCTCGGGCAGGGCCGAGCTGTCGACAATCATCGCGTTCTGCCCGCCAGTCTCGGCGATCAGCGTCGCAATCGGCCCGTCGCGCTGGGCCAGCGCGCGATTGATCGCGCGCGCGGTCTCGGTTGAGCCGGTGAAGGCCACCCCGGCAATCTCGGGCTGCGCGGTGAGCATGGCGCCGACCGTGCCGTCACCCGGCACCAGCTGCAGCACGTCATCGGGAATGCCCGCTTCGTGGCACAGGCGCACGGCCAGGGCCGCGATCAGCGGAG
>JBEGOD010000110.1:0-15831 GCA_041182185.1 Pseudomonadota bacterium
TGTTCGATCTGGGTGGCCAGCGGGATCGCGGGCCAGACGGCGGCATCACCGCCCCGCACCTCGCGATGGAGCGGGCGGCGACTGTTATACATCGACAGCACCGGCAGGATCGGCGCATGACGGTTGTAAAGCCGCAGCAGCTCTTCGCGCAGCTGATCGAGCGCACGCAGCGACAGCGGCGAAGGCGGCAGCGGCACGATGATCGCGTCGGCGGCAACCAGGGCCTGCTCGCTGACCGATGAGAGGCCAGCCGGACAATCAAGCACGATCCGCTGGTAATCGCTGCGCAACAGTCCGGTCATCTGCTGCAACCGGCGCGGACCAAGCCGCGGCAAGAGCAGCGGCAACTGGCGCAGGCTGGGATCGGCTGGGATCATCGACAGGCCGGCATGGCCGCTGGGCGTAATCGCTTCGCGGGGGCGACCGTCGCGCTGAAAGATCGCCGCGGCGCGCTGACGCTGGGGTTCCGCAACCCCGACCAGGAACGAAGAGCCGCCCTGCGGATCAAGGTCCCACAGCAGAGTCGAATGGGCACCGCCCCGCGCCCAGCGCCAGGCCAGTTCGGTGGCAAGCGTGGTCTTGCCAACCCCACCCTTGATGCTGAAGACGGCGATCACCGCCATGAATTGCGACCCCCGATTTATCGGCTGACCGGAACATGCGGGAATTCTCTCTAAAAGCAACAGTATATTGGCTGAAGTTCGCAATCGGGACAGGTTGGCTGGCGGGGCGAAAATCCAGCTTCAGAAATTTCCGCGCAGCAGTACGCTGAAGATCGGGCCGATCAACCGGTCGCGATGTTCGGTGAGCAGCACCGGCGAGGTGGTGCGCCGCCCAGCCCAGACAGTGCGGTCAAACCTGTTGCGGCCATTGAGCAGATTGCCGGCCGAGGCCCGCAGGGTCAGCCCCAGCACGTCCTTGTGCTCTACGAACACCCCGGCAAAGGTTGGACCTTCGAAGCCCAGCCCCACTTCGCCGAGCCGGTAATAGTTCTGGAAGTGGTACGTGTTGAAATTGAAGCCATAGGCGATGTCGCTGCCGGGGATGTCATGGCGGTAGCCAATCTCCAGCACCCGGTCCTGCGTTTCGCTGATCGGGCGCAATTGGCCGGTCAGCGGATCGCGCACTCGCGACTGCTCGAGGTTCAGCTTGATATCGAGTTTGGCGCCCTTGATCCCCAACGGCGCAAGTTCGAAGGTATTGGTCCATTCCAGGCCATAGCGCCGCCCGCCTTCGAGATTGCCGGGGCTTTCGCCGGTCGCGCCGATCGGAATGATGTCGACCAGGTCCTGGATCCGGTAATCGTACAGCCGCAACGTGGTGTTGCCCCACTTGCCGAGCGCCTTCTTGGTTTCCAGCTCGAACTCCCAGCTTTGCGGCGGGACCAGTTCACCGTTGCCGGCATTGGCGTTGTTGTCGTTCAAAAACACCCGGGCGAGGAAATCGCCGAAGTTCAGCTGGCCGACCCGGCGGCGCGCCTTGAACGAGACGTCCAGGCCCTTCTGCGGGGTCCAGGCCAGGGCAACCGAGCCCTTGGGCCGCCAGAACTCACGCACCACCGGCTGCACGCCGCCGGTCTGCGACAGCCGCGAGAATTCCCCGCCCAGCGTCGCCTGGAGCGAGAGGTTGCGCGCCAGCGGGCGGCTGTAGCTGAGGATCCCTTCGTAACGATCCTCCTTCACCCCGCCCGAGCCGCCGGGAAAGGGTACAGGCAGGAAGGTGCCGGTCGGATCGAGCGTGAACAGCTCGGCTGCAATGCCCAGCTTGTTGTAAGCCGCCTCGGCCGAAAGCTGCCAGTCCGCCCCGCCCGCCTTCCAGCCATATTCGGCGCGGGCGATGGTCTCGTTGAAGTCCTGCTGCTGGCGATAGCGGTCGCCGGTATCGGGGCGGCCATCGGCATAGCTGAACACCGATTCGTTAGTGCTCGGACCATTGTTGCCACGCGCCAGGCCGATCAGCTTGAGCTGCCCGCCGCCGAGCTTGAAGGCGACATCCCCGCCCAGCTCGAAGTTGCCGCCGCTTTCCCGCTCGCGGTAACGGCGGCTGCGGTCCACGCCGCCGGGCACGGTCCGCTGGTCATCCAGCTTGTAACGGAACAAGTAGTGGCGATAGCTGCCGTTGAGGTTGATCGCCGTGCCGTTTCCGGCATCGATCTTGGCCGCGAGCGAGAGCTTGGGTTGGTCGAAATTGGCGGTGAGCGCATCCTCGCGCCGCTCGATCAGGCTGCCGTCAGTCCGCTCGATCAGCGTTTCGCCGCCCGCCCCGCCCCGGCTGGAGAGGTTGGACAGGCCAACGGTATATTCGACCCGACCGGTCTTGCCGCTCAGCGAAGCTTCGAACCGGTTGAACAGCGGGTCGGCAAAATGCGGGCGGGCTTCGAAGCGGTAGGCAAAGTTGCCGGTCAGCCCGTCGGCCTTGACCACCAGGTTGGCGACCTGCCCGGTCAGCCCCGGCACGTCGAGCGTGGCGGCATCGACCAGTTCGATCCGCACCACGCTTTTCGCCGCGATCCGGCCAAGCTGGGTAAAGGTATCCTCGCTCTTGCCGGTCAGGCGCTGGCCATTGACCAGGACATTGGCGGTCGCCTGCCCCAGTCCGCGCTGCCCGCCATCGTCACGGATCGCAAAGCCGGGAACCTGGACCAGCATCTCCAGCGCCGTGCGCGGCGAAAAGCGCGTGAAGAAATCAGCCGCGTAGGTCTGCCCGCCGGTGTGCGCACCATCAGCTTCAGCTGGCGGCGCGGCAGCGGCTTCTTTGGCCCGGACAGGCGCGCAAAGCATTGCAATGATTGCCGATCCGGCCAGCAGCGCTGACCGGACCACGTGCCGCAGAGGCATCGGAACTCCCCATCCCGTTATCAGTCTTCCCGGGTGCTCTATCCGACTAACACGCCGTCAAGCCAAGCAGTCTCGACCAGCGACATAGAACCAGCGATGAACAGCGGACCCTTGTCGATCAACCGCTTACGGTTGGCGACGGGCGTTAGCGGAGATGCTGGCATCAAGCATGGCGAGGCACGGCGCCTTGAGCGCGACGCGCGTTGCGGGCTGGCGTACGGCATTGACTTCGGCCTGCATCACGGCCTGAAGCGCCGGGCGGTCAAGCTTGCCCGCATCCATTGCGCGAGCGCTGACCCGCACGAAAAATTCGCGGCCGCGCGCGGCCAGCGGCGGCCAGTCGCTCGCACCCGGTGCACCGCGCACCTGATCGGCAGCGATCAGCGAGAACAGCGCGGCGCAGCGCAGGCCGGTCTGCAATTCAGGGGGCAGCGGCGGCGCGGCAGTCTGGGCAGACAGCGGGGCAGCCACCAGGGCGAGCAGGAGCAGGCGGAGTTTCATCAATCGCGGCCTAGCAGGTCCAAGCTGAACGCCAGCCGATCAGCCGATCCAGGCGGCGACATCGACCGCGACGGCATTGGCGGCACGGTTGAGCGCCGCGGCAATCGCCTCAGGCTTGGCCGAAACGCCCGGAATCACGCTTTCGAACCGGCGGGTTTCCACGGCCCCGCCCCGGGTGCTGCGCACGGCCTCGAACCGCACCACCACGGCCTGCTGCGCGGCATCATAGCCCATGTCGACCAGGCGTCCGCCAAGCCGGTGGGCGGCCGGGCCGGCACTGCCGTCATCTTCCAGCACCAGCCGCTTGCCTGACGCGCGCAGCGTTTCCGCCAGCAGGCTGCGGAACTGGCGCGCGGGCCGCTCAACCCAGGCGGCATCGGCCAGGTAGGCAATGCTTGAGCCGTTGACGCGGACCGGCACGCGCAGCACGGCCAGCTTGCGATCGACTTCGGGTTCCAGCACGACCAGGGCATCGTCCAGCTTGCTCGTCACCCCCGTTCCGGCCGCAGGTGCCAGGGTCGAGCTCAGCGCAATCAGCGTGGCCGGCGGCTTGCCCCCGCCCAGGTTAAGGCAGCCGCCCAGCAGCAGCGCGAGCGAGATGGCGGCAAGTCCGCCAGGCAGCCGATTGATCATTGCTTGTACTCCGGCAGCTTGTCGCCGCCCAGCAGCGCGCCGGCGCCGCGGTCGTCGATCTTCTCGGTCAGGTCGCGCAGCGCCTTGCTGGTCGCGCGCAGGTCGCGCATCGCCGCTTCGGCCTGGGGCAGGGTCTGGTCATTCAGCCGCTGCGTTGCGGGGCGCGCACTCGCCAGGGTTGCCTCCAGCTCTTTCGCCGCGCTGCTGGCGGACTTCAGCGTGGCGCGCAGATCGCGCGCCAGCGATTCACCGTCCCCGGCCAGGAAGGCATTGGCGTTGTTAGCCACCTTCTCGAACTCGGTCAGCGCGGCCGACGCCTGCTTCAGCGTGGCCTGCAGCTCGGTCAGCGTGGTCTTCACCTCCGGCGCGGCATCGGCCAGGCCGCCGGTAATCCGTTCGGTATTGGCGACGATATTGTCGAGCGCCTTGAGGTTCTTGTCCGACAGGGCAAGGTTCAACCGCTCGGTCACGGTCGCCAGGCGATCGAGCAGGACCGGCGCGGTATTGAGCAGCGCCCCCAGCCCGCCCCGCTTGGTCGGGATCACCGGCACGCCTTCCGGACCCTTTTCGACGATCGGCGGTGCCCCCTTTACGGCTCCCTCCAGCAGGATGTTCGAAGTTCCCGTGAAGCTGCTTTGCAGCGTCGCGGTGGTGCCTTGCAGGATCGGGACCTTTTCATCGACCGCAATCCTGACACGAACAAAGCTGGGATCCTTGGGCCACAGCTCGATCATCTCGATCTGACCGATCGGAACCCCTTGGAACGAAACCGAGGCACCCTCCGACAGGCCATCAACCGACTGCTTGAAGAAGATGTCATAGGCATTCTGGCTGGTTTCGTTCCAGCGCGCGATCCAGATGATGAAGGCCGCGAGCACGGCCAGCAGGCCCAGCGTGACCGCCCCGACCCAGACAAAGTTGGCTCTCGTCTCCATGATTGCCTAATCCCCCGCCTTCGCCGGCTTGTCCATCGTCTTGTCGGGACGCGCGATCTTCGCCTGCGCGAGTTGGGCGGCACGCCCACGCGGACCGTTGAAGTATTCCTGGATCCACGGATGGTCGAGCTTGAGCAGGTTGGGAATCGTATCGACCGCGATCACCTGCTTGTCCGCGATCACGGCCACCCGGTCACAGATCTCGTGCAGCGTATCGAGATCGTGCGTGATCAGGAACACCGTCAGCCCCAGCGTATCCTGCAGTTCCTTGGTCAAGGCATCGAATGCCGCCGCGCCGATCGGATCGAGCCCGGCGGTCGGTTCATCGAGGAACAGCAGCTCGGGATCGAGCGCCAGCGCGCGGGCCAGGCCGGCGCGCTTCTTCATCCCGCCCGACAGTTCCGCCGGATACTTGTTCGCCGCATCTTCGGGCAGGCCGGACAGCACGACCTTGAACCGGGCGATCTCGCGGCGCAGTTCGTCGCTGATTTCGGGATAGAACTCGCGCAGCGGCACCTCGACATTCTCCGCCACGGTCAGGGTGGAAAACAGCGCCCCGCCCTGGAACAGCACGCCCCAGCGGCTGCGGATGTCGATGTCCTCGTCACCACGCGCGGCGGTAATGTCCTGGCCCAGCACCTCGATCGTGCCAGCGGCCGGCACCTGCAGGCCAATGATCGAGCGCATCAGTACCGACTTGCCGGTGCCCGATCCGCCAACCACCCCGATGATCTCGCCCCGGCGGACCTTGAGGCTGAGGTTGTCGTGGATCACCTGCTCGCCAAAGGCGTTGCGCACGCCTTCGACCACGATCGGGAAATCGCCCTTGAACGGGCCCGGCATGCGATTGTGCGCGGCATCGGCCACGTCCTCGCGGATGTCCTCAAGGTCGTCGCTCATCCCCAGCCCACCTCGGTGAAGAACACCGCGAAGAAGGCATCGAGCACGATCACCATGAAGATCGCCTGGACCACCGCCATGGTCGTGCGCAGGCCAACCTCCTCGGCATTGGCCTTGACCTGCATGCCCTGATAGCAGCCGGCCAGGGCGATGATCAGGCCGAAGAACGGCGCCTTGACCAGGCCGACCCAGACATCGTGGATCGGCACCACTTCCTGCACCCGCAGCAGGAAGGTCATGAACGGGATATCTAGGGTGAACGACGAAATGAAGGCCCCGCCGACAATCGCCGCCAGCGCGGCATAAAAGCCCAGCAACGGCATCATCACCACGGCGGCCAGGATCCGCGGGATCACCAGGGCTTCGACCGGGGAAACGCCGATCGTGCGCATCGCATCGATTTCCTCGGTCAGCTTCATCGTCCCGATCTGCGCGGCGAAGGACGAACCCGAGCGGCCCGCGACCATGATCGCGGTCATCAGTACCCCCAGTTCGCGCAGCGAGATCCGCCCGGTCAGGTTGACCGTCAGCATTTCCGCCCCGAACTGTTCCAGCTGGATCGCCCCCTGCTGGGCGATCACGATGCCGACCAGGAAGCTCATCAATCCGATAATGCCGAGCGCCGAGATGCCGACCAGTTCGGCCTGGCGGACCACGGCCAGCCAGCGCATCCGCGATGGGCTGCGCAGGATGGACCACCAGGCGACCAGCACGGCGCCCAGGAAGCCCAGCATCCGGACAGTGCCAGCGCCCCAGCCCGTGACCAGCAGCCCGACCCCTGCGGCGATCCGGGCAACCAGCGGCAGGCGGTGCGCCCCGGTATAGCCCGCGCCTTCCGACTTGCTGACCGCAGCGATCAGTCGCTTGGCCTTGTCGCTGGCACCGACCAGTTCGGCCTGATGATCGCGCAGCATGCGCCAGTCCGTCCAGGCGCCACCCGTGTCGATGTCCGGCCCGGCCGAGATCTCGACCTTGGCCACGTCGCCCTCGTGCTCGCGCAGCATCCGATCGACGACGCCGATCGAGGACACGGTCAGCGGGCCGGACAGCGCGACCACGGGCCGCCCGGCATCATCCTGTTCCAGGGTAAAGTCGGCCCAGACGCGCATTGCCCGCATGGTGGGCGAAAAAAGCCTGGCCGACAAGGGAAGCCGGGCCGACTGGCCGCTTCGCGCGCCTTGCGCGGCGCGGCCGGCACTGGCAAAGGCCGGCCACGATGACCGAAACGACGCATAGCTCCGAATTGCCCAAGACTTTCGACCCCGCCGCAATCGAGGCGAAGTGGTACGCGTATTGGGAAAGCAACGGCCTGTTCCGCCCGGAACGCCCGGACGCGCAGCCCTTTACCATCGTCAATCCGCCGCCGAACGTCACCGGCTCGCTCCATATCGGCCATGCGCTGGACAACACGCTGCAAGACGTGGTGATCCGGTATGAGCGGCTGCGCGGCAAGGATGCGCTGTGGGTGGTGGGCACCGACCACGCCGGGATCGCAACGCAGATGGTGGTCGAACGCCAGTTGGAAGAGCGGCAGGACAAGCGCACCAATTACAGCCGCGAGGATTTCGTCGCCAAGGTCTGGGAATGGAAGGCCGAAAGCGGCGGCACGATCACCCGCCAGCTGCGCCGCCTGGGCTGCTCGATGGACTGGTCGCGCGAGCAGTTCACCATGGACCCGCACTTCACCAAGGCCGTGGTGAAGGTCTTCGTCGATCTCTACAACACCAAGGACGAGACTGGCAGGAGCCTGATCTACCGCGACAAGCGGCTGGTCAACTGGGACCCCAAGCTCAAGACCGCGATCTCCGACCTTGAGGTCGAGACCCGCGAGGTCAAGGGCGGCTTCTGGCGCTTCCGCTATCCGTTTGCCGATGGCTCGGGCCATGTCGAAGTGGCGACCACCCGGCCCGAAACCATGCTGGCCGACATGTGCGTGGCGGTGAACCCCGAGGACGCGCGCTATGCCGGCGTGATCGGCAAGGATATCCTCCAGCCGATCACCGGCCGCCGCTTCAAGGTGGTGGCGGACGAGCACGCCGATCCGGAACTCGGTTCGGGCGTGGTCAAGATCACCCCGGGGCATGATTTCAACGACTTCGAAGTGGGCAAGCGCGCCGGGATCAAGCCGGCCGACATGCTCAACATGTTCGATGCCGAAGCCAAGGTGGTCCAGACCGCCGACGCCCTGGTGCCGGACAAGTACCTCGGGCTCGACCGCTTCGTGGTGCGCGAAATGATCGTGGCCGACATGAAGGCGGCGGGCTGCCTGATCCCGCACGTTTCCAAGGACAAGGACGGCGAAGCGGTCGAAGCCGATTTCGAACCGCGCGTCATCCAGCAGCCCTATGGCGACCGCGGCGGGGTGCCGATCGAGCCGTGGCTGACCGACCAGTGGTACGTCAACGCCGAGGAACTGGCCAAGGCCCCGCTCGAAGCGGTCCGTTCCGGCGCGATCGAGATCGTGCCCAAGACCTGGGAAAAGACCTTCTTCAACTGGATGGAGAACATCCAGCCGTGGTGCGTTTCGCGCCAGCTGTGGTGGGGACACCGGATTCCGGCGTGGTTTGATGCCGATGGCAACGTCTTCGTCGCCGAAACCGAAGAAGCGGCCAAGGCCCTGGCCGGCGATCGCGTACTGACCCGCGACGAGGACGTCCTCGACACCTGGTTCTCCAGCGCGCTGTGGCCCTTTGCCACGCTCGGCTGGCCGGAGGCGGATGCGCCGCTGCTGCAGCGGCATTTCCCCAATGACCTGCTCATCTCCGGCTTCGACATCCTGTTCTTCTGGGATGCGCGGATGATGATGATGGGCCAGGCGATGACCGGGCAGAACCCCTGGCCGCGGCTCTACCTGCACGGGCTGGTGCGGGCGCCCGACGGGCAGAAGATGTCCAAGTCCAAGGGCAACGTGGTCGATCCGCTGGGCCTGATCGACCAGTTCGGGGCCGATGCGCTGCGCTTCTTCATGGCGGCGATGGAAAGCCAGGGCCGCGACATCAAGATGGATGAAAAGCGGGTCGAAGGGTACCGCAACTTCGCCACCAAGCTGTGGAACGCGGCGCGCTTTTGCCAGAGCAATGGCATTGGTGGCAGCAGCTCGATCGCCGCCCCGGCTGCGACCTCAGCGGTCAACAAGTGGATCATCGGCGAAGTCGTCGAAACCCTGGCCGAGCTCGACAAGGCCATGGCCGACCTGCGCTTCGATGCCGCGGCCAATGCAGTCTATCACTTCGTCTGGGACCAGTTCTGC
This sequence comes from Pseudomonadota bacterium, assembly GCA_041182185.1. GTDB lineage: Bacteria > Pseudomonadota > Alphaproteobacteria > Sphingomonadales > Sphingomonadaceae > Novosphingobium. Next base: position 9,057 of record JBEGOD010000110.1, read on the forward strand.
GATTGGTACATCGAGTTGATCAAGGGCAACTTCGATGCCGAGACCAAGGCTGTCGCCGGCTGGGTGCTCGACCAGATCCTGGTCATGCTTCACCCGTTCATGCCCTTTGTTACCGAAGAGCTGTGGTCGAAGCTGGCTGACCGGCCGCACTATCCGCTGATCACCGCCGAATGGCCGGAACCGGGCGCAAGCGTCGATGCAGCTGCGAAGACCGAGGTTGACTGGCTGATCGCACTGATCGGATCCTTGCGCACCGCCAAGAACGAACTCGGCATCGCGCCGGGCGCCAAGCTCGACGCCTATCTGCCGGAGCCGAGCACGGCGACGCGCGGGATCATCGAGCGCAACCCGGCGGCGATCGAACGGCTAGCACGGCTCAATGGCATCCGCTTCGAACCGGCCCCGGTCGGCGCGGCAATGCAGGTTGGCGCAGGCGATGCCAATGTCATCATCCCGCTCGAAGGCGTGATCGACATCGCCGCCGAACAGGCCCGCCTGGCCAAGGCGCTCGAGGTTTCGACCAAGGAAGCCAAGAGCCTCGAAGGCCGGCTCTCCAACCCGAGCTTCGTCGAAAAGGCCAAGCCCGAAGCGGTCGAAAAGGCTCGCGCCGATCACGCCATGCATCAAGCCGAAGCTGAGCGACTGGCGGCTGCGCTGGCGCGGTTGGGATAGGGACCGGCGGGTGGCACTAACCCTCGCCACCACCACGCCTGGTGAGCCGGAAATCTTCGCCTCGCTTCAGGGCGAAGGGCCGAGCATGGGCCAGCCGGTCGCTTTCGTGCGACTGTCGCGCTGCAACCTCGCCTGCACCTGGTGCGACACCGCCTATACCTGGCGGTTCGAGGGCGATAACCGGCCCCACCGTGACGGCCTGTCTTTCGAGCGCCAGGCCAACCAGGTGGTGCTGGACGAGGCGGAGGTCGCCGCGCGAATCATGGCGCTGGGGCAGGACCGGCTGGTGATCACCGGGGGCGAACCGCTGCTCCAAGGCGCCGCCCTGGCCCGCATGGTTGCCCTGCTGGACGGCATGAGCGTGGAGATCGAGACCAACGGCACGGTCGCCCCGCATGCCGCGCTCGACCCGCTGGTCAGCCAGTACAACGTCAGCCCGAAACTGCAGCATTCGGGGAATCCCGTTGACTCTGCACAGATTCCCGAGCGGCTCGCCGAGTGGAGTTGCAAACCTCAAGCCTGGTTTAAGTTCGTCGTGGCAACGCCCGAGGACGTGACCGAGGTGTTGGAGCTGGTCGAGACTCACGCCCTGCCCCGCGCCCGTGTCTTCGTCATGCCCGAGGGCACTGACAGCGCAACCTTGCGGACCCGTGAGCGCTGGCTGGCGCCGCTGGCGCTGCAGCACGGGCTGCGCCTTTCGGACCGGATGCATATCCATCTCTATGGAGATACCCGCGGGACATGAGTGATGCCGCCCCCGGAACCGGCCCCCTGAAGGGCAACCTGACCGAGGGGCCGCTAACCCGGACCCTGCTGGTCTTTGCCCTGCCGCAACTGGTCGGCAACGTGCTGCAAAGCCTCAACGGCTCGATCAACGCGGTCTGGGTCGGGCAATTGCTGGGCGACGAGGCGCTGGCGGCCACGGCCAATTCGAATATCCTGATGTTCCTGCTGTTCGCGCTGGTCTTCGGTTTCGGCATGGCGGCCACCGTGCGGATCGGCCAGGCCTGGGGCGCCAATGACGTGATCGCCGCCCGGCGCGTGCTGGGCGCGGCGCTGGGGCTGACCGGGGCGATCTCGCTGGTCATGGCGACGCTGGGCATCTTGTTTGCCGACAAGGTGCTGGACCTGCTGGCAACGCCCGGCGCAGCGCATGACCAGGCGCTGGCCTATCTGCGGGTAGTGTTCATCGCCAACCCGATCGCCACCATCACGACGATGATCGCCATGGGCCTGCGCGGATCGGGCGATGCGGCCACGCCGCTGCGCTTCATGATCCTGGCGACCCTGCTGGACGTGATCCTCAATCCGATCCTGATCCTGGGCCTGGGGCCAGCCCCGGCGCTGGGGATTGCCGGATCGGCCTGGGCCACGGTGATCGCCACGACAATCGGCTTCGGCGCGATGCTGGTGTGGATCTATACCAAGGACCTGCCGCTGCGGCTGCGCGGGGCGGAACTGGCCTGGCTGCGGCCGCGCTGGGACGAGACGCGCTACTTGCTCTCGCGCGGGCTGCCGATGGGCGCGCAGATGCTCGTCATCTCGGGTGCCGGGGTGATCATGATCGGGCTGGTCAACCGCGAGGGGCTGGTCACGGCGGCGGCCTATGGCGCGCTGCTGCAGATCTGGAACTATATCGGCATGCCGGCCATGGCGATCGGCGGGGCGGTCAGCGCGATGGTCGCCCAGCACATCGGCGCCGCGCGCGAGGACCGGGTCGATGCGATCAGCCGGGCCGGCGCGCTGTCCAACCTGGCGATGACCGGGGTGCTGATCGCCATGCTGGTGCCATTCGACCGGCCGGTGCTGGAACTGTTTCTCGGCGCAACCAGCCCCTCGGTCGAAGCTGCGCTGCACATCCAGGACCTGGCGATCTGGACCTATCTGCCGTTCGGAGTGACGATCGTGCTGTTCGGCACGCTGCGGGCATACGGTGCGAATTACGCAACCCTCGGGGTGCTGCTCGCCTCGATGTACGGGGTGCGGCTGGGGGCCTATTACCTGCTTTACCCGCTGATCGGGTCCGACGCGCTGTGGTACTCGTTCCTGGCGAGCTCGGTGGTTTCGCTGGCGCTGACGCTGCTGGTCTATTTCGGGCTGCCCTGGCGCAAGCGCATGCTGGCACGGATCGCCAGTTTGGAGAGCTAATCTCGTGCGTGATTGGCGTGCATCGCCGGACTGCTCCCCCGGCCTAACCGCCCCAAATGGCATCCTCAACGGGTGGTTGGGCCAGGGGCGCGGGCTGGTGATGCCAGGACAGGCCGGATGGCCTGTCCGCACCAGACAATTAGCGACCCTGGGCGCGCCAGCGCTGGACAGTGCGCTGGACCATTTCCTCTTCGCCGCCGGCATCGCGCCACAGCTCGCTGATCGAGGGGTCGGCCGAGGCCGGGCGCTTCATCTCTTCGAGGTCGTCGAAGGCCACGCGGATCGGGATCGAAACGCCCTCGCCGCAGATGATGCATTCGCGGTTGCGCAGGGCGGGGATCGAATCGAGGAAGCCGCGCGCGCCTTCAGGCATGGCGGCCTTCACGAAGGCCTGGTCGCGATCATTGTTGAGGCGCATCGAGATGATCGTGCCGCACTGTGACAGCACACCTTCGGCCAGGTCCGACGGGCGCTGCGTGATCAGGCCAAGGCTGACGCCATACTTACGGCCTTCCTTGGCGATCCGGCCCAGGATCCGGCCAACCGAGGAACCGTCGGCGTTCTTCTCGTTGGGAACATAGCGGTGCGCTTCTTCGCAGATCAGCAGCACCGGCCGGGTCTTCTCGTCACGCGCCCAGATCGCAAAGTCGAAGACCATGCGGCTGAGCACGGCGACCACGGTCGAGGTGATGTCCGAAGGCACGCCCGAAACGTCGATGATCGAGATCGGCTTGCCGCGGCTCGGCAGGCGGAAGATCTTGGAGATGAATTCCGCCATCGTATCGCCGACCAGCATCCCTGAGAACATGAACTGGAAGCGCGGATCGGCCTTCAGCTCGTCGATCTTGTTCTTGATCCGCATGAACGGTGCCGATGAAGTCGCCTTGTCGAGCTTGCCCATCTCGGTCTGGATATTGTTGGTCAGGTCGGACAGCAGGTACGGGATCGGGCTGTCGACCGTGATCTTGCCCATCGTTTCGGCCAGGCGGTTCTTCGATCGGGCGGCAAGCAGGCACTTGGAAAGGATGTCCATGTCCTCCTGCCGGTCATTGCCGCTGGAGGTCAGGAACACTTCACAGTGCTCCTCAAAGTTCATCAGCCAGTAGGGCATCTGCAGGTTGGAAACGTCGAAGATCATCCCGGTGGTCTTGAACGCGGCGGAGTATTCGCCGTGCGGGTCGATCATCACGATGTGGCCTTCCGGCGCAGACTCGCAGATCCGGTGCAGGATCAGCGCGGCGCTGGTCGACTTGCCGGTGCCGGTCGAACCGAGCAGCGCGAAGTGCTTGCCCAGTAGCGAATCGATATAGAGGCCAGCGCGGATATCCTTGGTCGGAAAGACGGTGCCAACCTGGATCGAGGAGCGGCCATCGCTGGCGTAGATCTGCTTCAGGTCGTTGCTGGTCGCGGGATAGATCAGCGCGCCGGGGATCGGATAGCGCGTCACACCGCGGCGGAACGAATGGATGCGGCCGGTCAGGCGCTCTTCATCGCCTTCGCCAAGGAAGTCGATCTGGGCCATGATCCCACCTGGGGTCTTGGAATCCTGGCGCTGGGTGCGGACTGAGGCGAGCAACCAGCCCTTGCCGACGCGAATCTTGATCTGGCTGCCGACCTGCCCGGCCAGCGCCACCGAAGGATCGGCATCTTCGGTGCATTCCTGCAGGCGCTGGAGATCGAGGGCAATCGCGGAACCGGAGCCGGCGATCTCGAGGATGATCCCGATCGGTTCACGCGCATTGTCGATTTCCGGCGCGGACGCAGCGGTGGGCGCTTCGACCTCTGCCTGGTGGTCGCGCTGCCCGAAACCGTTGCTGTTCAAACCGTCCATGCCCGTTATGTCCCCTGTGCCTTGGCACCGGGATCCATAGGCTTCGACGGTTAAGATCGCTTAAACGAGGGCGAACAGCCGGCCGGCGACAAAGCCCATCCCAACCGATACCAGTACGGCCAGCAGGCCATATAGGAAGCCGTTGTTATTAGCGAACTGGGCAACCAGCCGTTCGAACCCGACCTTGCGCACCTCGACCCGGGCAACGGCGGACGCCACCACCCGGCCCCTGCTGATCGCGAAAGTCTCGGCGGTATAAGTCCCGGTCTGGACCGAGGAAGGCAGCTTGATCCGGGCCTGGTAGAGCACCTGTTCGCTGACATTCACGCCGCGCGGGTCCTCCTTGTAGAGCCCTTCGCGCACGCGCCGTTCGACCAGGCCGGCGGAAAAGCGGCGCTGCTCCGCCGGGTCGAAGGCCCCGATTGGCGAAAGCTGGAGCCAGGGCAGCCCCAATTCATAGATCGCGGCAGTCTTTTGATCGACGATCCGGCCGATCGGCTTGGACGAGGCGACCGCGAAGAAGGCCGGAGCCGAGCGGAACTCGGCGCTGGCGGCATTGACCCAAATCCCGGCAATCCGCTGCTTTTCACGCAGCACGATGGCATTGGTCGGGCCCTTCAGCACCACGACGATGTCATAGTCCTGGCCCGCGCGGCTGCCCTCTGGCGTCAGGATCGCGCCGAACAGCAGCAATTCGGTGCCGGTGAAGCCCTGGCGAACCAGGATCTCGTGCTGCGAAACCTCCGGCACGAGGATCGGATCGCGCGCCCCGCCCAGCAGAATCAGGCAGAGGATTGCGAACAGGGCTCTCATGGCAGAGCCCTCACAACGGCGAATCCGTGTAAATCTCGTCCGGCTGCCAGGCGAGGCCGATCAGCATCCGCAGCGCCACCAGCAGCACGACCGCGGCCAGCACGAAACGCAGCCGCTCGGCCGGTAGCTTCTGCGCCAGTTGCGAACCGATCTGCGCGCCGGATACCGAGCCGATCAGCAGCAGCACCGCCAGCACGATATCGACCGCCTTGGTGGTCAGCGCGTGCATCATCGTGGTGATCATCGTGACGAACAGGATCTGGAACAGCGAGGTGCCGACCACCACGTTGGCGCTCATCCCCAGGATGTAGAGCATGGCCGGGACCAGCACGAAGCCGCCGCCAATACCCATCAGCATGGTCAGCACGCCCGTGAACATTCCGAGCAGCAGCGGGGCGATCGGCGAGATGTAGAGGCCCGAGCGATAGAATCGCCAGCGCAGCGGCAGATTGGCGACCATCGGGTGATGCCGGCGCTTGCGGGCCGGTAGCGGCACGCCGGTCCGCTGGGCCTTCAGCGTCTGCCAGCTCTCGCGCGCCATCAGCGTGCCGATCGTGCCGAGCAGCCCGACGTAGAGCAGGTTGATGACGATATCGATCTGGCCCCACTGCTGCAACAGGCGGAACAGGATTGCGCCAATCCCGGTGCCCAGCACCCCGCCAGCGACCATCACCGCGCCCATGTGGTAATCGACCCCGCCGCGCCGGGTATGGGCGAAGACCCCGGAAACCGAGGCTCCGGTCACCTGGCTGGCAGCCGATGCTGCCGCCACCGTAGGGGGAATGCCGTAGAAGATCATCAACGGCGTGGTCAGGAACCCGCCGCCCACGCCGAACATACCGGACAGTATCCCGGTCAGCCCGCCAAGCGCGACGATGACCAGGCCGTTGACCGCCAAGTTGGCAATGGGAAGGTAAACGTCCATCTGCGCGCCATGGCTAGCCCAGCAGCGCGGCGGAAAAAAGGCGTGTTGCCCTAGAAACCTGCGGACAGCGTAATGGCAGGCCCAGATTGCGGGGCCGCATTGCCGGCCGCGCGCAGTCGCCAGTCAGCCGAGACGCGCCCCTGCCCGCCGCCGACCGGGAAATCGAGCGTGGCCGAAGGTCCCACATCAATCCGGTTCGCGCCCTTCTGCGCTCCGCCCCAGGCCCCCAGTCCGGCACGCAGTTCGCTCCGGCCAAGCCGCAGCAGCCGCCGTTCGACCCGCAATTGGCCGTCGACAAAGGCCGTGCCGCCCGGCCCGCCGACATCGCCCGCCTGGGCAGAGACTTCGCCCGCCAGGCCAGCGGGGAGCGTGAAACGCGGCAACTC
>JBEGOD010000111.1:0-4375 GCA_041182185.1 Pseudomonadota bacterium
AGCCGGCCAGCGCTTGCACCGCCATGTCGTGGGCCGGGTGATGGGCCAGTTCGCCCTCCTGCCCGAAGGCCGAGATCGAACAATAGACCACGCGCGGATTGAGCGCCCGGACGCTGGCGTAATCGAACCCCAGCCGCTGCATCACGCCGGGCCGGAAGCCTTCGACGAAGACATCGGCCGCGGCGATCAGCGCGCGCAGGGCCGCCTTGCCACCTTCGCTCTTGAGGTCGAGCACGCGGCTTTCCTTGCCGCGGTTGAGATTGGCGAACCAGACCGACTGGCCATTTTCATAGGGTGCCTGGGTGCGGACCGGCTCGCCGCCTGGCGGCTCGATCTTGATCACCCGCGCGCCCTGGTCAGCCATCATCACGGTCATCGCCGGGCCCGGCAGGAACTGCGTCAGATCGACTACGGTAATTCCGGTAAGCTTGCCCATTACATCCCCGCTCAGACAATTCCGGCGGAGCGTAGCCGGGCGAAGTCTTCCTCGCCATAGCCAAGCTCAGCCAGGATCGCGGCGGAATCCGCACCCAGCAGCGGCCCGGCGCGATTGGGCAGGCGCTGTCCGTCAAGTTTGATCGGACTGGCCAGCACCTGGAAATCGGGATTGTCGGGATGAGCCACGCTATCGCGCATGCCGATGGTTTGCAGCCAGGGGTTATCGAGCGCCTGATCGAGCTGGTAGACCGGGGCAACCGGGACATGCCCTTCAAGCAGCGCCCGCCAGTGGGCCATCGGTTGGCGCGAGAAGATCGCGTCGAGCACCTCGGTCAGCGCCGCGCGGTTGGCGAGTCGATCGGGATTGGTCCTGAAGCGCGGGTCCTCGCCCAGCTCGGGATGACCGATCCGCTCGACCATGATGTCCCAGAACTTGGGCAGCTGGCACATCACGAACATCCAGCCGTCGGCCGCCTTGACCATCTGGCTGGGCGTGGCGCTGGGATGGGCAGAGCGCGGGGTGCGGCCGGTCACATCGCCATTGTTCATGTACCACAGCGCCGGATAGCTGGTCTGGTGGACGGCGGCTGACAGCAGGTCGGTATCGACATCGCGGCCCTGCCCGGTGCGCTGGGCATCGACCAGCGCGGCGAGCAGCCCGATCGCCATGATCGTGCCGGTCATGAAATCGACCATCGAGAGGCCCATCCGCTGCGGCTCGCCATCCGGATCGCCGGTCAGCGCGCAAAAGCCGGCCTCGGCCTGCATCAGGTAGTCATAGCCCGGCCACTTGGACCGCGCATTGTCGCGGCCATAGGCCGACAAGTGCGCGCAGACGATTGCCGGGTTGACGTCCTTCAGCGCGTCATAGGTCACGCCCAGCCTGGCTGGCAGATCGCCGCGCAGGTTGTTGACCATGGCGTGGCTGGTCGCTGCCAGGTCGCGCAGGATTGCCTGGCCTTCGGCCGTATTGAGATCGAGCGTCAGCGACCGCTTGTTGAGGTTGAAGGCGTGGAAATAGACGCTTTCCCCCGGCCGGGTGAAGTGCGGGCCAACCCCGCGCGCGGTATCGCCCCCACCTTTCCCGTCTTTCTGCGGCGGCTCGATCTTGATTACTTCGGCGCCCAGCTGGGCCAGGAACATCGTGCCATAGGGCCCCGCGCCGTACTGTTCGGCGCTGATGACGCGGAAGCCCGAAAGGGGAAGGTGCAGCTTCAATGCCGCATTCCCCATAAGCCAGGCTTGCTCGCACGTTTTCCTAAGCGATACGGATTCAAAAGGCCGGCTCGCCCGGGCGAATAGGCCAGGCGGGATGCGCCGCGGTGGGCGCCGGCCAATATGGCGAGAGTTGCTATCAGCACGTCATCCAGACTTTCCGCGGACCCACTATTCTAGAATCGCATAGCCCGGAAGTCTTCGCATTCGAAGCAGCGTTTCCAGTGCTGGCTAAGGAGTGCCGGCTGGTGCTGGCGCACTGCGGACCAGCAGCAGGTACATCGCCGGAACGACGATGCGGCTGAGCAAGGTCGAGGAGATCAGCCCGCCGATGATCACCCAAGCCAACGGGGCATAGAGCGGCGAGCCGGACAGCGCCAAGGGCAAGAGGCCCCCGATCGCCGTAACGGATGTGAGCAGCACCGGCAGGAAGCGGATTTCGCCCGCGCGTTCGATCGCTTCCATCAGGTCCATCCCCTGCTGGCGCAGCTGGGTGGTAAAATCGACCAGCAGGATCGAATTCTTGATCTCGATCCCGATCAGCGCGATAAACCCGATCAGGGCCAGGTAGGACAGCGAATTGCCGGTCAGGATCAGCGCCCAGAGGCCGCCAAACAGGCCCAGCGGCACGACCCCGGCCACCACCGTCACTTCGCGGAACCGCCCGAATTCCAGCACCAGCACCGAAAGGATGCCGAACACCGCCAGCAGGGCAATTCCGCCAATCCCGCTGCTGTTGCGCTCCGAAACCTCGGCCTGCCCGCCCACGCTGATCGAATAGCCCGGAGGCAGCGGCAGCCGGCGCAGGCGGCCCAGGGCATCCTCGCTGACCTTGGAAGCAAGGAAACCGGTCTGGACGAACGAGCTGACCGTCACCGAGCGCTCCAGCTTGTAGCGGTTGATCGAGCTGGGCCCGGCCTGCAGCTTGGGCGTGGTCAGCTGCGAAAGCGGGATCGAAGCCCCCGCGAGCGAGCTGACGTAGATCCGGTCGAGCACGGCCACCGGCACCTCGCGCTCGAATGGCAGGCGCACCACCACTGGATAGGAATCCCCTTCGGCATCGCGCAGGCTGCTGGCCCGTTCACCCGAGATCGCCAGGCGCAGCGTCCGCCGCACTGCGTCCGGCGCAACGTTCAGCAACCCCGCCTTGGCCGGATCGACCGAGAGGTCCAGATCGATCCGGTCGATCGACAGCGGATCGACCACATCGCGGGTGCCCGGTGTCTGGCGCAGGGTATCGGCGAACTGCGCCGACAGCTGCTTGAGCATGTCCAACTCGGGCCCGTTGATCCGGACGGCGATCGGGGCATCGATCGGTGGGCCCTGTTCAAACTGTTCAACCGTCACGCGGGCAGCCGGATAGCGCTCCAGCTCGGCGCGCAGCCGGTCGACCAGCGCGGGGGTCTCGTTGGGCAAGAATTCCTTCAAGGTGACGAACAGTTCGCCAAACCGGGTGTCGGCCTCGCGCGGCAGGGCATTGTAATAGATCTGCGGGTTGGAGCGCCCGGTGTTCTCCATCACGTCTTGCACTTCGGGCTTGCTCTGCATGATCGCCGCGACTTCGCGCACGGCCTGGTCGGTGGCGGCAATGCTGGTTCCTTCCGGCGCCTGGATCCGTACCAGGAAGTAGGGGACGTCGGCCTTCGGGAAGAGGCTGAAGCCGATCCACGGGATCGTGAAGAACATCAGCACACAGGCCGCCATCGCGCCCCAAACGGTCTTGTGCGGGTTGGCCAGGCTCCAGTGCAGCGCGGGCCGGTACCAGTGCTCGATCCGCTCGGTCACCCAGCGCAGGAAGCGGTTGCCATCGTGGCTCTGCTGCGGCGAGAGAATTCGGCTGGCGGCAAACGGCACCAGGCTGAGCGAGACCAGCAACGAGGCGCCCACCGTCAGCAGCACCGCCATCGGCAAGCTGCGGGTAAAGTCGCCCGCCGTCTCGGGCAGGTTGGCCAGCGGCAGGAAGGCGAAGATCAGCACGCCGGTGGAGCCCAGCACCGCCATGGTGATCTCCTTGGTGCCCTGGATCGCAGCCGTAATCCGGTCCTGGCCCATGCGGATGTGGCGTTCGATATTCTCGGTCACCACGATCGAATCGTCGACCAGCAGGCCCAGCGCGACAATGAAGCCCGAAACGGTCAGCTGGTTGAGCGAATAGCCCAGGATATTGAGGCCCGTCAGGCCGATCGCCAGCGAGGTCGGGATCGACAGCATCACCACCAGCGAGGCGCGCGGCCCCAGCGGCAACAGGGTGACCAGCACCAGCACCAGCGCGATGCCAAAGTCCTTGGCCAGCTGGCCCAGCTTGCGCTCGATATCGTTGCTCTGGTCGAAGACCGAAACCAGCTTGATGTCGGGCGGCAGCTCCTGCTGGAATTGCTCCTTCACCGCTTTCAGCCGGTCGCGCAGCACCAGCGTGTCGGTCATGTCCTTCTTGCGCACGCCGATGAAGACCGCGCGCTGGCCATTGAGCCGGGTGACATGCAGGCGTTCGGCCTCAGCCCACGCGACGCTGGCCACGTCGCCCACGGTCAGCAGCTGGCCATCGCCACCGCGCAGCGGGATGGCCCGGATCGCTTCCAGGCTGCGGTAGGCCCCGCCGGTCTGGACGTTGAAGCGGCGGGTCCCGGCGGTTACCGCGCCGGCCGGAACGTCTGCCCCGCCCTGCGCAATCGCGCTGGCGACCAGCCCCGGCGGCAGCCGCCGCTCGGCCAGCCGCGCCGGA
>JBEGOD010000112.1:0-10345 GCA_041182185.1 Pseudomonadota bacterium
TTTGGCGCCCGCGCAATCACGCCGCAAACACGAATAGGGAGCATTCGCCATGCAGACCCGCCGCCTCGGCAAATCGGCCATCACCGTCACCGACATCTGCATGGGGACCATGACCTTCGGCAGCCAGACCGACGAGGCCGAAGCCCACCGCATCCTCGATCGCTGCTTCGATTTCGGGATCAATTTCTATGACACCGCCGAGGGCTATCCGGTGCCGCCCGATACCAAGTGGGTTGGGCGGACCGAGGAGATTGTCGGCCGCTGGATGAAGACCAAGCCGCGCGATGCGATCATCATGGCGACCAAGGTTTCCGGGCCCAGCCACGTCTGGTTCCGCAGCCCCAAGCGTTCCGGCATGACCGCGCTCGATCGCCGCAACATCATCACCGCGGTGGAAGACAGCCTGCGCAAGCTGCAGACCGATTACATCGATCTCTACCAGACCCACTGGCCCGATCACGACACGTCCTATGACGAGACGATGGAAGTGCTCGACGAGCTGGTGCGTGAAGGCAAGGTGCGGGTCACCGGCTGCTCCAACGAAACCTCGTGGGGCCTGATGAAGTCGATCGCCGCTTCGGAACGCCTCGGCACCGTGCGTTATCATACGATCCAGAACAATTTCAGCCTCAACAACCGCCGGTTCGAAGATGAACTGGCGCAGGTCTGCCGCCAGGAAGGGGTCAGCCTGATCCCCTATTCGCCGATCGCGGGTGGGGTGCTGAGCGGCAAGTACCAGGCCGGCGCGCGGCCCGATGGCGCGCGCTTCTCGCGCTATCTCGGCATGGAAGGGCGCCAGCAGGTCATGGCCAAGCGTTTCGTCAACGAACGCTCGCTCGCCTCGACCGAGCGGTTCATGGCCATCGCCGCCGAAGCCGGGATCAGCGCCACCACCCTGGCCGTGGCCTGGTCCAAGCAGCACGATTTCGTCGCCTCGACCATCGTTGGGGTGACCCGCGAGGATCAGCTGGAGGATATCTTCGCCGCGGGTGACCTGATCCTGTCCGACGACGTCATGAAGGCGATCGACAAGGTCTCGCGCGAAATCCGTTATCCGATGGGGTGAGGCGAGCCGAATGCGGGGGGCTGACATGCCTCCCGACTTGGCTTTGGCCGGTCCTCGGTATAAGGCCGCGCAAACCCCAGTGAGAGCGATGTCCAGCCCCATGTCCCAGCCCCGCTACAAGCGTATCCTTCTGAAACTCTCGGGCGAAGTGCTGATGGGGCAGCAGCAGTACGGGATCGATCCCGAATTCGTCGCCGAACTGGCCGCCGAAGTGAAGGCGGCCAAGGAATCCGGCCTGGAAATCTGCCTGGTGATCGGCGGGGGCAACATCTTCCGCGGCATGGCCGGGGCGGCCAAGGGGATGGACCGGGCCCAGGCCGATTACATGGGCATGCTCGCCACGGTGATGAACGCGCTCGCCATGCAGAACGCGCTGGAGCAGCTGGGCGTGCCGACCCGGGTCCAGTCGGCGATCGAGATGGACAAGGTTTGCGAACCTGTCATCCGCCGCCGCGCCGAACGTCACCTTGAAAAGGGCCGGGTGGTGATCTTTGCTGCCGGCGTTGGCGCGCCCTATTTCACCACCGATTCCGGTGCCGCGCTGCGCGCCGCCGAAATGAAGTGCGATGCGCTGCTGAAGGGTACTTCGGTCGATGGGGTCTATGATAGCGATCCCAAGACCAATCCGGCAGCAAAGCGTTATGATGCCGTCGATTACGATACGGTCCTGGCCGATAACCTGAAGGTGATGGATGCCAGCGCCGTCGCCCTGTGCCGGGACAACAACATTCCCATCGTCGTCTTCTCGATCCGCGAAAAGGGCAACCTGGCCAAGGTGCTTGCCGGACAGGGGACGCAGACAATCGTGAAGAAGGGTTAGAACCATGGCCAAATACGACAAGGCCGATCTCGAACGCCGCATGAAGGGCGCCGTGGAATCGCTGCGTAGCGATCTGGGCGGCCTGCGCACCGGTCGGGCCAATACCGCGCTGCTCGATCCGATCATGGTCGAAGCCTATGGCAACAAGACACCGCTGAACCAGGTGGCGACTGTCTCGGCCCCGGAACCGCGGATGCTTTCGGTGCAGGTCTGGGACAAGGCCAATGTCACCCCGGTCGAAAAGGCGATCCGTTCGGCCGGGCTGGGGCTCAACCCGATCAACGATGGCAACAACATCCGCCTGCCGATCCCCGATCTGACCGAGGAACGCCGCAAGGAACTGGCCAAGCTGGCGCACCAGTATGCCGAAAAGGCCCGCATTGCGATCCGCAACGTCCGCCGCGACGGGATCGACAACCTCAAGGCCGACGAGAGCAAGAAGGAAATCTCGGAGGACGAGCGCAAGCGCGGTGAGGCCGAGGTCCAGAAGTTGACCGACGAAATGATCAAGGAAGCCGACGCGGTCGCCACCCAGAAGGAACAGGAAATTCTGGGCAAGTGACCGAAAAGCGCGCCACGCACGGCGCGCGTCACGTCGCCATCATCATGGATGGCAACGGGCGCTGGGCCAAGAAGCGCCACCTGCCGCGCGCCGTAGGGCACCAGCGCGGGGTGGAAGCCGTGCGCACCCTGGTGCGCGCGGCGCGCGAGATGGGGCTTGAGGCGCTGACGCTCTACGCCTTCAGCACCGAGAACTGGCGCCGCCCGGAAGACGAGATCTCGGCGCTGATGGGGCTGCTGAAGCGCTACATCGTCGCCGATATCGATGAATTCGTGGCCAACAACGTGCGGCTGCGGATCATCGGCGATCATTCGGCGCTGCCGGCCGATGTTGTCGCGCTGCTCGACGCTGCCCTGGTCCGGACGGCGGGCAACGATGGCACGACCCTGGTCATCGCGCTGAATTATGGCGCGCAGGATGAGATCGCCCGCGCTGCCGCCAAGGCCGCCGCCAAGGGGCCGATCACACCCGCCGCGATCGAGGCTGAACTGGACACGGCTGGCCTGCCGCCGCTGGACCTCCTGATCCGCACCTCGGGCGAAGTGCGGCTGTCGAACTTCCTGCTGTGGCAAGCAGCCTATGCCGAAATGTGGTTTACCGAGGTGCTCTGGCCCGATTTCACGCCGGACCACCTGCGCGAGGCGCTGGAGGTCTTCGGCCAGCGGGAGCGGCGCTATGGCGGACGGTAAGGGCAAGAATGCCGACCTGCCGGTGCGGGTTGCTTCGGCGATTGTGATCGTGGTGATCTCGCTGACGGCGCTGTTGATTGGCGGCTGGGCCTGGGCCGGCTTCGTCATGGTGGTGGCCGGCGGCGTGCTTTACGAATGGCGCGCGCTGGTCCGCGCGCTGAAACCTTCGCCGCTGCGCGAGACGGCCTGGACGCTGGGCGGCATCCTTTACCTCGCCCCCGCCGCGGCGATGTTGATGCTGCTGCGCGAAGGCGAGCGCGGCTTTGCCGACGTGCTGACCCTGATCGGGCTGGTCGCGGCGATCGACATCGGCGCCTACTTCACCGGCCGCGCAATTGGCGGGCCCAAGATTGCCCCGGCGATCAGCCCTTCCAAGACCTGGGCCGGCCTGCTTGGCGGGATGCTCGGGGCCCTGGCCGTGCTGGTGCTGTCGGCCAAGCTCAGCAATGCCGCCCCGGCCTGGTGGCAGGTGCTGGGCCTGGCCGTGCTGGCGGCCGTTGTCGCCCAGGCGGGCGACTTTTTCGAAAGCTGGATGAAGCGCCGGGCCGGGGTGAAGGATTCGGGCAAGCTGATTCCCGGCCATGGCGGGCTGTTTGACCGGGTTGATGGCCTGATTGCGGTCAGTTTCCTGGCGGCGCTGCTGGCGGGATTGAGCGCGATCTGATGCGCAGGGTCTCGGTCCTTGGCGCTACCGGGTCGATTGGGGCGTCGACGCTTGACCTGATCCGGCGTCAGCCGGGCCAGTGGCGGGTGGTGGCGCTGACGGCCAACGGCAATGCGACCGAACTGGCCCGGCTGGCACGAGAGTTTTCGGCCGAGGTCGCGGTTGTCGCTGACGAGGCGGCGTTGCCGGCGTTGCGCGATGCCTTGGCCGGAACCACTATCCACGCCGCAGCAGGAGGGGGCGCGCTTGTCGAGGCTGCTTCCCGCTCAGTGGACCTCACCGTCGCGGCAATTGTCGGCTGTGCCGGTCTTGCGCCGACCATGGCCGCGATCGAGCAGGGCCGGACCGTGGCGCTCGCCAACAAGGAAGCGCTCGTCGCTGCCGGCGCGGTCATGACCGCGGCGGTGGCCCGCCATGGCGCCACCCTGCTGCCGACCGATAGCGAGCATAATGCGATCTTTCAGTGCCTTGCGGGCAATAGCTATGACCACGTCCGCTCGATCACGCTGACCGCCAGCGGCGGGCCGTTCCGCGACTGGACGCTGGAGCAGCTCCACGCCGCCACCCCGGAGCAGGCGATCAAGCACCCGAATTGGTCGATGGGCGCCAAGATCAGCGTCGACAGCGCCACCATGTTCAACAAGGGGCTCGAACTGATCGAGGCCCATCACCTGTTCCCGGTCGGGCTGGAGAAGCTGCGGATCATCGTGCACCCGCAGTCGGTGATCCATTCGATGGTCGAATACCGCGATGGCTCGACGCTCGCCCAGCTTGGTCCGTCGGACATGCGCGTGCCGATCGCGTCCTGCCTCGCCTGGCCCGAGCGGATGGACACGCCGCTGGCGCCGTTGGACCTTGCGGCGATCGGCGAGCTGACCTTCCGCGCGCCCGATGAAGTGCGGTTTCCCGCGACCCGGTTGTGCCGCGCTGCGGCCGAAGCGGGCGGGGCGGCACCGGCCGTGCTCAATGCGGCGAACGAGGTGGCGGTGGCCGCCTTCCTCGATCGCAAGCTTCCATTCACCCGTATTGCGGTATTGGTCGAACAAGTGCTGGGGCGCTATGCCCCGTCGGCACCCGCAACGCTGGCCGATGTCATGGCCATCGATGCTGCAGCCCGGGCGCATGCGCGCGGCTTTCTGGAGTTGGTAACGCAGTGACCGAATCCCCTTCCGTCCTGATGATGATCGGCGCATTCCTGCTGGTGCTTGGCCCCCTGGTGGTGCTGCACGAGTTGGGCCACTACCTGGTCGGCCGCGCTTTCAAGGTGAAGGCAGATGTCTTTTCGGTCGGCTTCGGCAAGGAAGTGGCGGGCTGGACCGACAAGCGCGGCACGCGCTGGCGGCTCGCGGCCTGGCCGCTGGGTGGCTATGTCCAGTTTGCCGGCGACATGAACGCCACTTCGGTGCCCAATCCCGATGCGGCCCAGGCCGCGCCGGAAGAAAAGAAGGGCATGTTCCAGTATGCTGCGCTGTGGCAGCGCGCGCTGATCGTGCTGGCCGGGCCATTGATGAACCTGGCGGTTGCGGTGGGCATCTTTGCGGCATTCAACATGGCCTATGGCGTACCGGTTGCGGCGCCCGTAATCGGTGAGTTCTCCAAGGGCTCTGCGGCCCAGGCCGCCGGTTTCAAGACCGGTGACCGGATCGTGGCGATCGACGGCGCCGAGGTCGAAAGCTTCATGGAGATTGCCGAGCGCGTTGCGCTCTACCCGGGGCGGACCGTTACCCTTGCGGCAGAACGTAACGGGGTTAGCTTTACCCAGCCAGTCCGGCTTGCCACTGACGTGCAGAAAGACCGCTTCGGCAACGAGATCCGGCGCGGCCTGCTCGGGATCCGGCCGGCGGCAATGGAATTCCAGCAGGTCGGGCCGTTCACGGCGGTCGCCACTGGCCTTGATCAGTCGCTCGGGATCATCCGCACCATGGCGGCCGGGCTGGTCCAGATCGTGACCGGCGAGCGCCCGCTCGATGAGCTGGGCGGGCCGATCAAGATCGCCAAGTTCTCAGGCGAGCAGCTTTCGCTCGGCTGGCTTTCGTTCGTATCCTTCGCCGCGCTGATTTCAATTAATTTGGCATTCATTAACTTGCTGCCAATCCCCACGCTCGACGGCGGGCACCTGGCTATGTACGCGGCAGAAGCTGTCCGTCGCAAGCCGCTGGGTGCGCGCAGTCAGGAGTGGGCGTTCCGCACCGGCCTGGCTTTCATGCTGGCCCTGATGCTGTTCGTCACCTTGAACGATATTGCCTCGCTGTCGATCTTCGGCGGCTAGGGACTTGGAAGGGTAAAACTGCGGGCAAAACGCGGCGAGTTTGCTTGATCGGCGTGGCCGCATCGGGCAAGGGCGGCGAATTGCCAGCAGCGCGCCCGCGCTATCGCCTGGGGTGGGCGAGGGGCGTTGAGCATCTAGACGGGAACAACCGTGCCGAAGAACCGAATTGCCAGCAATCGCCAGTCGTCCCTCCGCATTGCCGCGGTCCTTCTTGGCACCACGATCCTGGGCGGTCTGCCCCAGGCGGCGCTGGCCCAGGATGCGCCCGCCGCTCCGGTCGCCGCAGTTGAAGCGCCCGCCGCGATCCAGTCGATCGCCGTAACCGGCTCGCAGCGGCTCGAACCCGATACCATCCGGTCTTACATCAAGCTGCGGATCGGCCAGCCCTATACCCAGCAAGCGGCTGACCAGGCACTGAAGGACCTGTTCGCGACCGAGCTGTTTTCCGATGTCCAGATCCGCAACGATGGCGGCAACGTGACTATCGCGGTCAAGGAAAACCCGGTCATCAACCGCATCATCCTGGAAGGGAACAAGCGGCTGAAGGAGGAGAAGATCCTCCCCGAAATCAAGCTGGCGCCGCGCCAGATCTTCACCCGTTCCAAGGTCCGCGCCGACGTGGCCCGGATCATCGAGCTCTACAAGCGCCAGGGCCGCTTCGCCGCTTCGGTCGAACCGAAGATGGTGCTGCTTGACCAGAACCGCGTCGATATCGTCTTCGAAATCCAGGAAGGCCCCAAGTCCAAGGTCCGCAAGATCAACATCATCGGCAACGACATGTTCGACGATGGCGACCTGAAGGACGAGATGGTCACCAAGGAAACCGGGCTGACCAAGATCTTCAGCTCGGGCACCAGCTATGACCCGGACCGGATGGCCTTCGACCAGCAGAAGCTGCGCCAGTTCTACCTGACCAAGGGCTATGCCGATTTCCGCATCGTTTCGGCCGTGGCCGAACTGACGCCGGACAAGAAGGACTTCATCCTGACCTACGTGGTCGAGGAAGGGCAGCGCTACAAGTTTGGCGAGGTCAAGGTTGACAGCCAGCTGCGCGATTTCGACAGTGATCGCCTGGCCACCCAGCTGCCCATGAAGAAGGGTGACTGGTACGATGCCAAGATGGTGGAAGACACCATCGAAAAGCTCAACGAAACCGCCGGTGCCTTTGGCTATGCCTTTGCCGATGTCCGTCCCAACTATGATCGTAACAAGGACGATCTCAGCATGGGCATCACCTTCCAGATCGCCGAGGCGCCGCGCGTCTATGTCGAACGGATCGATGTCAACGGCAACACGCTGACCCAGGACAAGGTGATCCGCCGCGAATTCCGCCTGGCCGAGGGCGATGCCTTCAACTCGCTCCAGGTCAAGCGTTCGACCAACCGCATCAACTCGCTCGGCTATTTCCAGGAAAAGTTCGAGATCGAGCAGAAGCCTGGCTCGGCCCCCGACCGCATCATCCTGGAAGCCAACGTCGAGGAAAAGCCGACCGGCGAACTGCAGCTTTCGGCCGGTTATTCCAGCCTTGAAAAGCTGATCTTCCAGGGCTCGGTCCAGCAGCGCAACTTCCGCGGCCGCGGCCAGACGATCGGCCTGTCGCTGTCCTACTCGAACTATTCGAAGAGCGCCGAAGTCAGCTTTACCGAACCCTACCTGTTCGATCGCAACGTCTCGCTGGGCTTCAACGTCTACCGCCGCGATTACAACAGCTTCAACTACCTGAACAATGATCGCAACACGACCTACAAGCAGGCCACCACCGGCTTCCAGCTGCGCGCCGGTGTGCCGCTGACCGAGTATATCTCGGCGGTCGGCAGCTACACCTTCAACATCGATGACGTGACGCTGGACCAGAACCAGTTCTTCTCTGACCGCATCACCCCAGGCAAGCAGGAATGCGATGGGCTGCTGGCAGGTCGGTACCTGTGTGAAGCGATCGGCAAGCGCACCAGTTCGATCCTTGGCCTCTCGCTGATCTACGATTCGCTCGATAGCCGCGTGCGGCCCTCGCGCGGGCGTTCGGCCTCGGTCACGGCCGAATTTGCCGGCCTGGGCGGCTCGGTCAAGTACGGCCGGATCCGCGCCAACGCCGCGCAGTACTGGCCGCTGGCCAAGGGCTGGATTTTCTCGGTCCGCGGCGAAGGTGGCCTGATCAAGTCATTCGAGAACCGCGGTGCCGGCGTCGATCCGGTCCGCCTGACCGACCGGTTCTACCTGGGTGAGCCGGAAATGCGCGGCTTCGACATCCGCGGGGTTGGCCCGCGCGTGATCCGCCAGCCGATTGTTGACGATGGTGCGGGCAACCCGCTGGTGATCACCGATCGCAATTCGGTGATCGATGACGCGCTGGGCGGTCGGTACTATTACCTCGGCCACGTCGAACTCGAGATTCCGCTGGGCTCGGGCGCGCGCGAGCTGGGGCTGCGGCCTTCGGTCTTCCTCGATGTCGGCTCGGTCTGGGGCGTGAAGCGGCCGTTGCTGCAGAACAGTCCGTTCCCGAACGGCATCTTCATCCCGACCCGCGACACCTCGGGCAATGCGCTCTACCTCCAGGTCGACGAAGTCGATACGAGCTGCAATGCCACCAAGACCTCGCAGGTCACCAACGCGATCAACCCAAGCCCGGCCGCATGCCTTACTTCGGCGACCAACACGGCGCTGGGCAACAGCGTCGCCCCGTTCCAGGAAATCTTCCAGGGCAACTCGTGGCGTCCGCGTGTATCGGTTGGCATCGGGGTTAACTGGAACTCGCCGTTCGGGCCGTTCCGCATCGATTTTGCCAAGGTGCTGATGAAGCGCCCTGGAGACGATACCAAGAGCTTCACTTTCAACGTGGGAACCCAATTCTGATGAAACTGATCCGTAATTCGGCGCTGGTCGCCGCGATCTCGCTTGTCGCGCTTTCGGCCCAGCCGGCGCTGGCCCAGAAGAACAAGGACAAGGACAAGGACAAGGACAAGGAAGCGGCCGCCGCTGCTCCCGCCGCTGCACTTGTTTCGAACACGGTCCAGGGGATTGCCGTCGCCAACCTGCAGGCCGCACTCGCCAATACCGATGCCTATCGCGTCGCCCAGCAGCAGCGCCCGGTCACCTACAAGCCGCAGTTCGACCAGGCCCAGGCCCGTGGCAACGCGCTGGAAGCCCAGATCAAGCCGATGATCGACCGCTTCAACGCTGGTCGTGCCGCAGCCACGACCCCGGCCTTGCAGCAGCAGCTGCAGAACCAGGCTCGCTCGATCCAGGAACTGCAGGAGCGCGGCAAGCAGGAAATCCAGCAGATCCTGCTGCCGGTGGCCCTGTCGGAAGCCTTCGTGAACGAGCAGCTTGAAGAAAAGCTCGACCAGGCCGTGCAGAAGGCGATGGAAAAGAGCCGCGTCAGCCTGCTGCTGCAGCCCGGCGCCGTCGTGGCCCGCGCCAATGCCTATGACCTGACCGACGAGATCGTGACCGAACTCAACGCGCTGCTGCCGACTGCCCAGTTGGTGCCGCCGCAGGGCTGGGAACCGCGCGAGATCCGCGAAGCCCGCGCCCAGCAGGCAGCCCAACAGGCTCCTCGCCCGGCCGCTGGTGCCGCACCGGCTGCTCCGGCACCGCGCCCGGCCACGCCGGCCGGCCCGCAGCCCGACGGCCGCTGAGCCCATCGGCCGGGGGGCAACGATGAGCGATAATGAAACCTCGACCCCGGCAGGCGCGGAAGCTTCCGCGTCTGCCCGGGACATCCGCCAGATCCTGAACGCCCTGCCGCACCGCTATCCACTGCTGCTGGTTGACCGCGTCAAGTCGCTGGAAATCGGCGAGCGGATCCATGCGGTAAAGGCGGTCAGCTTCAACGAACAGTTCTTCCAGGGTCACTTTCCTGGCCGCCCGATCATGCCGGGCGTGTTGCAGATCGAAGCCTTGGCCCAGGCTGCCGCGATCCTTGCGATCGAGACGCTGGAACTGGCCGGTTCGGGCAAGCTGGTTTACTTCATGGCGATCGAGGAAGCGAAGTTCCGCGCTCCCGTGGAACCTGGCGTGCTGCTCGATCTTGAAGTCGGCTTCATCCAGAAGCGGTCCCGGGTCTGCAAGTTCTGGGGCAAGGCCTCGATCGAGGGCAAGGTGACCTGCGAAGTGCAGTTTACCGCCATGGTCGCGGACCCTCCTTCGGAGTCCTGATCGGTCGGACGAGCCATCCGGCTCGTTCGTGCATCACCGGCCCGCTCCCCCGGCCCAGCCGCCCACAGGGTAGCCCCATTGGGTGGTTGGGCCGGGGGAGCGGGCTGGCTAGGTTCCAGC
>JBEGOD010000113.1:0-16242 GCA_041182185.1 Pseudomonadota bacterium
CAATGCCAACAAGGGCGCCAAGGTCCTGGCCGAACTCGGCGTGGGCGACCGGGCGATCTTCGTGGCCGGCGATGCCATGAGCCAGGCTGACATCGAGGGCTTTATCGACGCGACCGTGGCGAACTTTGGCCGGATCGACATCCTGGTCAACAATGCCGGCGGCGCGGGCGATCTGCAGCCGATGGTCAACCTGTCCGACGAGGCGTTCGACCAGGCGATGAAGTGGAACGTCTATTCCACCTTCTGGGCCACCCGCCGCGCGCTGAAGCCGATGCTGGCGCAAAAGGGCGGCCGGATCATCAACATCTCCTCGATGGAGGGCAAGCACGGCAAGCCGGTGTTCACCGCCTATACCGCCGCCAAGCACGCGATCAACGGCATTACCAAGTCGCTCGCCCGCGAAGTCGGGACCGACGGGATCACGGTCAACGCGATTTGCCCGGGCCTGGTGATCACCGATATCATCCGCGATAACGGTCCTGCCGTCGCTGCGACCATGGGGATGACGCTCGACGAGATGATCGCCCACTTTTCGCAGGAAGCAGCGATCAAGCGCCCCAACAAGGTCGAGGAAATCGCCGCCGTGGCCGTGCTGCTCGCGTCCGAAGCCGGCGCCGGGATCACCGGCGCGACGATCAGCGTGGACGGCGGAACCGCCCAGTACTGACCATCCGCTGAGCCGGTGGCCTAGCTGCCTTGCAGCTTGGCCATCGCCGCGCCGACCGAGCGTTCAATGTCACTCGCCTGCGGGTTGCCGCGCAGGGTCAGCCCGCCATTGGGCTGGATGTTCTGACCGGTGAGGAAAGCCTCGTCCGTGCAGAGCCACAGGCAGGCATTGGCGACGTCCTCGGACGTGTTGAGCCGGCCCAGCGGGTAACGCGGCAGGAAGGCATCGACCAGCCCGGGCACGCCAAAGGACTGCTCGGTCATCGGCGATTCGGTGAAGGCCGGGGAGACCGTGTTGGCCTTGATCCCGTACTGCCCGTAATCGTTGGCAACGCAGCGGATCAGCGCCTCGGAACCGCTCTTGGTGCCGATATAGGCGGCGTGGTTGTTGATCACCGCCTGCGTGGTGGCCGACGAGATCGAGATCAGCGAGCCGCCGCTGGGGGACTGCGCGATCATCTTCTCGACAAAGGCCTGCAAGAAGTGGTGCACGCCCTTGAACTGCAGGTCGACGATCTGGTCGAGCTGTTCCTCGGTCGTGTCGATCAGGCTGGCGAGCAGGCCCCAGCCCGAGGCGTTGATCGCCGCATCGACCCGGCCCATCTTGGCCACGGCGGCATCGGCCATGGCCCGGACCTCGGCGCGCTTGGTAATGTCGCACAGGGCATAGTGCCCGCCGATCTCGGCCGCGAGTTCCTTGAGCGGCCCTTCCTTGCGGCCCGCCACCATCACCTCGGCCCCTTCGCGCGCGAACAGGCGGGCAATCGTCTGGCCCATGTTATCCTTTGATGCGGCGCCCAGAACCACCGCCTTCTTGCCTGCCAACCGGCCCATCGCATCGCTCCCAATTGTTTTGATGAGCGGGTTCTAACGCTGAACGCTCAGTCGCGCCCTTCCCAAAAATGGGCATTGTCGCGGGGGCCCCTGCCCGCCGATAGCATGGGCAAAGGAGAGGCCAGAATGTTCAGCGGACCACTGGAGGATCGCGTCGCGATCCAGGAGCTTAATGGAACCTACGCCGATGGCGTGGTGCGAGCCGACGCCGAAACCTGGGGGACAGTCTGGGCCGACGATGCCTACTGGAACCTGATGGGCATGGAAGTGAACGGCAAGGAAGCCATCGTCGGCATGTGGAAAGGCGCCATGGGCGGGCTGGAAGCTGTCAGTTTTCACTGCGTGCCCTGCATGATCGCGGTGGATGGAGATAAGGCCACGAGCCGGGTCCAGACGCAGGAAATCATGCTGACCAAGGAAGGCAAGACTCGCGTAATCGGGGGCCTTTACGAAGACGAGCTGGCCCGCCGGGGTGGCGCCTGGGTCTTCACCAGCCGCAAGTTCCGCATCGTTGCCGAATACAATCCCGAAGGAGCAAGCCACTAATGGCCAAGATCGTCATTTCCGCCCAGATCGACCTGGACCCCGCCAAGCGCGACGAGGCGCTACGCACCGCCCAGCCGTGGATCGACGGAGCGCTGAGCCAGCCCGGCTGCATCCACTATGACTGGAGCGCCGATCTCAACAATCCCAGCCGCGTCAACGTGTTCGAAGAGTGGGAGAGCGAAGACTCGCTCGCCGCCCACTTCGCCGGGCCGCAATATGCCGGGATGCTGGGCCATATCGGCCAGTGGGGGCTGATCGGCGCCGTCAGCCGCAAGTACCGCGTCGACGCCGAAGGCCCGGTCTATGGTGAAAACGGCAAGCCGACCGAAAAGTTCGGCTGAGCCTGCAACTTCCCTCCCCGTCACCCCCGGCCTGGCCAGGGGTGACGGTTGGAGGCGCGGCGCTTAAAGCGCCAGCAGCTGCTTGCCGCGATTGGCACCCACGAACAGCCGCTTCAGCGTGTTCGGCGCATTCTCGAACCCGTGCTGCACGTCTTCCTGATAGGCCAGGCGACCATCCTTGACGAAGCCTTCCAGCCGCTTGCGGATCTGCGGGAACTCGGCCGCCCAGTCGAGCACGATGAAGCCGGCCATGGTCCCGCGCCGGAACACCAGGTTGAAGTAGTTCTGCGGGCCAGCGGGGAGCGTGCCGGTCTCGTACCGGCTGATCCCGCCGCAGATCACCACGCGCGCGCCGGTGGCGATCTGGCTGAGCATGTCGTTGAGGATCGAACCGCCGACATTGTCGAAGATCACGTCGACCCCGCGCGGGCAGTGCTCCTTGATCTGGTCACGAACTGACCCAGCCTTGTAGTCGATCGCGGCATCATAGCCGGCTTCGCGGACCAGCCATTCGCACTTGTCCTTGCCCCCGGCGATCCCGACCACGCGGCAGCCGGCGATCTTGGCCAGCTGGCCGACGATCGAACCGGTCGCCCCGGCCGCGCCTGACACCAGCACGGTATCGCCGGCGACCGGCTTGCCGACCTTGAACAGCCCGCAATAGGCCGTCACGCCGGTGGTGCCGAGCACCGAGAGCACGGCGGTCGGCGGCAGGTCGGTCTCGACCTTGGTCAGGTCCTTGCCGTCCGAGACGTAATGATCGGTCCAGCCAGTGGTGCCGAACACCATGTCACCCACGGCGAAGCGGCCACCGTTGCTGGCGATCACTTCGGCAATGCCGCTGCCGCGCATGACCTCGCCAATCGCCATCGGCGCGACATAGTCGGCGATGTTTTCCATCCAGCCCTTCTGCGCCGGGTCAAAGCCCAGGTAGCGGGTCTTGAACAGCATCTCGCCGGGACCGGGATCGGGCAGCTGGACTTCGGCAAATTTGAAATCGCTGTCTTCGATCCCGCGGGCGCGAGGGTGGCCGTTAAGCAGCCATTGGCGGGCGGTGGTGGGCATGTGCGTTACTCCTGGTCAGGCAGAGCCATAGGCGCTGCGATAAAGCGCGCTGTCGGCCGCGTAAAAATTGCAGTGGAAGCCCGAAGGCACGCGGAACGGAATCTCGACCGTGCAGAGCGGTCCGGCAGCGATGTTCTTCGCATCGAACACTGCCAGTTCGCTGCCCGGCGCATTGGCGCGGTGGACCAGGGTCATGGCATAGCCATCGGCCTCCTCGGTGCTGCCCAGCCTGGGCGCGAAGATCAGTTCGCCCGCCGATGCGCCATCGCCGAAGTGGTAGATGTCCTCGGCCCCGGTGGCGGTGTCGAACCGCAGCACGGCATCCATCCCGTCGGCCCGGCCATCGCGGGAACGCAGGTTGATGTTGCCAAAGGCCTGGCGCGAGGCGCGGGTCATCAGCCGGTCGTCCGGTCGGGGGAACTGGATGTCGCGCTCGTTCAGCGTTTCTTCCTTGATCCAGGCGGTATCGGCCTTGGGATCGATCGTCCAGCGGCGCAGGCTTTGCAGCGTTTCGGCATGGGTCCGGCGCACGCCGTCCTGGTTGGGGAACAGCGCCGTGCCATTGGCAGCAGCGACATCGGCCACGATCCGGCCCTGCTCGTCCTCCCAGACGTTGCATTCGTGGAACATGTGGCGCGGATCGTATTCGAACCAGCGCACGTCATCGGCCGTGCCATTGCGCGGCATGATCGCCAGCTTGGTCGGCCGGCCATCGACCCAGGCGGTCATCGGGCCGCCGGACATATAGCGTGAAAGATCGCTGTCGATCGGGATGATCGGGAAGACCACCCAGTTCTGGGTCACGAAGAAGGTGTGGATCAGCGCGTGGTGCGGCACCTTGATCCGCTCGGCCTTGCGGACCGAACCGTCGGGTCCGATCACGTCATAGCGGATCTCCGGCTCGCCCATCGGGCCATTGATCGAGGCGCCGATGTTGATCAGCTCGCCGGTGAAGTGATCGACCTTGGGGTGCGCGCTGAAGGTGGTGGTGATCGTGCCGCCGTAATCGTGCTCGCCCAGCGTATCGAGGCTGCGCGGATCGAGCTCGACCGCCGGGGCCCCTTCCATCAGCGCCAGCAGCTTGCCGCCGTGGATGATCACATTGGTATTGGCGGTGTTATAGCGCTTGCCCTGGACGGAAGGGTCAGCCGTCATCGGGTTGCCAAACACGCCGAACAGGCGCTTGCCCGCCGCTTTCTCCAGCTCGAACTTTTCGGTCCGGACCCAGCGGTTGCGCATTGAAACGCGGCCGTCCTCGATCTGGAAGGCATAGACCATGCCGTCGCCATCGAACCAGTGATAGTCACCCTCGCGCGGGGGATGGAGCGGTTCCGGCCCATTGCGCACGAACACGCCGGCCAGGTCATGCGGCAGCTCGCCGTGGATGATCAGGTCAGGCGCATCGGCTTCAAACCGCTGCGGTGCGTGGTGGCCTTTGAGGAACGGGTGATCGAAGAAAGCTACTGCCATCGGGGGTGCCTCCGCAGGGTCCATCCGCCCGGCCTAGTGCCGCAAGCAGCGGGCAGGTTCAGCTAGCAAAAGTAACCGGCGCGGATTTCCGGCCCAGGCCGCATAAAGGCGGCATTGGATGGGATATTTGCCGGAGCACCGCGATGACCGTCGCTACTCACAAGACGTTCTGCCGTTTCTGCCACGCTAACTGCGCCATGCTCGTCGATGTCGAGGACGGCAAGGTGAAGGCCGTGCGCGGCGATCCGGACGATCCGGAATATGGCGGCTATTCCTGCATGAAGGGGCGCGAGCTGCCGGATTCGCACAATGCGGCGCACCGCCTGCACCACTCGCTGGTGCGCGGAGATGATGGCGCGTTCCACGAAACCCCGATGCCCCAGGCCCTCGCCCACGTGGCAAGCGAGCTGCGGCGAATCATCGATCAGTACGGTCCGGACAGCGTGGCTGTGTTCATGGGCTCGGGCGGTTTCCAGAACAGCGCAGCCTGGGCGGCGTCCTACAGCTTTGCGCAGGCCGTGGGATCGAAGCACTTCTTCACCTCGGTCACGCTCGACCAGCCGGCCAAGGTCTTCACCACAGCCCGCTACGGCAAGTGGGAAGGCGGCGTGAACAACTTCTCCGAAGCCGACGTAGCCCTGTTCATCGGCAACAACCCGATCGTCTCGCACTATGCGCCGGTCGGCGGCGTGCCGCCGTTCAGCCCGTCGAAGCGGATCCGCGACCGCAAGAAGGAAGGCCTCAAGCTGATCGTCGCCGATCCGCGCCTGGCCGAAGTGGGCCTGCTGGCCGACATCTACCTGCCGGTGAAGCCGGGTGAGGATCCGGCGCTGCTGGCCGGCATGCTCAACGTGATCATCAACGAAGAGCTGTACGACCGCAATTTCGTCGCCGCCCATGTCGATGGGTTCGAGGAACTGAAGGCCGCTGTTGCGCTGTTCCCGCCCGAAGTGGCGGCCGAGCGCGCCGGGGTCGACAAGGACGAGTTGGTCCGTGCCGCGCGGATGTTCGCGGGCGGCACCAAGGGCTGTGCCGTGACCGGGACCGGGCCGGAAATGGCCGGCAACGGCACGCTGACCGAATACCTTGCCACCTGCCTCAACACGATCTGCGCCCGCTTCAAGCAGGAAGGCGAAAAGTCCGGCGCGCCGCGCGTCTTCACCTCGCCGCGCGGCAATACCCGCGCCCAGGTGGGCGATCCGGTGCCACTGTACGATGCACCAGGCTCGGCCCGCAGCCGCTTCCGTGGGCTGGGCCAGCTGGGCGTGGAAATGCCCTGCAATGTCATGGCGGATGAAATCCTCACGCCTGGCCCCGGCCAGATCCGCGCGCTGATCTCGGTCGGCGGCAATCCCGAAGTGGGCTTCCCCAACCAGCTCAAGATGCGCCGCGCGCTCGATGATCTCGAGCTGTTCGTGCAGGTCGATCCGTGGATGAGCGCCAGCGCCAAGCGCGCCGACGTGGTCCTGGCGCCCAAGCAGTGCCTTGAGCGTGAGGACATCTCCAACCTCTCCGAATGGTGGCACGAGCGCGCCTATGCCCGCTATACCGAGGCCGTGGCCGAAGCACCGGGCGACGTGATCGATGAGTACGAGATGTTCTGGCACCTGGCCAAGCACCTTGGCATCCAGATGCAGCTGATGGGCGGACCGCTGCCAATGGATGGCGCTGCGCCGCCGCCCAAGCAGGTGTTCCTCGATCTGATGGCCGCGGGTTGCCTGGTGCCGCCCAGCCAGGTCCGCCAGGACGTGCAGAAGGCCGGCGGCGCGGCAGTGATCTATGACGAGCTGCATCCGCTGGTCGAAGGCGGCGATCCCTCCGTCCAGAACCGCTTCACCCTGACTGCCGGTGACATGCCGCGCCAGCTGGAGAAATACAGCGCCGATGCGGCGCGCGCCGCCGGGTTCGATTTCCGGCTGATCTCGCGCCGCTCGAAGCACCGCTTCAACTCGATCGGCCAGCCGCTCAAGAACCTGGGCCAGAAGGTCACCACCAATCCGGCCTATATCCACCCGGAGGACATGGCTGCGCGCGGATTGAAGGATGGCGACATTATCGAGATCGCCTCGGCCCATGCCTCGATCCACGGCGTGGTCGAAGCGAGCGACCGGGTCCGGCGCGGGCTGATCTCGATGGCCCATGCCTTTGGCGACAGCGAAGCCGGCAAGCACAACGTGCGCGAAATGGGCGGTTCGACCAACCGCCTGACCAGCGACGAGGTGGACTTCGACCCGATCACTGGCATGGCGCTGCAAAGCGCGATACCGGTGCGGATCGCGCCGGCCTGACATTCAGACATAAGGACTTCCCATGACCCAGAATCGACGTTTCGTGCTGCGGCGGCGCCCGCAGGGCGAGCCAGTGCCCGAAGATTTCGAGCTGGTGACCGAGCCCCTGCCCGAGCTGGCCGACGGGCAATTCCTGATCCGCAACCACTATGCCTCGCTCGATCCCGCGATGCGCGGCTGGATGGACGATGAGGATAGCTATATGCCGCCAATCCCGCTGGGCGCATCGGTGCGCGCCAGCACGATCGGCGTGGTCGAGGCGAGCAAGGCCGAAGGCTTCGCGCCCGGCCAGTGGGTGATGGGCCTCAACGCGATCGAGGACTATTCGATTGGAACGGTCGGTGGCTTTACCCAGCCGATCGATGCCGGCCTGGTGCCGAGTGTCACCAATTACCTCTCGTTGTTCGGCGCGGTTGGCATGACCGCCTATTTCGGCCTGTTCGAAGTTTGCGAGCCCAAGCCGGGCGATACCGTGCTGGTCAGCGGCGCAGCCGGTGCGGTCGGCTCGATCGTCGGCCAGCTCGCCAAGATCCATGGCTGCAAGACCATCGGCATCGCTGGCGGTGCGGAAAAGTGCAAGCGCCTGACCGAGCGTTACGGCTTTGATGTCGCGATCGACTATCGCGGCAAGGACGAGGCCGCCTTGACTGCCGAGATCGCCGCTGCCGCCCCGAACGGCGTCGACGTGATCTTCGAGAACGTTGGCGGGATCATCCTCGATGCCGGCCTGATGAACCTGAACATGCACGCCCGCGTCGGCCTGTGCGGCCTGATCAGCGAGTACAACAGCGAGGAACCAGTCGGCGCCCGCAACCTGTGGCGCCTGATCGTCAAGCGCGCTTCGATCCGCGGCCTGCTGGTGGCGGACTATGTCGCCCGCTTTGGCGAGGGTGCGGCGAAGATGGGCGAATGGGCGGCACAGGGGAAGATCAACGTCGACGAGCATGTCGATGAAGGGATCGAGAACGCCTATGCGGCCTTCATGCGGCTGTTCAGCGGGTCGAACCAGGGCAAGATGATCCTGAAGCTGGCGTGATGGACAAGGACCTGCTCGTCCTGTCCGGGGGCCACCCCTATGACGAGCCGGCCTTTGCCGAGCTGCTGGGCAGCCTGAGCGGCTGGCGCGTAACCCATCTGCTGCATCCCGAAGCGGAGCAGCTGGTGGGTGAAGGCCGCGCGGCTGAGGCCGATGGCCTGCTGTTCTATGACATGCCCGGTTACACCTTCGCCGATGGCAAGGTGGAAACGCGCGCGCCAAGCGAAGCCTTCCGCCGCGCAATTACTTCCCGCTTTGCCACCGGCAAGGGAGCTGTCGCCATGCACCATGCCCTGGCCGGCTGGGCTGAGTGGCCGGAATGGGCCGAGTTGATCGGCGGGCGGTTCCTCTACCAGCCGGGCGAAGTGCGCGGTCGGGCGCTGCTGGATTCGGGCTATCGCCACGATGTCGCCTATACGGCCGAGGTAGTCTGCGCCCATCCGGTGACTGAAGGTCTGCCGGCGACATTCCCGGTGACCGACGAGCTCTACCTGGCCGAAGTCTTTGGCCAGGACATCACCCCGCTGGTCCGGGCGCAGCACCAGTTTACGCGCGATAACTTCTACTCCGCCGCCGCGGCAGTGGCCGGGCGGATGTTCGACAATGCCGGCTGGGACCATGCCCCGGGCGACAACTGCGTTGCCTGGGTCAAGCCCGCCGGCGCGGCTAACCTGGTCTACCTGCAGTTCGGCGATGGGCCGGAGACCTACAACAACCCGGCGGTGCGGCAGATTCTGGCCAACGCGCTGCGCTTCACCGCGGGCGCTGCCTAACAAATTCAAGCATCGCATTCCGGCGCGCGGGGGGACTAGGGTTGAGGCTCGAGAACCCGCACCGGAGTAAGCTGAATGAACGCGCAGACACACATGTTTGCCAAGGAAACGCTGATCGAGCCATTCGCGCATTACCGCGCGATGCACGAATCCGGCACGGCAATTCAGCACATTCCGGAGATGAACACCTTCGTCGTCTACAGCTACGACCTGTGCTCTGAAGCGACGGGTCGTCCGGAGGTGTTCTCCAACGATTTCAGCTCGCTGATGGGCTCGACCGATCCCGAGATCGAGGCGATCCTGGCCGAAGGCTATGACAGCCCGGGCACGCTGCTGACCGTCGATGCGCCGATCCACACCCGCAACCGCAAGCTGGTCAACCTGGCCTTCTCCGCCCCGCGCGTGAACGCGATCGAGCAGGACATGCGCAAGAAATCGATCGAGTTGATCGAATCCTTTGCCGACAAGGGCGAGTGCGAATTCGTCGAAGCCTTCGCGATTCCCCTGCCGGTGGCGATGATCGCCCAGCAGATCGGGCTCGATAACGATCCCAAGCAGGTCAAGTACTGGTCAGACTGCGCGGTCGATCGATTCAGCCAGATGGTTGACCGTGAGCGCGAGCTGGAATGCGCGCGCAGCTACGTTCAGTACCAGAAGTACATGAAGGGCAAGATCGACGAGCGCCGCGCCAATGGCGGCAACGATCTGCTGACCGACCTGGTCCAGGCCCGGATCGAAGGCGAAACTCCGCTGAGTGATGAGGAAATCATCTCGATCATGCAGCAGTTCATGGTCGCCGGGAACGAAACCACTACGTCGACCATCGCCGGCGGGCTGCTCCAGCTGATCCGCAACCCGGAACAGATGGCCAAGGCCAGGGCCGCCGCCGGTGGCCGCGATCCCAAGACCATCACCAACCTGGTCGAGGAAGCGCTGCGCTATGAAAGCCCCAGCGCGGGCATGTGGCGGGTGGTGCGCGAGGACACCGAGCTTGGCGGGGTGCAGATCCCCAAGGGCGCGACGCTGCAGCTGCGCTATGCCGCGGCCAATCGCGATCCGGCCAAGTTCCCCGATCCCGACAAGTTCGACATCGAACGCGCCAATGCCCGCACGCACCTCGCCTTTGGCAAGGGCCCGCACATGTGCGTGGGCAACATGCTGAGCCGCAAGGAGATGTTCGTGGCCTTCGACGAGCTGCTCGACCGGCTCGACAACTTCGCGATTGGCGATGAGGCGGGGATCACCGTGCTGCCCAACATCCTGCTGCGCGGCGTCACGCGCCTGCCGATCACATTCACGAGAGCCGCATGAATTTTGACCTGACCGAAGAACAGGAACTGTTCCGCAGCTCGATCGAGCGGTTTGCGGGTGATCTCGATTCCCTTGCCCGCCGCGCGGTGCGCAACCAGCCGGGCGGTTATGACCGGCAGCGCTGGGCAGCGCTGACCGAAATGGGCTCGCTGGCCCTGGCGGTGAGCGAGGACCAGGGTGGCCTGGGCGGCGCGCCGATCGACCTGGCGGTGATCGGCGAGGCACTGGGCCGCGCGATTGCTCCCGATCCCTGGTTGGAGAATGGCGTCCTGCCCGCTCGCCTGCTCGCGCTGGGCGGCGCCGAGGCAGCGCTCGCCGGGGTGCTGGCGGGCGAGACGGTGGTGGCCGCCGCCCTGGCCGAGCGGCAGGCGCGCTACAGCGTGATCCCGCGCCAGACCAAGGCGAAGGCGAGCGGCGACAGCTATGTCCTCAATGGCGAAAAGACATTTGTCCTGGGCGGCGCCCTGGCCGACCAGTTCATCGTTTCGGCCGATCTTGATGGCGCAACTGCCCTGTTCCTGGTCGATGCCGGCCAGAGCGGGATCGACCGCCGCGATTACCGGATCGTCGATGGCAGCGTGGCCAGCGAGCTGCGCCTGATCGACGTTGCCTGTCCGGCATCCAGCCGCCTGGCGATTGACGGCGAGGCGCTTGCCGCAGCTGTCGCCGAAGTCCGCTTGCTGGCTGCCGCCGAAATGGTCGGGCTGGCCCAGCGGCTGTTCGACGATACCCTGGCATATGTGAAGCAGCGCGAACAGTTTGGCGTGCCGATCGGGACCTTCCAGGTGATCCAGCACCGGCTGGTCGATTGCTATGCCAAGCTCGAACAGGCGCGCTCCACCCTGCTGCGCGCAGCCATGGCCGATCCGGCGAACGGCCGGGCCTGGCGCCGCGCCGCGCTGGGGGCCAAGGCCTATGTCGGCGAAGTGGCGGACCATATCGCGCGTGAGGCCGTGCAGCTGCACGGCGGCATGGGGATTACCGAAGAACTGGCGATCGGCCATGCAATGAAGCGGGTGCTGCTGCTCAGCACGTTGCTGGGGGACAGCGATGCCACCCTGGCCGAATATGCGGAGGCGGCATGAGCGTTCTGACCCCAATTGCCGAGGACCTGTGGACCAATGAAGCCGAACCCCGGCTGATCGGCGGCAAGCTGGCCTCGGGCACGATTGTCTTCCCGATGCCGGCGGGCGACGCAGCCGAAGGCGTTGAGCGCTATCCGCTGGCGCGCAAGGGGACCTTGTGGTCCTTCACCCGCCAGGATTTCCGCCCCAAGTCGCCCTATGAGGGGCCGGGCGAGACCCCGCAGGACTTCGTGCCTTATCTGATCGGCTATGTGGAACTGCCCGGCGAGGTGATCGTCGAAAGCCTGATCGTCGACGCCAAGCTGGAAGAACTCAAGCTTGGCATGCCGATGGAACTGGTCATCGTGCCGTTCAACAGCCAGCACACCACCTTTGCTTTCCGTCCGGAGCGCGCAGCATGAGCGATGTCTATATCATTGGCGCGGGGATCCACCCGTTCGGCCGCACCGACCACCGCAGCGGGCGTGAGCAAGGCGTCTTCGCCGTGCGCCAGGCGCTCGACGATGCGGGCCTGGAATGGAGCGACATCGAGTGCGCCTATGGCGGTTCCGCCGCATCGGGCGCGGCCGACATCATGGTCAACGAGTTGGGGCTGACCGGCCTGCCCTTCATCAACGTGGCCAATGGTTGCGCCACGGGGGGCAGCTCGCTCGCCTCGGCGCAATATGCCGTCGGCTCGGGTGCCTATGACCTGGCGCTGGCGACCGGGTTCGACAAGCACGATCGCGGTGCCTTCAACGCCGATCCAAAGACTTACGGCTTGCCCGAATGGTACGGCCAGACCGGGATGATGCTGACCACCCAGTTCTTCGCGCTGAAAATCCAGCGCTACATGCAGCTGCACGGGATCAGCCGCCGAACGCTCGGGCTGGTGGCCGAAAAGGCCTTCCGCAACGGGGCCAGGACCGATCATGCCTGGCGCCGCAGCGAGGTCGATCTCGATACGATCCTCAACGCACCGATGATCAATGATCCGCTGACCAAGTACATGTTCTGCT
Organism: Pseudomonadota bacterium; assembly: GCA_041182185.1. Taxonomy (GTDB): domain Bacteria; phylum Pseudomonadota; class Alphaproteobacteria; order Sphingomonadales; family Sphingomonadaceae; genus Novosphingobium. The sequence continues at coordinate 12,414 of JBEGOD010000113.1, forward strand.
CGCCGGCCGAAGGCGGGGTGGCGCTGATCCTGGCCAGCGAGAAGAAGATGCGCGAGTTGGGCGCCGACGGCGTCAAGATCGCCAATATCGCGGTGCGGACCCGTCCGCCAAACAGCTTCGAGGTGTTCCAGCCGGCGATCAGCGTGCAGGAAGGCGGCAAGCCAACCGTGTTGGCCTCCAAGGCAGCCTTCGAAGGCGCCGGGATCGGACCGGAAGACGTCGACGTGGCCCAGCTGCAGGACACCGAAAGCGGGGCCGAGATCATGCACATGGCCGAAAACGGCTTCTGCAAGGATGGCGACCAGGAACAGTGGCTGGCCGAGGGCCGGACCGAGCTGAACGGCAAGCTGCCGGTCAACACCGATGGCGGCTGCCTGGCCTGCGGCGAGCCGATCGGGGCTTCGGGCCTGCGCCAAATCTACGAGAACGTGCAGCAATTGCGCGGCCGGGGCGGAGCGCGGCAGGTGCCGGGCCAGCCCAAGGTCGGTTACAGCCATGTCTATGGCGCCCCCGGCCTGGCGGCCGTGGCAATCCTCGAACGATAGGGGCGACCGGATGGGGAAAATGGATGGCAAGGTCGCGCTGGTTACCGGCGGGGCCGAGGGTATCGGAGCCACGGTCGGGCGACTGATCGTGGCCGAAGGCGGCAGCGTGATGCTGGCCGATGTCCAGATCGACAAGGCCAGGGCCCTGGCCGCCGAACTGGGTGATCGCGCCGCGGCCGTGGAGCTCGACGTGCGCGATCTCGATGCCTGGCACGCGGCGGTCGAAGCGACGGTCAAGCGCTTCGGCAAGCTGACCGTGCTGTGCAACATCGCCGGGATTTCCGAACCCGGCAACGTGCCGCACGGTTCACTCGACGTGTGGCAGCGCACCATCGATATCAACCTCAACGGGCCCTATTACGGCTGCCGCGCCGCGATCCCGGCGATGGAGGCTTCGGGCGAGCCCTGCGCCATCGTCAATATCGGCTCGATGATCGCGATCCGCGCCGCCGCCTTTGTCGCGGCCTACAGCGCATCGAAGGCGGGCCTGGTCGGCCTGACCCGCTCGATCGCGCTGGACTGTGCCGAGCGGGGCTTGCCGATCCGCGCCAACATGGTCCACCCCGGCGCGATCCGCACGCCGATGTACAACCGCTACAAGTATTCCGGCGCCGATACGCCTGCGAACATCGAAACCAGTTTCGCCGCAACCCATCCGATGAACCGGATCGGGGAGCCCGAGGAAGTGGCCAAGGCGGTCGTCTTCCTCGCCAGCGATGATGCCAGCTTCACCACCGGCTGCGACTTTACCGTCGACGGCGGTGGTTCAATCAGGTCCTGAAGAACATGAGCCAGACACCCCCGCCCCGGATCGACGCGCACTTCGTGGCCGCCGGCAAGTATCACGATATCGACCATGCCCGGCTCGAAGTGCTCAAGCTGCTGGCCGAACACCCGCAGATCCGCACCACCGTGGCCTGCAATTACAGCGATATCGATCGGTTGAACGCCTGCCAGTTCCTGGTGACCTACACTTGCGACCTGATGCCTTCGCCCGAAGAGACCGCCGCGATCCGCGCCTGGCTGGACAAGGGCGGCAAGTGGCTGGCGCTGCACGGCACCAATTCGATCCTGGTCTTCACCGAAAGCGGCCTGGTCGACGCACCAAACGACCGGCCCGACGTGATGGAAATGCTGGGCACCCAGTTCAAGGCGCATCCGCCGATCGGCCCGTTCCGGGTCGAGGTGGTCAACCACGATCACGAGCTGACCCGCGGCATCGCCGATTTCGACGTGGTGGACGAGCTTTACCTCTCGCACACCACGGCCGACATCGACCTGCTGATGCAGACCCGCTTCGAAGGCGAAGCGACGGGCTTCATTGATGGCAAGTGGGAGGAAACGGTCGTGCCGATCCTCTACACCCGCGACATCGGCCAGGGCCGGATCGTCTACAACACTTTGGGCCATTGCCGGGGTCACTACGACCTGCCAGGCATGGCCGACTTCTATCCGCACCCGGAAAAGTGCGCATGGAACTATGACGTTTATTACGATCTGCTGCGCCGGGGCATTGCCTGGGCGATGCGGACCGAAGCCTGAGGATTTGCGGCGATGGACATGGACTTCTCACCCGAGGATCTGGCCTTTCGCGAAGAGGTGCGGGCCTTCCTGGCGGAAAGCCTGCCCGATCACCTGAAGGTCGGCGCGCGCCGCACGCCGGGCGTCTTCGTCGAGCCCGATATCGGCCTCGAATGGCACAAGATCCTCTACCGCAAGGGCTGGGTCGCGCCGCACTGGCCCAAGGCCGACGGCGGCACCGGCTGGACCCCGACCCAGCGCTTCATCTTCGAGAAGGAATGCGCCCTGGCCGGCGCGCCAGCGCTGTCGATCCTGGGGCTGCGGCTGGTTGGGCCGGTGATCTGCCACTTCGGCACCCAGGAGCAAAAGGACCGCTTCCTGCCTGGCATCCTGGCCGGTGAAGTCTATTGGTGCCAGGGCTATTCGGAGCCTGGCAGCGGCTCCGACCTGGCCTCGCTCAAGACCGCGGCGCGGCTTGAGGGTGACGAATACGTCATCAATGGCTCGAAGATCTGGACCACGCACGCCCACCATGCCGAGTGGATCTTCGCCCTGGTCCGCACCAATCCGGACGTGAAGAAGCAGGCCGGGATCACCTTCCTGCTGGTGCCGATGGACCAGCCGGGGGTCGAGGTTTCCCCAATCCTGTCGATGTCGGGCGACCACGAGGTCAACCAGGTGTTCTTCACCGATGCCCGGACCAGCGCCGCCAACCGGATCGGTGACGAGGGCCAGGGCTGGACCATCGCCAAGTTCCTGCTGGAAAACGAGCGCGGCGGATCATGCTTTGCCCCGCGCCTGCTGCAGGGCATTTCCGAACTGGAGGAACTGGCCCGCAGCCAGCCGTCGGGCGTCAACGGCGCGATCGCCAAGGATCCCCGCTTCCGCGACCGGCTGGCCCGCACGCGGCTTGATGCCGAGGCACTGGAAGTGACCGAGCTGCGGATCCTGGCCGAGCTGGCCAAGGGCCGCCAGCCGGGTCCGCAGACCTCGCTGTGCAAACTCTTGGGATCGAACATCGGCCAGACGCTTGATACGCTGCGCCTCGAATTGCTGGGCTATGATGCGCTGCAACTGCCGCTGGAGCGGCCGCTCTATGGCAACGAAGCGCCCGAACCGGTCGGCAGCGAACGCGCGCAGACCGCGATGGCCCGCTATCTCAACAACCGCGCATCGACGATTTTCGGCGGTTCGGACGAGACCCAGAAGAACATCATCGCCAAGTCCGTGCTGGGGCTTTGAACGCGTGCTGGAAACGCGCTGAGCTGCTGTAATAATATTACCAATTCCGTAGCGTCACGCCCGGTTTCTTGCTAGCCTCCGATTCGCAAGACCGCCCACCAAAAACCGGGCGGCGGGAGAGGACCTGTGAGCGAAGAAGCCATTACCGGCAACGTCGTCGAACTACGCACACCGCACGGGCGCGAGAATACCGCCCAACTGCTCGAACTGGTGACGGTTCGTTGCCTTGAAGATATCCACGATGCCGCCGTGGCCATGGCCCGGATCGCGCAGGAACGCGGCCTGCAGGTCGCCATGTGCGATGACATTTCCTCCAAGGAACCGATGGTCGATGCCGAAGGCACGATCCTCAACGCCGATATCTTCCGCTGGCTGGATGATGGTGTGCGCTGGTGGGAAGATCACCGCCTGGCGCTGCATTCCCCCCTGCCGCGGGCCTGCCGCTATGAAAGCGAGCCGTTCTGGGCCAACCGCCAAGGCTTCCATGGCTATTGGCGCAATTCCTATCTCGATGACATGGA
>JBEGOD010000114.1:0-12592 GCA_041182185.1 Pseudomonadota bacterium
GTCGGTGACCCGGGTCAGCGCCGCCAGCATGCCCGCGGCGTGGGGTTCCAGCCGGTTCGCGCCGTCCCCGTCATGGAAATTGTCTCCCAGGGTGAAGACCCGCCGCGCGCCGCTGATCCGGATCGCGCGGGCCACCCGCTCCAGCGTTTCACGGCTGTCATAGGGCGGCAGCATCTGTCCGAAGCGCGCAAAAAAACTTGCCTTCTCAAGATGCAGGTCGGCCACCAGCAGTGCCTGTTCGCGCGGCCAATAGAGCGCGCCGCCATCCAGCAGCGCCATCTCCTCACCAGCGAACGAAAAGGGAACCATGGCTTTTCCTTGCCGCAAGGCCGCTTGCTTGGCAAGGGCGGGATATGACCGATTGGACCCCCCATACCGCCCGCGCCAAGGCCTGGTTCGAAAGCCTGCGCGACCGGATCTGCGCCGAATTCGAAGCGATTGAGGCCGAGGCCGGCAGCGCCGCCCGGTTCGATTACCAGACCTGGAGCCGCGAGGAAGCGGGCAACCCCGATCCCGGCGGCGGCACCCGCGGGGTCATGAAGGGCCAGGTGTTCGAGAAGGTCGGGGTCAACGTCTCAACCGTCCACGGCACCTTTGCGCCGCAGTTCGCCGCATCGATCAATGGTGCCAGCGAGGATAACCCCGGCTTCACCGCCACCGGCATCAGCCTGGTCGCGCACATGGCCAACCCGCATGTCCCTGCCGTCCACATGAACACGCGTTTCCTGACCACCACCAAGGCCTGGTTCGGCGGCGGCGGCGATCTCAATCCGCCGATCCCCTATCCGCAAGACACGGCCGAATTCCACGCCGCCTTCCAGGCGGCCTGCGATGCCCATGATCCGGCCTATTACCCGAAGTTCAAGGCCTGGGCCGATGACTATTTCTTCATTCCCCACCGGAACGTCCACCGCGGGGTCGGGGGGATCTTCTACGATCACCTCGAATGCGCCGACGAGGCCAATTTCGAGGCCAATTTCGCCTTCACCCGTGATGTCGGCGAAGCCTTTCTGGGCGTATTCCCCCAGCTGGTCCGCCGCCGGATGGCCACAGTCTTTACCGATGCCGACAAGCGCCAGCAGCTCGAATGGCGCGGCCGCTATGCCGAATTCAACCTGGTCTATGACCGCGGCACGCTGTTCGGCCTGAAGACCGGCGGCAATATCGACGCGATCCTGATGAGTCTGCCGCCGGAGGCGGCTTGGGCTTGATGTGCCTGCCGGCCGAAGCGTCCTGGAGCTGAACGGCGGCGAAAGCGCTTGCGGGTTCGGGGGCTAATCCCCCACATAGGTCGTAATGCTGCGCCAGTATGAACTTGTCGAGCGGGTGCTCGCTTACGATCCGGACGCCGATGAGGCGATGCTCAACCGGGCCTATGTCTATACCGTGCAGAAGCATGGCTCGCAGAAACGGGCCAGCGGCGATCCCTATTTCAGCCACCCGGTCGAGGTGGCGGGCCTGATGACCGAGCTCAAGCTCGACCAGGAAACCATCGTCACCGCCCTGCTCCACGATACGGTCGAGGATACGCTGGCCACGACCGAGGAGATCGAGCGGCTGTTCGGCCCGGATGTCGCCCGGCTGGTCGACGGGGTAACCAAGCTCTCCAAGATCGAGGCGATGGGCGAGAACGAGCGCGCGGCGGAAAACCTGCGCAAGTTCCTGCTGGCGATGAGCGAGGACATCCGCGTCCTGCTGGTCAAGCTGGCCGACCGGCTCCACAACATGCGCACGCTCCACTTCATCAAGAGCGAGGACAAGCGCCGCCGGATCGCGCGCGAAACAATGGATATCTATGCCCCCCTGGCCGAGCGGGTGGGCATGTACGAATACATGCGCGAGATGCAGCTGCTGGCCTTCGAGCAGCTGGAGCCAGAGGCCTATGCCACGATCACTGGGCGCCTGGCCCAGATCCGCGAGACCGACGGCGGCCAGGTCGATGCCATCGCCCTGGCGATCAAGCAGGCGCTTGCCGAGGCCGGGCTCAAGGTTGAGGTCTCAGGGCGCGAGAAGCACCCCTATTCGATCTGGAAGAAGATGGCCGAACGCCATGTCTCCTTCGAACAGATCACCGATATCATGGCCTTCCGCGTGCTGACCGAAACTCAGCAGGACTGCTACCGCGCGCTGGGGGTGCTGCATACCACCTGGCAGATGATCCCGGGCCGCTTCAAGGACTATGTCTCGACGCCGAAGTCGAACGGGTACCGCTCGCTCCACACCAGCCTGATCTATGAAAACTCGATGCGGATGGAGGTGCAGATCCGCAGCCACGAGATGCACCGCACCAACGAGTTCGGCCTGGCCGCGCACTGGGCCTACAAGCAGGGTGACCGGCCCGACGGCCAGGTCGGCTGGCTGCGCGACCTGATCGAGATCGTCGATGCCAGCCACGATGCCGAGGAACTGCTCGAGCATACCCGGATGGCGATCTACCAGGACCGGATCTTCGCCTTCACCCCCAAGGGCGCGCTGCACCAGTTGCCCAAGGGATCGACCCCGGTCGACTTCGCCTATGCGGTCCACTCGGACCTGGGCAACTTCGCGGTCGGGGCCAAGATCAACGGCCGCCACATGCCGCTGCGCACGCCGCTGAACAATGGTGACGTGGTGGAGATCATCAAGAACCGCACCGCCTCGCCCCAGCTTTCCTGGCTTGGCTTTGTCGTCACCGGCAAGGCCCGCGCCGCGATCCGCCGGGCGGTGCGCGCCAAGGAGCGCGAGGAAGTCGCCGCGATCGGGCGCAAGTTGCTTGAGGGCATTACCGACCGGCTGCCCAGCAAGATCGGCAAGAAAGCCGTGCGCGAAGCGGTCAAGCGGCTGGGCCTGACCAGCGAGGAAGACCTGCTGGTGGCGATCGGCACGGCCAAGCTCGCTGACCGGCAGGTGATGGAAGCCCTGGTCCCCGGCAGCACCACCGGCATGGAAGATCCCGAACACTGGCCGCGGCAGGAACGCGCGATCTCGATCCGCGGCCTCACCGCTGGGGTTGCCTTCCACCTCGCCGAATGTTGCCACCCCGTGCCGGGCGACCGGATCGTCGGCGTGCGCGTGCCGGGCAAGGGGGTGGAAGTTCACGCGATCAATTGCCTGACGCTGGCCAGCGGCGTCGATGCCGATTGGCTGGACCTGTCATGGGGTGAACGGACCACCGGCGCAGTCGCCCGGATCCGGATGGTCCTCCACAACCGCCCGGGCGCCCTGGCCGAGGCTGCAGGCATCTTCGCCAGCAACCGCGCCAATATTGCCGCGCTTGAAAACTCCAGCCGGGATGAGCTGTTCAGCACCTACGATGTCGATCTCGACGTCAGCGACCTCGCCCACCTCACCCGGATCGTCTCGGCCCTGCGTGCCAGCGATGCCGTGGCCGAGGCTGAGCGGCTTTAGCGGTTGCGGAGGCGCAGCAGAGCAAACAAATCAAACCTCAAGCAAGACTTCAACGGCATCGCCCTCGCCAATCCCCTCGGCCTTGCGCACGCTGGCCTTGACCGGCAGCAGCCAGCCCAGTTCCTTGCTGGGAAACAGCGAGGTCCGGAAGGTGCTGTCGCCAACAGTGGCAGTCACCTTGAGCGAGCCGAACCCGCCCAGGCTTTTCTCCATCCGCCGCATCAGCGCCGTGCCGGACAAGGCCTCGCCGGCCTCGCCATCGATAGTCAGGAAATGCCAGGAGCCGCCGGAACCGCCCTGCCAGCGCCAGAGCGTGCCGGTGTACGAAAGGCGTTCGGTCACTTCACCCGACGCAGCGGCACCGGGATGTTGCACACGTCAGCCCCGCCCGAAGGACGGATGAAGAAGGCATCGCGGCGATTGGCGCGGGCATCGGCATAGCGGGCAAAGCTCTCGCTTTCGGTCGAGAGGTATTCATAGGCCGGCAGCCCGCTCACCTCGCTGCCGATCCGCACCGAGACGATCCCGGTGCGCTCTTCCGGGGTTTCATAGAACCCCAGCGCCCCGGTCCCGCGCGGCAGGCTGGAGAGGTGTTCGATCCCCTCGATCACTCGCCCGACCAGCGCAATGTTGCGATCGAGATGACGCGGGGCATGGCCGATCACGGTATAGAGCTCGGCCCCGGTGCCGGTGTTCGGCGGCATGTCGCGCCCGACGCCGACCATCCCGTAGCAGTGGACGGGCCAGACTGCATTCCCGTCGTACCCCAGCGGCCAGCCGCCGTCGAAGGTCGCCCCGCCGTTGGTATACGGATCGCGGGCGGTATGCCAGTAGCCCGCACGATGCTCGCCTGGCAGTGGAGTGAAATCTGGCCGCGCCTGACGCAGCAACCGGGATCGCGCCCGGTTATATGGCGCGCTTTCATAATCGAGTGAATATCCGCTCTCCGGCACCACCGCCAAATCCGCGGGCAACCGCTTCGCCTTGCCCTTGTCCTCGGCATTGGCATCGCCCCATTGCACGACATAATTGTCCTGCACCCGGTTGATGCTGGTCCCGTCCCAGAACTGCGCTGCCGCCAGCTTGCGGATGTTGCTCACCCAGCCCTGGCTGAACGGCGCGGGCATTAGCTGGATCACCACCCGGCGTGGCTTGCCCTTGGCGTCGGGCGCCAGGTCCATCACCAGCAGGTCCGCCGCGGCAATCGCCGCCCAGTCTGTCTTGGGTGCGGCATTGACGATCTCGGCCGGAGCCAGCGGCGAAGGCTGGGCGCGGCCGGCGGCAATATTGGCCGAAGCCTGCGGCAAGGCCGGCGTGGCAGCAAGGAGCAGGGCGAGCGGGATCAGGTGTTTGCGCATGGCGCAGACTTTGCCAGCAAATCGCCAAGCTGCAAGCGGTCAGTCCGCCGCGTCCTCCAGCGCCTCGATATCCGCATCGCTCAGCCCGAAATGGTGTCCCACTTCATGGATCACCACATGCGCCACCAGATGCTCCAGCGTCTCGTCCCCGCGGGCGATCCATTCGTCCAGGATCGGCGCGCGGAACAGGCGGATCCGGTCGGGCAGGGTGCCGCTCGGCGCGGAATGCTTCTCGCCCACCGGCACGCCTTCGTAGATCCCGGTCAGCTCGAACGGATCCTCGATCCCCAGCAGAGCGAGCGTCTCGGCATCGGCAAATTCCTCCACCTGCAGCACCACGCCGGCCAGGTGCGCGGCAAAGGGCTGCGGCAAGCGGGCGAGGGCGGCATCGGCCAGCGCCTCGATCTCGGCGGCATCGGGGGCCAGGCCAAACATGCGTTCCATGGACTGACAGATAGTAACGCCCGCCCGCTCCGCCAATGCTTGCGCCCCAACGCTCCCGCCGCTAGGGCGCCAACTTCCAGTGCATGCGGAGCGGTGGCCGAGTGGTCGAAGGCGCTCGCCTGGAAAGTGAGTATACGTCAAAAGCGTATCGAGGGTTCGAATCCCTCCCGCTCCGCCATCTATTGCCTTAAATCCTGGGATACCGGGCTTGGTATCCGGGGCGCTACCAAATCGCTACCCGATAGGTCCGCTGATGCTGGAGGCTGAACGCTCGGCCAGGCATAGTAAGTGGCTTTCGCCGTAACATCGGACCCAAAGCTAAGGCCGCCCGCCGACAAAGGCGTCATTCCCAGGCCAGTACTAGCGCGTTAAAAATGGCCCTCCGTCGGCGACACCACTATCGAACCGATTGGCCAAGCCTGAGCCATTCTTTTGGGTCCCGGCAGCGAGCGAGCGGCTTTGGTCAAAGCGTGCGAAGCTTCCTCGCGTTGATACGCCGGCATTTCAGCCCTCCCCGGCAATTTCGATACTGCCGAGGTTGATGAGCGCAGCGATGAGAGCGGCCGTGGGTTGGCACCCCAGGTCGGAAGAAGCGATTGTCATGTGGTCAAGCGCGCACAAGCGTTCGGCGAAAAGCGCACTATTGCCCGAACAGGCATGGGAATAGCCATCGACGAACAGCATGACAGACTCGGCGCTCTCACGAATGAAAGTAAATCGACTTGCCGGGTTTCGGATCAACGAAGCTGGAGCCGCGAGCATTGCGCGAAGGTCGGCGGCGGCAACGGAGGCTTCGGGTGTCCAATCGATATCGAGGTTCTTGGGTGTGGAGTTGTACTGACCGAACCATCGCGCGAATGCATGACGGTCCAGAAGTTTCTCCGTGAGCATGGCATGCAGGCCTTCAAGCGCTTGCGCTGTGATCTCGCCGGGGTTCGCCTGCAAAGCCAAGGCAGGATCGGCATAGCGGTGGCCATCATCAGATTGCTCAACCAGATGTTCTGCCCATTGCGCGATCAGTTCATCGCGCGAAGGCGCTCGAAAGCCGATCGAATACGTCATGCAATCTTCGCCGATGGCGATGCCGTTGTGGGCTATCCCAGGCGGGACGTACAGAACATCGCCGGGCTCGAGAACCCACTCCTGCGTCGGTTCGAAATTGGCGAGCAGTCGCAAGTCGTCGTGTGGGAGAAGTTCGGTCGAATCGTCGCACGGCGCGCCGATCTGCCACCGTCGCCTGCCAAGACCCTGGACCAGGAACACGTCGTACTGATCGAAGTGCGGGCCCACACCGCCTTGGTCGATAGCATAGCTCACCATGACATCGTCGATCCGCCAATTGGGAATAAAGCGGAAAGAATTGAGCAAGGCGCTGACGTCCGGCACATGGTGGTCGACCGCGTTGACGAGGAGGGTCCACGGCTCTTGGCCAAGACTGCCAAAGCGGGCCTCGGCAAAAGGTCCGTGTTCGACGGCCAAGGTGCCTGAAGCTTGGGTGATGAGGCGGGCTTCGACGCCGTCCTCGCAGGCAAGCCCGGCAAGTTCGTCGGGCTCAAGCGGGTTGCTCCACGCAGTCCACATGTTCCTGATCAGCAGCGGCTTTTTCTGCCAGCAGTCACGCAAGAAACGGTCGGCCTGGAATTCACGGACTTGCACAGCGTCATAGCCTTTGGAATTTGTCGAGCATTCCGCATGATTGCGGCGAAAACCAGCTTGACGAAGATCCCCGCTATGGCGGATCGGAGCTTGCACAACAATGTCGATCAACGAAGCAGGAGCGGTTGGCCGATCAAAGCCGCGCGGCTCTGCTGGCACTTGGCGGCATGGACGACACAACGCTGCCTCCTCCGGCCGATCGGCGCAGCGTGTTCATGGACATCTACGCCGCCTTCGCCCGCCAGCACATGCGGCTCTATGGCTCGACGGAAGAGCAATTCGCCGCCGTCGCGGCCAAGAACCATGCGCATTCGGTTCACAACGAGCGCGCCCAGTATCGCCGCTCTTACTCGATCGACGAGATCCTTGCCGAGCGGTCGATCGTCTGGCCGCTGACCTTGCCAATGTGCGCGCCTGTCAGCGACGGCGCGGCAGCCGCCATACTCTGCACCGCGGCAGGTCTGCGCCGGCTGGGCGCGCAGGCCCGTGCGGTTGAACTGTGCGCCTGCGTCCTTGGAACATCGGTGGATCGTGACCCGGATGATCTTGAGCGGCACATCGGCCGGGTCACCGCGCTAAAAGCTTTCGAGGCCGCTTCGCTTGGCCCAGATGATATCGATCTGGCTGAGGTTCACGATGCCACGGCCGTGGGCGAAGTCATCCAGGTAGAGAACCTTGGTCTTGTGCCCCGCGGTGAGGGCGGACTTGCCGCACTGCAGGGATATACCGCGCTTGGCGGCCGAACTCCGGTAAATCCGTCGGGCGGGCTTGAAAGCAAAGGCCACCCGATCGGCGCGACCGGGTTGGCCCAGATCTTCGAACTGGTGACCCAGCTTCGCGGTGAGGCTGCGAACCGGCAGGTCGCGACTGCCAGAACCGCCGTTGCGGAAAACGGCGGCGGCCTGTGGGGTGTCGAAGAAGCGGTCTGCGTTGTTTCCGTCTTGTCGCGATAGCGGGGCTTACCAGTCCGGATTGCGCCCTGGTTAGCCAAAGGCCGCTTTGCATCCCGCGTACCCCGAATATTGCGGTTTCAAATGCTGGGTTGCGAACTCTACTGTCGCACGTCTTGATCGCCGCTGTGGCTGCGTCAAGATGCGCCATGGGCCAGTTGGCGCTCGACAGCCGGTCGTGCGATAAGGCGGCATGAATCCCCTCGCTGCAGTAGAAGTCTGGTACGATGGCGCTTGTCCGCTGTGTCGACGCGAGATTGCGCTGATGCGCCGGTTCGATCGCCGCCGCCGGATTGCCTTTACCGACCTGGCCAATCCCCAGGCCGGCTGCCCGCTTGACCGGGCGGCCATGCTGGCCCGGTTCCATGCACGCGAGAACGGGGTGATGCTGTCCGGCGCGGCAGCCTTTGCGGCGATGTGGCGGGCGATCCCGCTGCTTTGGCCGTTAGGGCAACTGGCGCGGCTGCCGCTGGCCGGCCGCCTGCTGGAATGGGCCTATGCCCGGTTCCTGACCGTCCGGCCCGCCTTGCAGGCGCGGCTGCGATGAGCGATCCGCGCCACCGCAAGGTCCGTCCTCGCGCCTGTCGCGGCTGTCTTCCTTTGGCCAGCTCGCGGGCGGTATTGCCGGCGGCATGCTGGCCGAGGGCGCGCGGCGGCTGGCCGCGGGCGAGCGACCGCAGCTGTCGGAAATGCTGCTCACGCCCGGCAACGCCATGCGGGTGACCGAACAGCTTTCACGGCTGCGCGGCGCGGCGATGAAGCTGGGGCAGATGATCTCGCTGGATGCTGGGGACCTCTTGCCGGCGGAACTGACCGCGATCCTCGCGCGGCTGCGGGATTCGGCGCACTACATGCCGCCCTCGCAGCTGAGCCAGGTGCTGACTGCCGAATGGGGCAAGGATTGGCGGAAGCGCTTCACCCGGTTCGAGGCGACGCCGATCGCCGCTGCCTCGATCGGGCAGGTCCATCGCGCAACCTTGCCCGATGGCCGGGTAGTCGCGATCAAGGTCCAGTACCCGGGCGTTGCAGTCAGCATCGAGGCCGACGTCGATAATGTCGCCACCCTGCTGCGCCTTTCCGGCTTGCTCCCGGCCAGCCTCGACATCGCGCCCTTGCTGGCGGAGGCGAAACTGCAGCTGCGTGAAGAGGCCGACTATGTCCGCGAGGCCGAGCAGATGCGGCGCTATGGAGCGCTGCTGGCGGGCAACCCTGCCTTCGTGGTGCCGGCACCGATCCCGCAACTGTCGGGCGAACGGGTGCTGGCGATGGATTTCATCCCCGGCCAGCCGATCGATACCCTACAGGATACCGACCAGGCCACCCGCGATGCGGCGATGGATGCACTGCTCACGCTGGTGCTGCGCGAGCTATTCGAATTCGGCTTCATGCAGACCGATCCCAACTTCGCGAATTACCGCTGGCAGCCGGACAGCGGCCGGATCGTCCTGCTCGATTTCGGCGCAGCCCGGGCCGTGCCCGAAGCTACGGCTGCCGCTTACCGCCGGCTGATGCTGGCCGGGTTGGCCGATGACAGCGCTGCGCTGAAGGCGGCACTGCTCGAGGTCGGGTTCGTCTCGCCCGTCACGCTGGAACGGCATGCGCCCGCGCTCGATGCGATGATCGCGGTGCTGATGGAGCACCTCGGCCAGCCCGGGCTGTTCGATTTCGCCGATCGCTCGTTCGTCGAAGAGGTGCGGCGCAGCGCCGAAACCATCGCGGCGGACCGCGCTGCCTGGCACATTCCTCCAGCCGAGACGCTGTTCGTCCAGCGCAAGGTCAGCGGCACGGCGCTGTTGGCGGTACGGATGGCGGCAAAGCTGCCCCTGCGCGAAATGGTAGGTGCGGCGGTTGACGCTTGAGTGCGCGGGCGCTTCCGCGCTAGCTAGGCTTGATCAAGGGGAACAGGCGGCCATGGTGAAATTCACGATCAACGGCGAACCCGCGTCGGTAGAGGCCGATCCGGCCATGCCGATCCTGTGGGTGGTGCGCGAACGGCTGGGACTGACCGGCACCAAGTTCGGCTGCGGCATGGCGCTGTGCGGGGCCTGCACGGTCCACCTTGATGGTCAGCCGGTGCGCAGCTGCTCCACCCCGATTGCAGAAGCCGAGGGCAAGGCGATCACCACGATTGAGGGTGTGGCCGGGCCAGAGGGCGAACTCAGCAAGGTCCAGCAGGCCTGGATCAGCGAGCAGGTGCCGCAATGCGGCTATTGCCAGTCAGGCCAGATCATGGCGGCGACCGCCCTGCTGCGCGACAATCCCAGCCCCAGCGATGCCCAGATCGACGCTGCCATGGCCGGCAACATTTGCCGCTGCGGCACCTATGTCCGCATCCGCCGTGCGATCAAGGTTGCGGCCGGGCTCGAACCGGCCAAGGGCGTGGCCCAGAGTGCAGAGGTGAAGGCATGAACGACATGGCCAAACCTCCGCGCAGCCGCGCTGCCAAGTGGACCCGCCGCGGCTTTATCGGCGCGGGCGTCCTGGCTGGCGGGGCCCTGTTGATCGGTGTCGGCGTCCGTCCGGGCAATCCGGTGGACAAGCTGGGGCCCAAGGTCGCCGGGGGCGAGGGCGAGCAGCTGATCAATTCCTGGCTCAAGTTCGATGCTGACAATGTCGTCACCGCGATCGTCCCGCACTGCGAGATGGGCCAGGGCGCGCATTCCGTGCTGGCGCAGATGCTGGCCGACGAGCTTGATGCCGACTGGTCGCTGGTCAAGGTGATGCAAGCGCCGACCGATGGCAGCTATGTCGTCACCGACACGATCCGGATGTTCATCGCCGGGGGCACGGTGGACGCACCGGACTGGCTGGAGCCGACCTGGAACGGCCTGTTCACCAAGATCGGCCAGCTCGCGGATGGCCTCATCACCGGCGGCAGCTCATCGATTCGCACCACCGGACAACACACCATGCGGATTGCCGGTGCAGCTGCGCGGCAGATGCTGGTCGGCGCGGCAGCCAAGGAATGGGGCGTGCCCGCCGGCGAGATCGTCACCGCGAACAGCACGCTGAGCCACAAGGCTTCGGGCAAGTCGGCCCCCTATGCCCAGTTCGCCGCCGCCGCGGCCGAGCAGGACATGCCGCAGACGCCCAAGCTCAAGGCGCCCAAGGACTATCGCCTGATGGGCACCGATGCCCCGCGCACCGATATTCCGGCCAAGGTCGATGGCTCTGCGCAGTTCGGGATCGATGCCACGATCCCCGGCCAGACCATGACCTATGCCGCCGTGCGCCGCGTCCCGGTGCCTGGCACCAGGGTGGCGAAGATGGACGCCAGCGCGGCCAAGGCCATGCCAGGCGTGTTGCAGATCCTCAACATGGGGGATTTCACCGCAGTCGTGGGCGATAGTTATTGGCAGGCCCAGCAGGCGCTGAATGCGATTACCGCCGAATATACCAAGCCTGAAAGCCCGATCCGCTCCAGCCAGGACCAGTTCGCGGCCTTCGCCGCCGCGCTGGATGAAGCGGGCGAGACGGGCGGCAAGGAAGTGATCGGCCAGGGCGATGTGCCCGCTGCGATGCAGTCTGCGGCCAAGAAGATCAGCGCCGATTACCAGGCGCCCTATCTTGCTCATGCGCCGCTGGAGCCGATGAACGCCACGGTCTGGGTGCGCGATGGCAAGTGCGAGATCTGGACCGGCACCCAGGTTCCACTGATGGCGCGCAGCGCGGCGGCCAAGGCGCTGGGCCTCTCGGCTGACGACGTGACCGTGCATCACCCGATCATGGGCGGTGGTTTCGGGCGGCGACTGGAGACCGATTACGTGCTGATGGCAGTGCGGATTGGCCAGGCGACTGGCTATCCGGTCAAGATGATCTGGTCGCGCGAAGAGGATACCCAGAAGGGCCTGTTCCGCCCGGCTGACATGAGCCGCTTTGCCGGGGGCCTCGATGCCCAGGGCCGGCTGGTCGCCTGGAACAACGTTTTTACCCAGCGGCACGATCCGGCCGAGGCCTGCGACTGCGCGTTCTATGACATTCCCAACAAGTCGATCCGCGTGGCCGAGGCCGATCTGCACCTGCCTTTCGCCGCCTTCCGCTCAGTAGATCACAGCCAGCAGGCCTTCTTCATCGAGAGCTTCATCGATGAGGCGGCCCATGCCGCGGGGCGCGATCCGCTGGAGTTTCGCCTGGCCATGCTGGGCAATTCGCCGCGCCACAAGGCAGTGCTGGAAAAGGTCGCCGCCATGGCAAACTGGAGTACCAAGCCGGCCGCCGGGCGCGGGCGGGGCCTGGCGCTGACCGAGTCGTTTGGCAGCATCGTTGCCGAAGTGGTCGAGGTCGACATGACCGGCGGGAAGCCCAAGGTCACCAATGTCTGGTGCGCCGCCGATCCGGGCTTTGCAATGAACCCAGACGGGTTCCGCAACCAGATGGAGGGCGGCATCGTCTTCGGGCTGACCGCGGCGCTCTATGGCGAGATTTCGCTCAAGGACGGGGCGGTCGAGCAGGGCAACTTCCACGATTACCAGATGCTGCGGATGAACGAATGCCCGGCCATCGCGGTCGAGATCATCAATGGCAATCACGAGAAGCTGGGCGGCGCGGGTGAACCGGGCCTGCCTCCGGCGGCGCCGGCCCTGGCCAATGCGGTCTTCGCCGCCAGCGGCAAGCGCATCCGCGCCTTGCCGATCGCCAAGCAGTTTGCGTGAGGAGAAGCTTGATGCACCGTTCCGCCCTGCTGGTCCTCGCCACGCTCGCCCTCGCCGCCTGTGGCTCGAAGGCCGATGACCCGGTCGAACAGATCGTGGTCCGCACGCCCGGCGAAGCTGCGGCGCCTGCCGCCCCGGCGGCGGA
>JBEGOD010000115.1:0-7922 GCA_041182185.1 Pseudomonadota bacterium
GTCAACACCCACTTCCAGCGGCTGTTCTCCAAGCTGTTCGAAGGCGGGCAGGCCCACCTGGCACTGGTCGATAGCGACGATCCGCTCGAGGCTGGGCTTGAGATCTACGCCCAGCCGCCGGGCAAGCGCCTGACCTCGCTGACCCTGCTGTCAGGCGGCGAACAGGCGCTGACCGCCGTGGCGCTAATCTTCGCGCTGTTCCTCACCAACCCGGCCCCGATCTGCGTGCTCGACGAAGTCGACGCGCCCTTGGACGATGCCAACATCGAACGCTTCTGCGACCTGCTCGATGCGATGGTGAAGGAAACCGACACCCGTTACCTGATCGTCACCCACAACGCCGTGACGATGAGCCGCATGCACCGCCTGTTCGGCGTGACCATGGTCGAACGCGGGATCAGCCGCCTGGTGAGCGTCGACCTGGAGGGCGCGGAAGAACTGCTGGCGGCGGAATAGCTAATCCAGCACGTAACGCGGGCCAGTGCCGCCGCCCGCCCCAGCGCGATCGTCGCGATTGTAGAGCTGGCAGCGCTGGAGGCTGAGGCAGCCGCAGCCGATGCATTCATCGAGCTTGGCGCGGGTGCGGGTGAGCAGCTGGATCTTGGCATCGAGCGCGACCCGGACCGAGCGGCTGAGCTTCTGCCAGTCTGACAGGGTGGGCGTGCGGCCCTGCGGCAGGGTCGCCAGTTCGGCCTCGATCTCGGTCAGGCCCAGCCCAAGTTTTTGCGCGATCAGGATGAAGCTGAGGCGGCGGATATCGCTGCGCAGGAAGCGCCGCTGGTTGCCCATCGTCCGCATCGCCCGGATCAGACCCTTGTCCTCGTAGAAGCGGATCGCCGAGACCGCGAGGCCGGTGCGCCGGGCCAGTTCGCCGATCGGCAGCAGGTCGTTCTTGTCCATCGGCAAGTGCCTTTTTGCGCGAATTTGCTTGACCTCAAGTTAGCTTGAGGTTTCATCAGGGTAAAGCCCTATTCGCAGAGTGCGAAGCAAGCAGCTGAAAAGGATGGTGAATCATGGAAACCGGATTCCTCGAACACGTCAACATCACGGTCAGCGATCCGGAGCGCTCTTCGGTGCTGCTCCAGCAACTGTGCGGCTGGCACGAGCGCTGGCGCGGTCCCTCGCAGCTCGGCGGGTGGACAATCCACGTCGGCAGCGAGCGCGATTACCTGGCGATCTACACCAACGAAGGGCGCGGCGGGCCCTTTGCCAAGGGCGCGCCGATGAACCACATCGGACTGGTGGTCGATGATCTCGATGCCGCCGAAGCAGTCGTCAAGGAGGCCGGCCTGGTCCCTTTCAACCACGCCGATTACGAACCCGGCCGGCGGTTCTATTTCTTCGACTGGGACGGGATCGAGTTCGAGATCGTCAGCTATGCCTAGAGCAGCGACCGCTGGGGCGGCGGCGGCTTGCCGCCGCTGGTTGCCCATCGCTGGGTGGTACGCTCAACCGTCAGGTCATCTTCCCAGGTTTGGCACAACGCAAGCGCATCCTCGGGACTGCCCTCCAGCCAATAGCGCTGCGCCGCGTGGCTGAGGATCAGCGGCATCCGGTCATGCACTTCGGCCATCTGCGGGTGGCCGTCGACCATCACCACGGTATAGACCTCACCCCACTCCTCGGAGCGGCGCCACAGGCCAGCCACCGCGAAAACCTCCGCGTCCGGCAGGCCATACCAGGTCCGCGTCATCCGGCCTGGCTCGCCCTCGGCCTCGGCCCATTGGCTGATGGGCACCAGGCAGCGGCGCTTCACGAAGCTGTCACGCCAGAACGGGGTGGTCAGCTTGTCCTCGCGCGCATTGGTGACGGGCTTGGGTTTCAGCTTTTGACCCTGGCGGCCGGTCAGCACCAGCGGGAAGCCCCAGTGCATCACCCGCTCCTGCCCCTCGGCCACGACCAGCCCGGGCAGGCCTGGATAGACCTCATGCGCAAAGTTGGCGCCGGCGGCCGCATCCTCCACCGCGAACAGCGCGGCCACTTCCGCCGTACCCTTGGTCATGCGGTAGAGGTTGCACATCAGGCGTTGCCCACTACCCAGCAGGCCAGCGCGACCAGCAGCCCGGTGGTGCGGTTGGACCGGAACCGCGCGAGGGCATTGTCGGCATCGCCGTCATCAAGCGTGAGGACCTGCCAGGCCAGATGCAGCGCCGCGGGGGCCAGCGCCAGCAGCGCCAGCGAGTCCGGCCGCAGCAGCCAGCAGGCCAGCGCCCAGAGCAGGACCGCCCCGGCGTAGAACCCCGCCACGCCCGTCTTCACATGGCGGCCCAGCGTCAGCGCGCTCGATCCGATCCCGACCGAGGCGTCATCCTCGCGGTCCTGGCAGGCGTAGATCGTGTCATAGCCCACGCACCACAGCACGGCCCCGGCATAGAGCGCGGCCATGGCCGCCAGGTTCCACTCGCTCACCGCGAACCAGCCGACCGGCACGCCCCAGGTGAAGACCAGCCCGAGCCAGGCCTGCGGAAAGCCGGTGATCCGCTTCATGAAGGGATAGGCCGCCACCAGCGCAAGACTGCCTAGCGCCACCAGCTGCGCCTCCCAGCGCAATTGCAGCAGGACGATCAAGCCGACGCCGCACAAGGCCAGCAACCAGGCCCAGGCCGCACCCTTGCTGACCCGCCCGCTCGCCACGGGCCGCGCGGCGGTGCGGGCCACCTGCCGGTCAAGATCGGCATCAACGATATCGTTATAGACGCAGCCCGCCCCGCGCATCGCGATCGAACCGAGCAGGAACCACAGCAGCAGGTCCCACCGGCTCTCCCCGCCGGCCAGCAGCAGCCCCCAGGCGCAGGGCCAGAACAGCAGCCACCAGCCGATCGGCCGGTCGAACCGGGCAAGCTGGGCGAAGTCCCGCAAGGGTTGCGGCAGGGCAGCCACCAGCCCGCGGTGCTCGGTATCGGGGACGATTTCGGCGGTCATGCTTACCCTGTAGCCAATCGATCGAAATCCGCTAGAGCTTGCCCAATGCCCGCTACCCCCGCCTGGCCTCCGAAATCAGCGCCACGCCTGTTCGTCGAGCAGGTGCTGGAAGCGGGCGTGCAGCTCTCCATCGATGGTCCGCAAGCACATTACCTGGCGCGGGTGATGCGGATCGGGCCGGGTGATGCCGTGATCCTGTGCGATGACACGACCGGCGAATGGGCGGCGCGGGTGGCCCTGGCCGGCAAGCGCGACCTGGTGCTGACGGTCGAGACCATGCTCCGCCCGCGTGAACTGGTGCCCGATTTCACGCTCTGCGCGGCGCTGCTCAAGAAGGATCGGTTCGATCTGGTGCTCGAGAAGGCCTGCGAACTCGGCGTCCGCCGGGTCCAGCCGGTGCTGACCCGGCGCTGCGTGGCCGACAAGCTCATCCTGGAACGCGCCCGCGCGATCCTGACCGAAGCGGCCGAACAATGCGCCCGCACGGCGCTGCCGGAGCTGCTGGCGCCGGTTAAGCTCGACGCGCTGCTCAGGGACTGGGAGGCGCCGCGCGCGCTGTTCTTTGCCGCTGAGAGCGGCGGCGAGCCCGCCGCCAGCCTTTTTGCGGCCCATTCCGGCCCTGCCGCCCTGCTGACCGGCCCCGAAGGCGGCTTCGACGAAGCCGAGCGCGCGGCCATCCGCGCGCTGCCCCAGACTCGCGCGATCACCCTGGGCCCGCGGATCCTGCGCGGCGAGACCGCCGCCATTGCCGCCACCGCGCTGTGGATGGGCACGGTTGGCGATTGGTCGACCCCTGCTTAAAATTCGCTGGCGCGGCGCCATTCTTCGCACTAACTCCGCGCCATGAGCACCAGACAGGTTTCAGATCGCAACGATCCTGTGATCGAAAGCCGCGAGCAATTGCTCGCCCCGATGATCAAGGGCGAGAAGCCGCGCGAGCGCTGGCGGATCGGCACCGAGCACGAAAAGCTGGTCTATTGCACGCACGATCACCACGCCCCGTCCTATGACGAACCCGGCGGCATCCGCGACCTGCTGGTGGCGATGCAGGACTATGGCTGGGAGCCGGTCATCGAGGGCGGCAACATCATCGCCCTCTCCGGCAGCGACGGCGCGATCAGCCTGGAGCCGGCCGGCCAGCTCGAACTGTCCGGCGCGCCGCTGGAAACGCTGCACCAGACCTGCGCCGAAACCGGCCGTCACCTCGATCAGGTCAAGGCGATCGGGGCGAGGACCGGCAAGGGCTTCCTGGGCCTGGGCATGTGGCCCGACAAGCGCCGCGACGAACTGCCGATCATGCCCAAGGGCCGCTATGCGATCATGCTGCGGCACATGCCGCGGGTCGGGTCGATGGGTCTCGACATGATGCTGCGGACCTGCACGATCCAGGTCAACCTGGACTATTCGAGCGAGCCGGACATGGTGCAGAAGTTCCGCACCAGCCTGGCGCTGCAACCGCTGGCGACCGCGCTGTTTGCCAATTCGCCCTTTACCGAGGGCAAGCCCAACGGCTTCCTGTCCTATCGCAGCCATATCTGGACCGATACCGATCCGGCCCGCACCGGCATGGCCAGCTTCGTGTTCGAAGACGGTTTCGGTTATGATCGCTATGTCGAATATATGCTCGACGTGCCGATGTATTTCGTTTTCCGCGACGGGAAGTACATCGATGCCGCCGGCCTTTCGTTCCGCGATTTCCTGAAGGGTGAATTGTCGGTCCTGCCAGGCGAGTTGCCGCTCGCCAGCGACTGGGTCGATCATCTCTCCACCGCCTTCCCCGAAGTGCGACTGAAGTCGTTCCTGGAAATGCGCGGCGCCGACGGCGGTCCGTGGAACAAGATCTGCGCCCTGCCCGCCTTCTGGGTTGGCCTGCTTTACGATCAGACCGCGCTCGATGCCGCCTGGGACCTGGTCAAGGACTGGGACATGGAAGGCCGCGAACGGCTGCGCGCGGAAGTGCCGAAGCTGGGCCTCGATGCGCCGCTGCCCGGCGGCGGCACGCTCAAGGACATTGCGGCCGAGGTGCTGGCAATCAGCCGCGCCGGTCTCAATTCCCGCGCCCGGCTCAACTCGATGGGCGATACCGAAGCTGCGTTCCTCAACCCGCTCGACGAGATCGTCGCCAGCGGCAAGGTTCCGGCCCAGCGCCTGCTCGACAAGTTCCACGGCGAATGGGGCGGCGATATCAGCCGGGTCTACGAGCTGAGCTTCTGATGCCGATCGCGATTGTCGGCCAGTTCCGCATCCCGGTTGAGAACCTTGCGGCGGCGCGGCCGCTGATGATCGCGGTGATGGAAGCCAGCCGGGCCGAGGACGGCTGCATCGAATACAATTATGCCGAGGACTTGGCTGAGCCGGGGCTGATCCGCGTCAGCGAAGTCTGGGAAAGCCGCGCGCACCTGGCCGCGCATTTCAAGTCGGCCCACATGCAGCGCTGGATCACCGAGCGCGCCGGGCTGGGCCTGTCAGGCCGGCAGGTTACGGGTTTTGCAGCGGAGCGCGGCGAACCGCTCTGATCATTCGGCCGGTTGCAGCACTTGCCGCCGACCGCGCAGCGCGCTGCCGGCGCGGTGGAACAGCCGCGTGATGGCGCCGTGCTCAGCCATCCAGTCGGCATAGGCGCGGTACTTGGGATCCTCGGCCAGCAGGTGCGCTTCCTCGGTCTTGGCGCGCCAGAAATAGATCGCACTGACACAGGCCAGGAAGAACGTGTTGCGCACCAGATCGGTCAGCGAATGGCTGACTACCAGGAAGGGTAGCGTTTCCAGCCACCAGAAGGTGTTCTTGGCAAGATAGGCCGGGTGCTTGGTGAAGCGGTAGGGGCCATTGGTCAGCACGCCGCGATAGGTCAGGTTCGAGAAGCGCAAGCCGAAGGCGACCGTCGCCCAGGCATAGATCGCGGCGAGGACCACGAGGATCGCGGCCCAGACCCACAACAACACATCGTGGCCTGCAAACCAGTAGGCCCAGTTCTGGGTATTGGTCTGGTAGTAGAGCGGGCCATTGCCCTGCATCAGCTGGAACGGCGGATAGCAGATCAGCGCCGCCAACCAGCCGGCCAGGAAGGGGTTGGCGCTGCGGATCTGGGCATCGAGCGGCTTCATCGTCATGATATAGCCCACAGTGCCGATCTGCGCGTCGAGCACGAACATGCCGGTGATCAGCAAGCCCGCCAGCTTGACCGGATCGCTCAGCATCGGCGCCCAGTCATTCGCCACGATCAGCCCGAACCCGCCCGGCACGATCGAGATCATGAAGGCGGTGAAGAAGCCTTTCACTGCCCAGGCGCGGGCATGGTGCCAGACCTGCGCCGGGTCGAACGGTTCGCGTCCGATCAGCATGGCGCCGAAGTGCCAGGCCCCGTCGCGCGGGCTTACCAGTACGCGGTCAAGCCAGATCACATAGGGAATCGAGGCGACAAACAGCGGCCCGGCCAGGGTGCCAAGCACTTGCATCGACAGCAGATAGGGCCCGTCCCAGTACCAGCGGGCAATGCAATAGAGCCCGCCGATCACCGCCCAGGTCGCCCATAGGCCGGCCAGCTTGGTAATCGAAATGTCGATGATGGCCGAGACGGGACGCGGGCTGTCCCAATCGATCCCGGTCGAGGCGCGGCGGTGGACCTCGTCCTTGACCAGCGAGGCGACGACCATCGGCAGCGCCGCGGCAATCAGGCCGGCCAGCCCCGCATAAGGCCCGGAGAGCCGCTCCTGCGGCTCGACCGAGCCCAGCATGGCGCTGATTTCAGGCCAGAAATGGCAAACCAGGATCCACAGCACCAACCCGGCCACGCCCCACAGCCCGACGGCAGCGGAAACGTCGCTCTCGGGCCGTTGGGCCGGCGCAGGCTGGGACGCACTCATCCGTTCGCCCTAACCGATAAGGGTTAAGGCTGCGGTAACGTCAGCGGAAGGCGCTGATCCGGCCGCTGTCGTCGAGAATATAGAGCGTGCCGCCCGCCACGATCGGGGCCAGCGTCACCGGGTTCTTGAGCTCGCTCAGCAGGATCGGTGCGCCATCCTCAATCCCGGCCGAATAGACCTGGCCGTTCGAATTGGCGAACCACAGGCGGCCGCCCGCCAGGACCGGGCCGGTCCAGAAGATCGGGTTCTTCTTCTTTTCCTCGTTCTCGAAGCGGGCCAGCTGGGTCAGCCAGCGGACCTTGCCGGTAGCGCGCTGGATGCACAGCAGCTTGCCATCGTCGGTCAGGGTGAAGATCCAGTCACCCGCGATCGCCGGGGTGGAAATGCCCGCGAGGTTGAGTTCCCAGATGCGCTGGCCGGTTACCAGCTCGTAGGCGGCCATGCGCCCGCCCTGGCCCAGCGCAAAGACGCGGCCGCGATCGATGATCGGATCGGCGTCGATATCGGTCAGCACGCCGACCGTGGTGGAAAGCGAGGTCCGCGCCAGGGCATCGGCCCACAGCTGGCGGCCGTTTTCATAGCGGTAGGCCACCAGTTCGCCGGTGCTGAACCCGGCCACGATCGTACCCTGGCCTGCGGCAGGTGCGGCCACGCCGAACACGCCGGTCTGGCCGCTCGAGGCGGCTTCGTTCCACAGCTGCGCACCATCGGCGGCATTGAGCGAATAGACCTGGTTGTCCATGGTCATGACGAACACCGAGTTGAAGGCGATGGTCGGCGATCCGCGCAGCGGGCCGGCCGGCTTGACCTTCCAGACGATCGAACCGTTGCTGGCGTCGAGCGCGGCGACCTCGCCCATGCCGGTGGTGATATAGACCCGGCCATCGGCATAGCTGGCGCCGCCGCCATAGATCGACGACTGGCCATCACCCTTGACCGAGAAGGCCGTGCTCCAGCGGCTTGCGCCGGTCTGGGCATCGAAGGCATGGACCGTGCCGGCCGTGTCCATCACGAACAGCTGGCCGCCGCCGACCACCGGCGAGGCGGCCAGGCGCTGCTTCTTGTCCGATCCGGCCACCTGCGCGGTCCACGAGCGACCGGGATTGCCAGCAAGTCCTATGGCAATCTCGAACTGGC